>JALHMA010000307.1 GCA_022844265.1 Saprospiraceae bacterium | reverse complement strand
TATAACCATTACAGGCCTGAAAAACCCAGGCCAAAATACCGCCAAATACCAAGCGGGATGTCTCTCACCTCTGATTTAGTCCTGCGTCTTCCACGTCGCCCCGTACTGCTCCACCAGCACATTATCGTAATAATCCGCTTTTTCAAACAGGTTTTTCAGCAACTTCATGCCCGTTTCATCATTGAGGTACCGATCGAAGATGAGCAGCGACAGCACAATGTCCTGATCGTGTACGCTGAGTGTAAGCGCTTCGTTGCTGTAATTCTCGCGCAGCAAGTATTCGTACAGCGGTTTGATATTTTCCTTGGGCAACTGGCACAGCACGGCGTCGCAGGAGAGCAGACCGCTTTTATCGTGGTAGGTGATGACGATGGTTGCGCTGCCTTGTTTGATTTCCCAGGCATTGGGGCCGCTGCGGCTGAGCATGACATCGTGGCCGATCCTGGTAATCAGGTTTTCAATGGTTTTGGAAATTCCGGAAGGAACATACTCATCTACGGAATCCGGTAATTCGATCCGATTGCCACAAAAACTGCAAAAACCGTTTTCAGTGGTTTGGGACGTGACAATATTCAAACAGGCGGTGCAACGACAGGCGTTATCCGAATTGGCAAGGGCGTAACCTTCCAGCGATTCATGCAGGTAAATAACCGGCAGTGAAAACCCCGTGTTGTCGCCATTGCGCATGACAAACGTATTGATGCCCACGATTTCTCCGTCGTTATCTACCAGGGGGCCGCCGCTGTTGCCCGGATTGAGTGCCGCGTCGATGTGCAAGTAGGGAATACCGTTCATGATTTCGCGGGTATTGGAAACAATGCCGCTTTTGACCGAAAATTTCAGTCCGAACGGGTGCCCGATGGCAGTGATCGGGTCGCGTTCGCGAAGTGTTTTGCCTGTTCCCAGCCGCACTTCCGGCAGCTCTTCGATGAAATGCGGACCTTCCAAAAAAGCCAGGTCGTATTTCTGGTCGGCATAAAAAATGCGGGCCAGTTGTTTGCCAAATTTCACGCCCTCTATCACAACGGCCCGGTTGCCCTCCACCACATGATGATTGGTAACGATCAATCCCCGGTCGCGCAGGTAAAAACCTGTGCCGGTACTATTCGGAGTGGCGATCTGGACAATCACATTGCGGTAGGTTTCTACAAAATCACTCATTCGGCTTTGTTTAGATTTAAATCCTTCATAATCAGGATATACGATTTTGCAAACAATACTATCGAAGCAAAATCGAGGCGATTGGTATCGGGTTTGAAATAGGGGTACTGGATGCGGTTCCGCTCTGCAATACTTTTGATTTCTTTCAAAATTTCGACTTTGCTCAAGCGACCCGTCGCATCGGTGTAGGGAATTGCGAAACCCATTTCCCGAAAAAATTCGGATTCCGTAATCTGGAAAAAGAGATGCAGCAACTCGCGCACCGGCTTTGGCGGCGCGTAGTGAAACAGTGCAAAACCGGCGATGTATTGTGGAACCGCGAGTGCCAGCGCTTCGTGGTTTTGCTGCATAGGCCATTCCATGTTCGGCATTTCACCTTCAATCAGTCCGACCATGGTACCGTGGTTCACCGGCGGATTGACGCCGAAGGTGCTGCGCGTCCGGTACATTTCTTTGAACAGCGCCTCTTTGGGCCGGTCGAGCAGTTTTTGAAATTCCTTGCGGATATTCTGGACTTTTACCTGCGGCGTCTGGTTGTTTTTAGCGAAATAAATGGAGTGTATTTTTTCCAGCACATCCATCATAAAACCTTCAGGACGAACCAGATAGTCGAGCCGGAATGCCAGCGCCAGCAGCATATAGGCATAGGTGCCGGGAAACTGGTTGGGGTCCGGTTTACCTGCGTCGATTTCAGCAAACACGCGCTCGATTTCCCGGCGGAGGTAATTGAATTTTGTTTCTTTTTCCGCATCGGAAATATCGCCGTAGGTGCGCTCTTCCGCCGGGCGCAGCATTTTGAATTCGTCGAGCAGCAGGTCGTCCTGTTTGTCGGCGTGTATCGCGAGTTCGCGCATGGCCTGCAGGAGTTTGTGCGGCGCGCCGTCGAGGGTATGCGTATCAAAAACAATACACAGGGTATTGTCGGGGTCGAGCGCGAAGCGGCTGAATTTAAGGTTAAAATTGTACTCCATCAGCCGGCGCAGAAAGCCCACATTCAGATCGTCGGCGCGCGCCACTTTACTTTCCACCTTCACTTTTTCGCTGTTGGCAAATCCGGTCACCCGGCGCGAACCCTGCCAGAACTCAAAAATCAACGCATCATTCTCTTCTTTCCAGTTCATGTGATCCGACTGATCATCTTTCAAAAAAAATAAAAAGTCGCGGTAAGCCGAGAGGTGTTCGCCGCGTTCAAATGCCTCCAGCGAGCGGTCGAATGCCGCTTGCTGTGCCTCCGACTTGTAGGCATCCGTGTAACGCCCGAAGGTGATGTCGGGTTGCTGCGTTTTTTTTGATGGACCAAAAAGGCGGTCTAACAGGCTCATGTACGTTTGTTTACCATTGGGTGTAAAAAAGAGCGGTAAAAGTAGCAAGTTTGCTCCAAAATATTGGGCAACTCAAAAATGAACCATTTCCGAACAATTCTCCCGGCTCAACGGGCGCCGTTTTCTATTGTACACAGCGACCGATTGTTGCTGATCGGCTCCTGTTTTACAGAAAATATAGGCGCCAGGCTGCGCTCCGGCAAGTTTCCGATTTATATCAATCCGTTTGGAATTGTGTACAACCCCATTTCCATGACGCGTTGCCTGGAGCATTTATTGCCGGAGCATCAGCCGTTTGAAGCAGCAGATTTATTTGAACATGCCGGGCTTTGGCATAGTTGGGAGCACCACGGTCATTTTTCCAGGCCTGAGCGGGCAGCAACGCTGGCGGGTATCAACACGGCTGTAAAAACAGCGGCAGCACACCTGAAAAAGACCAATCGGCTGTTGCTGACGCTCGGAACGGCAGATGTTTTCAGGTTGCGCAGCACCGGCCAGGTGGTAGCCAACAACCACAAAATGCCCGCTGCGCTGTTTGAGCAAGGCCGCATTTCGGTGGCTGAAACGACGGAGCGCATCACTGCTGTTCTGGAAAAAATAAAAGTACAAAACCCTGATGTACAGGTTATTCTGACGGTAAGTCCGGTGCGCCACATCCGGAATGGGTTGGTGGAAAACCAGCGCAGCAAAGCGACCCTGCTGCTCGCCTGCGAACAAATCTGCCAGGCGCTGCCCTATGCACATTACTTCCCCGCGTATGAATTGCTGCTAGACGACCTCCGTGACTACCGTTTTTATGCCGATGATATGTTGCACCCCTCTGAAGTCGCGGCGGATTATATCTGGCAATTTTTCAGCGACACTTTTTTTTCAGAGGAAACGCGCAGGTTGTATACGCGGGTTGAAAAGATCGCAGCGGCCATGCGGCACCGCCCTTTTCACCCGGACACACCCGAACACCGGGCTTTTGCCAGGGCGCAACTGGTGGCGATCGAGCAGTTGTCAGAGGAGCAGCCTGAACTCGATTTTTCGGTGGAAAAGGCTTATTTTCAGGGGTTTATATAAGGATTCTCCATGCAATCAGCAATTTCTAAAGTAAGACAATTGCGTAAAATCGGACGTACAAAGATGATTGGCAAAGGGGCAGCGCCCCGGTAATATTTGTAGTATTTTCCAGTTAACCCGGGAATGGAGGGGCAGCGCCCCGATAATATTACCGGGGCGCTGCCCCTCCAACCATATTCATCACTTCATTCTACAAATATCATCGGGGCGCTGCCCCTTTTGTTAGCCTGTCCCGGATGCGAAGCCTCTTGTAAATGTCTTACATTGGAAACTGCTGCTATGCAAGATTCAGCGAGCCTAAATCTTCATGCATGAGTCTTAAAGCGGCGGGGAAGTTGAAATACCAATCAGTTGTTCGAAATTTTACAAATCAAAATACCTTTACCTGCGAACCAAATGCACTCGTTTCCATGTCCGATCAATCGCGCGTCCGAAAAGCCATGATTTCCAGTACCGCCCGCGACCTGCCGCTGCACCGCAAGCAAGTTGAAGAGGCCTGCCATCGAATGGGCGTTTTTGCCGAAAAAATGATGGAAAACCTCACGGCAGAGAACGCCAATGCCGTCGAAGTCTCGCTCCGCCTCGTAGCGGAAGCCGACGTGTACATCGGCATTTTTGCACAGCGCTACGGTTCTGTGCCGGATTCCAACAACCCTGACCAGATTTCCATCACCGAAATGGAATATAACCGTGCCGTGGAGCGCGGCATCCCGCGCCTGATTTTTTTCATGCACGACGACCACGATCTGAAAAAATCGGATGTGGAAACCGGCCCCGGCGCGGAAAAACTGGAGCGTTTGAAAAAGCGCATCGGCAACGAGCGGGTCGCTGCATTTTTCACTTCCCCCGAAGACCTGCGGGCGCACGTCATTCAGGCGCTGAGCCAACTGAAAGCAACATGGGAGGCCGACCAGCCCGCCGCCCCGCCACAATACCACTACGTCCACCCGCTGACCACACCGCCGGAACCGTATATCGCCCATCCCTACACCCTTTCGCAAGCCACGGGCCTCATCGGGCGGAAACCCGAACTGAACGTGCTGACCGACTGGATTACCGGCAAAAAAGGCCTCGATAGTGTCCGCATTTTCAACGTCGTCGCCATCGGTGGCATGGGCAAAAGCGCCCTGACCTGGGAATGGTTTTCCAACATCGCGCCACTCGAGTCGCCCCAGCTCGCAGGCCGTTTCTGGTGGAGTTTTTACGAAAGCGACGCCTATTTTGAAAATTTCGTCATCCGCGCCCTCGCTTATGTCAGTCGCCGCGGTACCGATGAGGTACAAAAAATGCCCGCACCGGAGCGCGAAACCGCCCTACTGCATATCCTCGACCGCGAGCCGCACCTGCTCGTGCTCGACGGACTGGAACGCATCCTGATCGCCTACGCCCATGCGGACGCCGCCCGCATGCTGGACGACGACCAATACGACCGGCACACCGCCAATTTTATAGCCCGGGCGCATGGCCTGAGCAAAGCCGAGCAGGAAACCTTTCTCGACGGCCACCGCCTCCGCAAAACCGCCGACCCCCGCGCCGGGCAGTTTTTGAAAAAACTCACGCAGGTGCGGGCCAGCCGGATTCTGATCAGCACTCGCCTCTATCCGTTTGATTTACAGATGCTTACAGGTGACCCGCTGCCCGGCTGCTCCGGTATTTTCCTGACCGGCCTGAGCGACGACGATGCACTCGCCCTCTGGCGGCATTTTGGCTGTACGGGCGGGCGCGACCAGTTGCTGCGTTTGTTCCGCAGTT
Source organism: Saprospiraceae bacterium (assembly GCA_022844265.1). Lineage (GTDB taxonomy): Bacteria > Bacteroidota > Bacteroidia > Chitinophagales > Saprospiraceae > M3007. The sequence goes on along the minus strand of JALHMA010000307.1, from coordinate 1,805 downwards.
TTCAGAGCCACCCGCTATTGCTGCAAATCCTGGCGGGCGAAATAGCGCGTTTTCGCCCCGCTCCCGGCGATTTTGACCGCTGGCACGAGCAAAACCCGGATTTCAATCCGTTTGAAATGAAACTGATCCAGGCCAAAACCCATATCCTCCGGTTCGCTTTTCAGGGTTTGAGCGAGGCCGAAATGCGGGTTTTGCAGACCATCGCTGCATTTCGGATGCCGACGCAGTACGACATACTGGTGGCTGTATGCACAGGCGATGCGGACAAACCTTGCGCAGATTCGACCGCATTAGACAAGGTTTTAGGCGAACTGGAAGACCGCGGCATCCTCAGTTGGGAGCGCAAAAGCAACCGCTACGACCTGCACCCGGTGGTGCGCGGCGTGGCATGGACGCTGGCGGGCAGCGCGGTGCAGCAGGTGGCGTATTCGGCTTTGCAGGGCTATTTCGAGGCCGTGCCGAAGATTGAGGAAGATGATATCAATTCCATCGAAGACTTGACTCCTGCGATTGAGTTGTACCATGCGTTGATTGGTTTGGGGAGGTTTGAGGAGGCTTGTGATTTGTATTCAAATAGAATTGAGTATGCCACTTTGTACCGCTTGGGTGCAAGCCGCCAGCGAGCGGAATTATTGGAAAAACTCTTCCCGGACGGATTAGACAAGCCGCCACGTTTATCTAAAGAGGAGGGTTTGGCATATACCTACAATTCCCTCGCGCTGGCTTATCAAGTCAGCGGCGAGCCGGGGAAAAGTAGTTTTTTCTTTGAAAAAGGTAATGAAATTTATGAGAAAGGGAATAAAGAGAATTTAGCTATTGGCCTCTGCAACATCTCCACTGCCCTCCGCCACTCCGGGCGCCTGCGGGAGGCCGCCGATGCGGCGCAGCGAGCATTGGATATTTGTCGAACTGAAAAAAATAGACTTGATGAAGCAGTCAGTTTATACTGTCTCGGTCTGGCAGCAGCAGGGCAATTTGAGGAAAGTCAGGCGTTTTTGGAACAATCGAGGCAGATTTTTATTGAAATAAACCATCAACAATTTGAAGGGGTTGTTCATTCCTTCCTCGCCCAACATGCCCTCTGGTTTTCCAACCCTGCCGATGCCAAAACCCACGCCGACCGCGCCTGGGAACTGGCGAAGGTCGAGCGATACGAACGCGACTTTATCCGTTCTGCCTGCCTACAGGGCCAGGCTGCCCTCGCCCTCGGCGACTACGCCATCGCTCACGAACGCCTCCACCACGCCCTCACCCGCGCCCGCGCCATCCACTTCGTGCAGGAAGAACTGCCCGCCCTCACCGCGCTGGCAGAACTGGCGCGGCAGCAAGGTGACACCAAACTGGCCCGCGAACTGCTCGCCGATGTCTGGGAAGCCGCCGAGCGTGGGCCGTATCCGCTCTTACACGCCGATGCCTCCAATGTCCTCTGCCAGATCGAGCAGGATGCAGGCAACCAAGCCGCAGCCATTGAGGCCGCAGAAGCCGCCTTCCGGCTGGCCTGGTGCGGCGAGGGGCCACCCTGGGCGTATCATTTCGGGCTGGAAAATGCGCGGCGGCATTTGCGGGAACTGGGCTGGTCGGAAGGGGATTTTGAGGGGCTGGAGGCACGTTGCGGGCGGGTGGAGTGATGCGAGGTTGGTTCCCCGGCTCTATAATAACTGATGCGTTAGTGAGGCGGTGACTGTCAGTCTAATGTCGTCAACTTAGCGCTAGTGAAGAGGTGTCATCTGCGAGGTACGAGCAGGTGACATCTCGAAACGACGTCATCTCATCAAAATATTACCGTTCCGAGATGTCACCTGCTC
>JALHMA010000306.1 GCA_022844265.1 Saprospiraceae bacterium | reverse complement strand
TCCGCATGGTTATCCGTATTCACCTTGGCGATGATGCGTTCAATTTTGCCATTTTCATCGATTATGAAGGTGGTGCGGTGAATGCCCATGTAGGCGCGGCCCATGAATTTTTTCTCGCCCCAGACGCCGTAGGCTTCCGACACGGCATGGCTTTCGTCTGACAGCAAGGCAAAAGGCAGGCTGTATTTTTCCTGAAATTTGACGTGTTTTTTGACGGAATCGGGACTTACGCCCAGCACATCAAAACCTTTGGAAAGAAAAGACTGGTAGTTGTCGCGCAGGCTACAGGCTTCAGCAGTGCAACCGGGCGTGTCGTCTTTCGGGTAAAAATAAAGCACTAATTTTTTGCCTTTATAGTTGGCGAGGCTCACTTGTTCGCCTTTTTCATTGGGTGCAACAAAATCGGGGGCAGGGTCGCCTTCTTTCAGGTGGAACATTTCGTTAGTTTGAAGTGAATAATACAGCAATCTGAAACCGGCAGTTCGGTATTTTGTTCATGCATCCCCTCAAGTTGATGAGAAGGCAGTACTTTTGCGCTAGTGGTGGCATGGGTTTAATTGAAGTTTTTAAATAAAACGGCATTAAGAGGGGGTTAAAACCCCGAAGTAAGGGTCTCTGTACTTACTCCCGGCTGAAGCCGGGAGTTATTGAAATAGCATTTTGGGTCAATCAAAATCGAGCGGCTTATATCAATAACCATCGGCTTCAGCCGATGGTTTGTCAACAATTACTATAAAGGGGGTTTTAACCCCATTTATAACACCCGGGGTATAATGCCGTTTTATTTAAAAACTTCAATTAAACCCATGCCACCACTCAAGTAATAATAACGAATAACTGATAACTACAAATGATCGTTGTCACCGGTGCTGCCGGATTTATCGGCTCCTGCATGATTAAACGCCTCAATGACGCAGGCTACACAGATATTATGGCGGTGGATGATTTCAGCCGTTCGGACAAGCAGGTGAACCTGTTTTTTAAAAAAGTGCGCAGCCAGATGCACCGCATGAATTTTATCCGCTGGTTTGAACGCAACCACACGGAGGTGGACGCCATTTTCCACCTCGGCGCCCGTACGGACACCACCGAGATGAATGTCGCCATATTTGATGAACTCAACCTCGAATACTCGAAAGCGCTGTGGATGCTTTGCGCGGGTTTCCAGATTCCATTGCTGTACGCCAGCAGCGCCGCTACCTACGGGCTGGGCGAACACGGTTATTCCGACGACCATGCCCTGATCCCGTTGCTAAAGCCGCTCAATCCGTACGGACAAAGCAAACAGGATTTTGACGTGTGGGTGCTGGAAACTATCGCTAAAGGCGATATGGCGCCGCCGCAATGGGCAGGATTCAAATTTTTTAACGTGTACGGCCCGAACGAGTACCACAAAGGGCGCATGGCTTCCGTTATTTTTCACACCTGCCGGAAAATCAAATCGACCGGCGCCATGCAACTCTTCCGCTCACACCGCCCCGATTTTAAGGACGGCGAACAAAGCCGCGATTTTATCTATGTGAAAGACCTGACGGACGTGCTGCTTTTTTTCCTCGAAAAATATCCCGCCAACGCGATCTACAACCTCGGTACCGGCAAGGCGCGTACGTTCCTGGACCTGGCAACCGGCACGTTCCGGGCCATGAACCTGGAACCGAATATTTCATTCATCGACACGCCTGCCGATATCCGCGACACGTACCAGTATTTTACGGAAGCGGATATGAGCAAACTGCGCAGCGCGGGTTATACCGAACCTTTTTACGGTCTGGAGGAAGGCATTGAAGACTATGTACAGCGGTATCTGCGGGAGGAGGTGATTTATTGATTCATGTTTACTTAAACCCTTCTTTCAGCATAAAAACCGACATCAGGAAGGTGGGCAAAAAATGCATCAGCGCCAGCAGGATGCCGTTGCGCACATGTACCGCTGTCATTTGTCCTTTGGAATTCAGCACGATACAATCCACGATAATCCGGCCCGCCGTGTACGTACCCCAGAGCAGGAATGCATAACTCACCCACATATTCAGTTGGGGCAAAATATCGGGCATAGCGGCCCCGATCCATTGAAAATAAAGAAAAATGCCGATGTACAGGCACATATAGATGTAATTGTAGACAAACATAGTTGACCTTGATTGAGAGGATTTGACTGATGAAGTAGGATTAATTCCATCGCGTATTTTTTCCGCTCAGCAGCACCACGGCCAGCCACAATGCATAAGGTAACGCCAGCACAAGCGGAACGGAGGCTACCGAAAAGGCAATAGCAGTATTCCCCTGGTTTTTGAAATACAGGCTGCCGCCGATCACCAACGCAGCGATGAGGAACAATACAACCCACATGGAAATGTATTTAGAACTTGGCGCGGCGTATTGGCCGAACATGCCCTGAAGAAACTCCCGGTATCCGTACAAAGTGATCAGTACGTCTATGAGCCAGATGACCCAGAAAAGGGTGAGGGATGTTTTCGTCATGTTGATTTTTTGGGAGGCAAAAAACGAAGAAAATTGGAATTTGTCAAAGGTGTAATGCGCTTTTTAGGGCTGCGCCGGGTTGTACGGGCAATTTCATGGTTTGATATCAGGAATGTACCATAGGTTTTTTTTCAGGTCCACGCCGCCGCCCATTTGTTCCTGCACCACCCGGTCAATGATAAAAACGCCTTTTTGCGCCATGTTTTCAAAGGTATCGATACCATCATTGGAAAAGTTAATCCGGGTTCTGTGGATGTTGAATTTGTTGGCAAACTTCCGGTCAAAAGCCTTTTCCACACCTTCTTTACCCAGCATAAAACCCAATAGTCCACCCCAGGTGGCCGTGGGATTATCGGAATCCCAACCTGCCAGAGCGGCAATTTTAATCGTTTCTTTGATATCGCCTTCGCCGTAAAAAAGACTCACAAGGCTGGCTGCGAAATTGATGCCTGCAGCGAAACAACCGTTGCAATACCTGTTTTTCGAGGTGATATCATAACCGTCTGCCTGCTCCACCTGGTACCTTTGATACACTTCATCCCTGGTTTGTTCCCAGGGGATACCGGCCTGGTACCTGCTTTTTACAAAATCATACATTTTGGCGGAATAAGAATCGTCGGGCAGCCGTTTGCGCGACATCTCTGCCATCCACCGGATATTGTCTTTAACCGGTTTGTTTTCATCCACATAAGAGGCCAGGGCGTACATGCTGACATAAAATTCGGAAATCCATTCCGAATTGAAACGCGCGGTCGTCTGAATGGGCAATTGCGCCATTTTTAAAGCAATATCCGGCCGGGCGGGTGCAAAAAGACCAAAAATTTCAGTGGTCAGTTGCGCATCGATCATGTCGAATTCAGGGTTATTGTCCGGATGCCCCGTGGCAGGCGGCGCCAGTCCGCTTTTCATCAGATCGAACGCTTTTTGATTGGATACCCACAAGTAGTTCTCCTCTTCCGCTTTGATGTGTTTCAGCCAGCCTTCCCGAATTTGCTGTCCTGTCAGCACCGGGGTTTTATTGGTGTACAGCAGGTGCTGATACATGTACTCGATGTCCGTATCGTCGTCCGAGCCCCAGAGGCCGCCTTCTTTTTCCAGCACAAAATCGATGGTGGGCGACAGGTTGCTCGGCACTCCCGCCCCCCAGATACTCGGCTGGTCGGGTTTTCCCCAGTCATTTCGGGTGTAAAAAGCCCCCGTTTGGATTTCCCCGATATTCCCGATCTTATCCATTTCAGTGACGAGGCCTGTCCAGTTGGCAATGCACTGCCCCAGCCAGAAACCGTATAGTTTATCGGCGTAGTTTGATCTGGAAATGATCCTGTCACCTTTTTTAACCCTGTATGTCTTGTAGATGAATCCGGCATCCGCGATGGGGCTGGAGGCCGCCGGAGCATTGGAATGAGGAATTGCTTTTTGTCCGCAGGAGTACAAGAATAAAAAGGTAAATAACGCGGCAACAACTATTGTGCGTGTAGGAAAGCAGTGCATTCGAAGTGCATATTTCATTTTAGTATAGTTTTAGAAAGTCTTTAATATTAAGCGAAATAAAATTTACTTATTGGTAATATTAAAAAAATATCCTGAAAACAGGATTTCAAGACATTTGTAGAAAATATTATCAATATGGCATTACAGCTTATTTCATACAGCCCGGACGCCTTGTTAGAGGCCTTTAAATCGGCAGTCCAACCACTGTATTATCCCAGTGAAACCGATGCGCCGATAGAAGTTTTGCGAATTCCCGTTGAAGAGGTTGGTGAAGCGATTTCTACCCAGGATATCGACCGCTTGTTTTACGATACCGAAGGGGATTTTAGTGCGGCAAGTATAGAGTGGGCGGAGGCCAATCGTTTGGATAGCAATGGTACACTGCGATTTTTTCGCTCTTTCACGGATGTCATTACCACCTTTAAGAACAATGAATATTACGTGCAGGAGAGCGGCTACCGCGAACTCGTTCCGCATTGGCGCAATTTGCGCAATTTGTTTTTTGATAACCTGGTACAACAGCGCTGGTTTCGGGTTGATTTGGCCGAGCCGGACGGCGCCCGTGCCGATATTTATCTCGTAGGGCGACACCTTCAGATAGAAGAAGACCCGGACACCAACGAAACCCGCTTTACGCCGCGCGACTGGGTGTTGCTGAAAACGCATGTCATCGAAACTTGAGGTCTTGATCAGCCTGAATAAGGGTGCTTGTGAGTGAAGAGGTGACATCTGCGAGGCACGAGCAGGTGTTATCTCGAACGACGGTATAGCACTTTGCTTGAGTTGAGATAACACCTGCTCGTGCCTCGCAGATGTCACCTCAACTCAACCGGCATAGGGGTGCAGGTACGGCGCCCGGTACTCCCGTTTCAACATCTTCCGGCCTTCTTCATGGTTGGTAATATCCATCGTTGAGGTATCTATGTTCAAATTCGATGTCAAACGATACGACATATCTCCATAGATGACGCTGGAAGTTGTTTTAAAGGCATCTTCCAGCGTATTCGTGATGCCTTTGTTGGATTTTTGCCGGATGCCTTCCACAAATTCGGTGTACATATCGAGGAAGGCCTTATTGTAAAATGGCAGATTTTTGGGATTGAACATATCAAACCGGACATCGCCGTGTACTATTTTTTCCTTGCCGCCTGCCGGAAATATCTCCCAGCCCAGGTCGCCCACAAACATCGTGGCTTTTTCTCCGTAATAATACTCGCCGATGTTGTGCTCCGGAACCGGCGCCGTATATCCAAAGGACTTATGCGACCAGTAAACCGGTAAATCGCCGAAATCGAAGCGAACATCCAGGTGATCGGGGTTTTCCAGGCCCAGTTTTCTGGCAATGCCGCCGATCGCGGAAACGTTGTCCGGCAAACCGAGGTTCATCACTTTCCTGACGTTGTTGATGTAGTGAATACCCCAGTCGACCATCATGCCCCGGCTGAAGTCGTGCTGATTTCTCCAGGCGGGATTTTTCCCGTTTTCGTGACACATAAATTTTACACGCGGCGCGGGACCGCAAAACGTTTCAAAATCAATGGTTTCCGGGATCGCTTTTTCCACCACGCCGCCTTCGGGATTGTGAATATTCGCCTGTACCTGCCATACTTTTCCGATTGCACCGCTTTGAATCAAATCGCTGACCCTTTCATTCGTGCCCAGCATGGTTCGGGGAAAATCGACCTGCACCACGTTGCCGGCCTTGCGCTGCGCTTCCAGCATGGCCTGGCCTTCCCGGATGTCGTAACTGACGGGTTTTTCCAAAAATACATGCAGCCCGGCCTTGCAGGCGTCTATAAAATGTAAAGCATGCCAATGGGTCGGCGTAGCGATCACGACCGCCTGCAGGCCCGGCATCTGGTACAGGTCCCGGTAATCGGAAAATAGTTTCGGCTTTTTGCAGCCTGCATCAGCCACCACGGTCGCAGCGCGTTGGAGGGAGACCGAATTCACGTCGCACAAGCCGACGATTTCAAAAAGGCCCGAAGCCAGGGCATTGCTCAGCAGGACATCGGTGCCCCACCAGCCGGTGCCGAGGATGGCTATTTTTACCGGGTCTTGTGCCGGTTTTATGGGAAATGGTAAAACCAGGGAACCGGTGAGGGTGGCGCCCGCTTTGATAAAGTTTCTCCGATCCATCGGTGACGTTGTTTGATTTGGTCTGCTTATTTGATCTCTCTGATAATTGATTGTATTTCAAAAACCAGTCCTGGAATATCGTTGATGGCAGTTTCCCAAGAAGTAGATCCGGTCATCCTTCTTCATTCGTAGATTGTAATTAAGTCGTGTTCTATGGATTTCATCAATCGCGGATTTTTCAAAGCATTTTCCGTGATTAAATCAACAGGTATTCCAAGACTGTCGGAAAGCGCCTGTTCTATCTGAACCAGTTTCAATAAACCTATCCGGTCTTTGAACTTGACCAGGATATCCAAATCGCTTTTCTTTTTGTTTTCGCCCCTCGCATAGGAGCCAAAGATTCCGATGCGCACCGGATGGTACGGAAGGAGGAGGGTTAAAAGTTTATCTTGCAGGTCTTTATCCATAGGAAGTGACGTTTACGCAGCTAAGATAACGACTTTGGGGTTGTTTTGGTTATTGAGGTGTTATTCTGCTAAAGGGAGAGTACGGCAGTCTTAAGACCCAGGCGTGGCGCTTTGAGCCTTGTTAAATTCACAAATCAACGGTAAATGATCGCTTATTTTTAGCCACGTTTCCACTTTGCCAATTTCAAGTTTTGACAAGCGGCTTGAGAAAACCTCACTGGCAAACACGTAATCAATATGATAAGGTTTCGCCAGACTTCTATGTAAAAAGAATGTGGGTTGGGATTCTTTGCCTTGTTCCTCCTTGAAATAATTGTGATAAAGGCTCTCTATATCAATCTCCTTAAGTTCTTTTACTACATCAGTGTGATTCCACCACCTATCCCATTCATCCCAAATGGTATTACTATTAAAATCACCTGCAATAATCACATTATCAAACTTCTCTTTATTGACTTGCAAATATTTCCATACTTGTCCTATGTAGCCGAAATTGGGGGAGTTGTTTTTATGTGTCCAAATTCCGAGTACTTGAATATCGCCATTTATTAAACAGGGCAGAAAATGTTTAACTGTATGGTCTTTGTATTGGTTG
>JALHMA010000305.1:4761-7144 GCA_022844265.1 Saprospiraceae bacterium | reverse complement strand
AAGCCGTGCAGCAAAAAATTGCCGGCATTCCGTTGTCGCAGGTTAAAGCAGATTCCCTGGAAAACTGGCTGACAGAGACGCTTTCCCGGCATCCGGGAGAACAATTTTTGAGCGTGGGACACCAGAACACGGTGCCCCAACTGCTGAATAAACTGGCAGGCAAATTCCAGTACCAGAATATCGCCGACAATGAGTTTGGACGGCTTTACATAGCCGTCACGCAGGGCGGCAAGCAGACGGAAATACTGGAATTGCAGTATTAGCTATAGGGCAAAATTATTAAGATATTGGGATATTGGGATATTCTATTGACATTCAATAAATGGAGTGATAATATCCCAATATCTTAATATCAATTAATATCGTCACTATTTGCTAAACAGGTGAACCCAGTGCGTTCCCAGCACAAACTTGCCCGCTCCCTCTGTTGTTTTCGCATCGGGATTAGCGAGCGCAGCCACTTTTCCGAAAGCGTTTCTGACCGCTGATTCGGCTGCCTTTTGCTGGCATTGTGCCGTAGCGGCCTCGGTCACATAACCGTGCAACAGGGATGTGTATTCCCGGCGGAACAGGTCGGTATTCCCAAAAATATCGACGCCCAGAATCTGGTCGCCACAAACGGCTACCATGCCGACCACCTGCGGTTCAGTGTCTAATTTTCCTTCAAAAAAGCGGAGGTAAGCATCGCGCTTGTTTTTTTGCTCATTGGCTGTCTCCAATGCGGCATACGTGGATGTCGCAGAAGTAGCGCCATTGGCTTTTGTTACGCTCGCAACGGCTGCCCAGACTTCCTGCTGGCTTCCGGTGCGTTGAACGGCTTGCCGGACCTTTGGACTGGCCACGCTGTAATAACCGCTGAAGGCGTATAATTTTTGTTTAGCGGGTGTGGAAAGGGTGTCGTTAGACGACCAGCGGCCCTGCTCCACACAAAAAACATCCATGTTGCGCACCGTTCCGGGCATCACAATTTGATCCTGCGCGATCACGCGATCCTGTTTGCCACCCGTCACCACATCGCCGGAAAGTATAAAAATGGTGTCCTGGCTTTTATTTTGCACCGTCAGCAGGTTGTACGTGCGGTCGTCGCTGCGGCCAAATTGTTTTTGTTCCGTGATCCGAAAGCCCGGTGTGGTCATACCTTCCGCCAGGGTTTTCAGACCGCTGAGATTGGCCTGGCCTTCCAGCAAAGCGGCGTCGGCCACAATCGGATATAAACGCAGGTTTTCATATTGCCAGGCCGGATTGGCTTCCGCAACCAATTGCAAACCTGCTTGAGGTGCATTGCTGACCGCCGCGTTATCGTTTTTACAGGCGGTAAAAAATATACAGAACGCTACTACGCTGAAAAGTAATTTCTTCATAAAAGGTGAATTTGAAAATTGAAAAGTCGCTTTGGGATGGGTGTATTTCAAATGGTACGGTATATGGGATTATGTCAAAAGGCCCAGCGGGCCTATATCTTTGTAGGGTTGACGGATTAGATTTGGCACCCGGCCCAGCGGGTCGGCATCTTTATCCAATAGATACCGGCCCGCTGGGCCGGGTGAAATTTTCTTTGGCATTACTACAAAGATATAGGCCCGCTGGGCCTTTTGGCACATCCCAATAATTGCACGTTCAAAAGTAACGGCAATACGGCTTGTTACCAAGATTTTTTTAGCAGCGACCCAAATTTTTGGTCTTTGGTGGAAAATTTATTTGCAAAAAAACGCAAAGGGCTGTAACATCGCTGCATCAGGCGCGTCTTCTCCACAACAACGCGCCCAATAGCACCTGTCAAACATGAAGTAAGCAGGCAAAATTAGTGGATGTTGAATCCTATGTAACTCATTGACTAATATTGCCTTTTGCCCTTTGCATTTTTGCCTTTTTACTTATATGAATTGGACCATCTTTCACGAACAGGTTTTCCCTATCCGGCACAAACTCTACCGTTTTGCCCTGCGCATTACCGGTAGCGTCCACGAAGCCGAGGATGTCGTGCAGGAAGTCCTGGAAAAAGTGTGGAAAACGGCGCCCGACCAAACAGAAAACGTGCAGAACTGGGAAGCCTGGTGTATGACGCTGACCCGCAACCGCTCGCTCGATAAAACCCGAAGCCAGTCCCTGCGCAGAACCGCGCCGCTGGATGGCCTCCATGAACGGAAAACGGACCTTATCAGCCCGGCAGATGCTGCGGAAAGCCGCGATCTCGCAGCCGGTATCAGAAAGATGATGCAGGAACTCCCTGAGAAACAACGACTTGTGATGCACCTGCGCGATATTGAAGAGTTGAGTTATGATGAAATCGCAGAAACCCTTTCTATATCGCTCGAACAGGTCAAAATAAACCTGCACCGCGCCAGAAAAACGATACGGGAAAGGATTTTAGAGAAGTGAGAGA
>JALHMA010000305.1:0-4661 GCA_022844265.1 Saprospiraceae bacterium | reverse complement strand
AGAGAAGTGAGAGAGTGAGAGAAGTGAGAGGGTGAGAGAGGGGCAACAGTGAGTGGCTTGGGCGAAGCGCCCGAAACACTAAACACTAAACACCATAAACCATAAACCATAAACAAATACCATGTTACATCTCAAGCACATAGAAGCACTGCTGGAAAAATACTGGGAAGGCGACACGACGCTGGAAGAAGAACGTATGTTAAAAACGTATTTCGCTTCCAATGAAGTGGCTGACGGCCTGCGCCAATATGCGCCCCTGTTTCAGGTGTTCCGGGAAGAACAGTCGGTTGAATTCAGCAAAAAAACAATAGCAACCGCTATCCAACCCGTACAATACAACTGGAAACCCTGGGCTGTTGCAGCATCCGTTGCCTTGTTGCTGAGCGCCGGCTGGTGGTGGTCGGTACAGCCCGATCCGAAGAACGAATATGTGGCAGAAAACATCGAAAATCCGGTACAAACCACACCGCAAAATAAACTGACTCCTGCTGAAAACCCTCCGCTGGCAGCACAATCAGAACCGGCCCCGGTCGTGATCCGCAAGAAAAAGACGTATGCCAAACAACAAAAAACAACACAACTAAACGAAGAAGAAGAACAGGCGATCGCGGAGATAAAAGCCGCCCTGGCGCTGGTTTCTTCCAAACTGCGAAAAGGTCGCCAGGAAGCCGCGAAAGGCGCCTCGCACCTGGATAACGTGGATAAAATTTTCAAAAAGAAAAAAGACAGTGAGGGGTGATTGGGTATTGATTGAAGTTTCTAAATAAAACGGCATTATACCTCTTGTGTGATCAATGGGGTTAAAACCCCTCTATAGCATTTGTTGACTAACCACCGGCTGAAGCCGATGGTTATTGATACAAGCCGCTCGATATTGATTGATCCAAAACGCTTTTTCAATAACTCCCGGCTTCAGCCGGGAGTGAGTACAAATACCTTACTACGGGGTTTTAACCCCTCTTAATAATTTCAAACAAAAACAAAATTGAGTCTATGAAAAAGCAATTGTTCCTGTTACCTCTTTTTGTGCTGGTAACTATCCTGAGCGCTGCGGCGCAAAACGACGGTATCACCCGTTTCTTCAACCAATACCAGGAAGACGAACGCTTCACAATGGTGTTCGTCAGTCCGAAAATGTTCCAGATGGTTTCTAAAATCGAAACTGACGACGAAGACTGGAATAAAGTGCGCGAAATTGTGAAAGACCTCGGCGGCCTGCGCGTACTCACCGCCGACAGCATCGGCGACGGACTGGAAATGTACAAATCGGCCCTGTCGCGCGTACCACAAAACGAATATTCCGAACTGCTTACTGTGCGCGACGGCAAAGAGAACGTCCGCATCTGGGTAAAAGACAGCGGCAATATCATCGAAGAATTATTGTTGCTGGTCGGTTCGCCCGATGAATTTACCATGCTGAGTTTTATCGGGAAAATCGACCTGGATAAAATCTCGCAATTGTCCAAAACCCTCGACATCGATGGCGCCGAGCACTTAGATAAAGTGAAAGCAAAAACGAAATCCAAAGACTAAATCCAAGCGCCATGAAAGCAATTTTTAGTAGTATTTGCCTGCTTTTTTTAGTCCATACGCTGCCGGCACAAGACGGTTGGTTGTACTGGAAATACAAGGATTACGACGGAATGGCCCTCACCGTACCCAGTTGGGTAGTGGAAGCAGGCTCCTGGTTTCTGCCGGAAAAACAGGACCGCAAACTCCTCCGACATGTGAATAAAGTGCGGTTCATGCTTTATGAAAACAACGAAAATCCTGTTACGGACCGCGACATGAAACGTTTTACCCGGAAAGCAAAACGCCGTCACCTGGAAGATCTGGTGGTTGTGCGCGAAGGCAAAACACACGTTCGGGTCATGGGAAAAGAACGCGGGAACGTATTGAAAAAAATTGTTGTGCTGGTGAATTCACCCGACGAATTTGTTTTTGTCAGTGTCAAAGGCCGACTGCGCTGGAACGACATCAACCGAATCATCGAAAAGTACGATAAAGAAGAAAAAAAGAAGAACCCGGATCAAAAACCACTGGTGCCTTCGGTGGTGAAAATTCCAGTGTCGAGGGTGTGAATTGGTTATTGGTTATTGGTTATTCGTTATTCGTTATTAGTGGTGGTAGTGGACCACCTGTAGAAATGTCAGGCACGCCTTATTGTGTAGCCCAGTATTAGTACGGAAGGTTCACTACCACCACTAATAACCAATAACGAATAACTAATAACCAAATCAAAAATTGAAATATGCCCGCGCATTGTTATAGCATATATCCTGCACAATCCCACCCATCCACGGATAATCGCGGGGCAGTTCCCCGTTCTCCATATCCCGCCCGATCATATTGCACAAAATGCGGCGGAAGTATTCGTGGCGCGGGAAAGAAAGAAAACTGCGCGAATCAGTGAGCATGCCCACAAAACGGCTGAGCAGGCCCATATTGGACAACGTATTGATCTGGCTTTCCATGCCGTCTTTTTGATCCATGAACCACCAGCCCGAGCCCCATTGTATTTTTCCGGCCAGCGAGCCATCGTTAAAATTGCCGATCATCGTGGCAAACAGCGCATTGTCCGAAGGATTGACGTTGTACAGGATGGTTTTGGCCAGTTGATTGCCGGAATCGAGCCGGTCGAGGAATTTAGCCAGGGCGCGCGCCTGGGAAAAATCGCCGATAGAATCCCAGCCTGTATCAGGTCCGATACGGGCCGTCATGCGGGAGTTGTTGTTGCGCAAAGCGCCGAGGTGGAATTGCTGCGTCCAGTTCTTTTCCCAGTCCCATATTCCGAAATACACCAGCATCGCCGATTTGAATTGGCGGATTTCTAAAACTCCCAGCGGCTTGCCGGCCCGGATTTTGGCAAAAATATGCTGGATGTCCGTATCCGAATAGTCTTCCGCGTACAGTTCTTCCAGACCGTGATCGGAAACACAGGCGCCCATTTCGGCAAAAAAGTCGTGGCGTTTTTTCAGGGCGTCCAGAAAATCGTTGAACCCGGTAATGGCAACGTCGGCAGATTGTTCCAGCCGCGCGACATAGTGATTAAACGCGAGCGGATCTTCCACCGCCATAGCTTTGTCGGGCCGGAATGCAGGTAATACCTTTATTTCAAACCCGTCTGTGGCAATTTTTTGATGGGATTCAAGGGTATCTACGGGATCGTCGGTGGTGCACATTACTTCGACCTGCATCTTCCGCAAGAGGTTGCGCACGGAATACTCCGGCGTTTGCAAACAGGCGTTGCAGGTTTCATAAACCTCCACGGCAGTTTCAGGAGAGAGCAAAACGTCGATACCGAAATAACGTTTGAGTTCCAGGTGCGTCCAGTGAAACAAGGGATTTCTGATCGTGGCCGGAACCGTTGCAGCCCATTTTTCAAATTTTTCCACATCCGGTTTGTCGCCGGTACAGTATGCTTCCGGAACGCCGTTCGCGCGCATGGCCCTCCATTTGTAATGGTCGCCGTTCAGCCAGACCTGTGTAAGATTTTGAAAAATAGTGTCCGCAGCAATATCCCCAGGCGACAAGTGATTGTGGTAATCGATCACCGGCATGTGCTGCGCATAATCAAAATATAAATGGCGCGCTGCTTCGCTTTGAAGCAAGAAGTTATCCGTAATAAAAGGCGCAGATGTTCGGGTATTGCTTTTCGATTTCATGTCAGTAAAGGAAAAAATGCAAACACAAAGGGAAAAAGGTCCTTAAAATGTATCTCTTTACCACATAGAAACATAGGACAATCACATAGTACACATAGAAAATCGGAGATCAAATCGGGCTATGTGATCTATGTGATTGTCCTATGTTTCTATGTGGTAAAGAAATACATTAAAATCCAATTGAATTACCGCCGTCTACCGGCAGCGAAACACCGGTAATGTACCCCGCCGCATCCGAAGCCAGAAAAACGGCTGCCCAGCCAATGTCTTCCGGTTTCCCAAAATATCCGATAGGTGTGCGGCCGAGGGCTTTATTCATCCGGTCCGGATCGCTGCGCATAGCCGTTTGCATCATACTGGTTTCAATAAAACCGGGCGCTATGGCATTCACCCTGACATTAAATTTTGAAAATTCGGATGCCAGTACTCTAACCATACCTTCCACCCCGGATTTAGATGCGGCATACGCCACCACACGGTCCAATCCGTAATAGGCCGCCATGGAAGAAATCATAATCACGGAGCCGGAATTTCGGGCCACCATACGCCGGGCGCAGGCGCGCGTCAGGGCAAACACAGCATGAAGGTTAGTGTGTAAAATGCGGTGAAAATCTTCATCTGAGACCTCCAAAGCGGGTTTTTTCATATTGATACCTGCATTGTTGACCAAAATATCAATCGGGCCGTAGTTGGTTTCAACCTGTTCCACAAGTTGATCCAGGCCGTCTAACTCCGCAACGTCATTGACGACAAACTGCGCCCGTGCTCCGAGCTTTGCAACGGCTTCCTGAAGGGCCGATACCCGACGGCCCGTAATCACCACTTGCGCGCCGGCAGCAACCATACATCTCGCAATATCAAAGCCGATACCACTGCCGCCACCGGTGATCAGCGCGGTTTTTCCTTGCAGGGAAAAAACTTCAGGGAAATGGGCCAAGGTTGCCGGCATTGTTGCCAAATCGTCGTTTGTAGATTGTTCTTTCATTATAAATAGTT
>JALHMA010000304.1 GCA_022844265.1 Saprospiraceae bacterium | reverse complement strand
ACAGCCGTTATCCTGTTAGTGCCCCGGCTGGGCGTTGCGTTGACCTTTAGTCTCATCATTGCAGGGCAAATGCTGATTACGCTCGTACTCGATCACTATGGTTTGCTGGGAGTACCGGTCAAAGCCGTTAACCTGCCGCGCTTATTAGGCGTACTGCTCATCATCACAGGCGTCATTCTCATCCGCCGCTTCTAACGGCCTCACTACTCACGACTCACGATTCACCACTCACGATGAACACACGGATAAATTGCGTTTTTTCAGCCTTATTGCTGCTGGTTTTAGCGGAAACTTCTTTCGCACAACGCGTGCTCAACGAACCCATCGACATCAGCGGCGATTTCCGGGAATTGAACAACACCTATTTTGTTGCGGACAGCCTGGCAGGTTTCAACCCCGCCACCGGCGCAGGGCAACTGATCTGGCAGCGCTCCCTGTACCATGTCAACCATGCGTTCGACAATATGATGGTGGGTTTGAGACCGGCAGGCCCGAATGAGTTCCCGTCCGGCGAATACGCGCCCAATCCGGCGCTGCCGTTTTCCATCGAATTCGTATCGCCGCGCACCGTGCGGGTCCGGGCGCAGACGGGACCACAATACGCTACCGGCGAGCCGTCGCTGATGCTGGTGAAAGAACCCGGCCGCGACGCTTCCTGGCAACACGCCAAAATAGCGGGCGGCCACCGCTACACGGGCCGTTTCGGCAGCGTGACCATCCTGGAGCATCCCTGGAAATTAGAGTTTCGCGACGCCGATGGCCGACTGCTGACCTCCACCCGCAACACTACGGATGTAGGGAAATCCTTTTATCCGACCCTGCCTTTTTCCTACGTGCGCCGCTCGACGGATTATTCGCGCAGTGTGGCGGCGGTGTTTTCGCTGTCGCCCGATGAAAAAATCTTCGGCTGCGGCGAGTCTTTTACCAAACTGAATAAATACGGACAAAAAGTGGTGCTGTGGACGGACGATGCCAACGGTGTGGAAAACACCGAAATGTACAAACCGATTCCATTCTTTATGAGCAGCAGGGGTTACGGCATGTTTATGCACACATCCACGCCGATTACCTGCGATTTCGGGGCCACATTCGGCGCCAGCAACGCCCTGATGATCGGCGACGATGCGCTGGACCTGTTTGTATTTCTTGGCGATCCGAAAGACATCCTGGACGAGTACACCAACCTGACGGGCAAACCTGCCATGCCACCGCTGTGGTCTTTCGGCCTGTGGATGAGCCGTATTACCTATTTTTCAGAAGCCGACGGTCGCCGTGTGGCGGCGCTACTGCGCAAAAACCGCATCCCTTCCGATGTGATTCACTTCGATACCGGCTGGTTTGAAACGGACTGGCGCTGCAATTACGAATTTGCGCCGTCGCGGTTCAACGATCCGGCCGGTATGATCCGCGACCTGAAAACGCAGGGATTCCGCACCTGTCTGTGGCAATTGCCTTATTTCGTGCCCAAAAATACCTTGTTTAATGAAATTGTAAGCAAAGGCCTGGCTGTAAAAGACGCCCGCGGCAATTTGCCGTATGAAGATGCGGTGCTGGATTTTTCCAACCCCAATACCGTCAGTTGGTATCAAAATAAAATAGCCGGTTTGCTGAAACTCGGCGTAGCGGTTATCAAAGTCGATTTTGGCGAAGCCGCCCCGCACAACGGGTTGTACGCATCGGGCCGCACCGGTTTTTACGAACACAACCTGTACCCGCTGCGCTACAACAAAACGGTGGCAGATATTACCAAACAAACCACCGGCGAGACCATCATCTGGGCGCGCAGCGCCTGGGCCGGTAGTCAGCGCTATCCGCTGCACTGGGGCGGCGACGCGGAAACCACCGATATGGGCATGGAGGCGCAGTTGCGCGGCGGACTGTCGCTGGGCTTGTCCGGGTTCTCGTTCTGGAGCCACGATGTCGGCGGATTTGTCAAAAAAACGCCCGCCGAATTGTACAAACGCTGGCTCGGCATGGGTATCCTGACTTCGCATACGCGCTGCCACGGCCAGGCGCCGAAAGAACCCTGGGAATACGGCGAAGGTTTTCAGGATACCTTCCGCACGGCCATCGAATTGAAATACCGGCTGATGCCCTACATCTATGCACAGTCAAAATACAGCACGGAAAAAGGATTGCCCATGCTCCGGGCCTTGTTTGTGGAATACCCGGACGATCCGGGCTCCTGGCTGGTAGACAATGCGTATCTGTTCGGCTCGGATATTCTTGTGGCCCCGCTTTTTGAAGAAGGCGTGTACAGCCGCGACGTGTACCTGCCGCCGGGACAATGGATTGATTATCAAAGCAAAAAAGTGTATGCCGCCGGCTGGCACAGGATAGAAGCCGGCGCAGTGCCCGTGGTTATGCTGGTGCGCGACGGCGCGGTTATTCCACATATCGGACTGGCACAATCCACCGATGAAATGGACTGGTCGAACCTGGAATTAGTGGTGTTTTCGGCGAATGGAACAGCGGCGCAGGGCAAAATTTGCCTGCCGGCGGATCAGCAATTGCACGATTTGAATATAGTAAAAAAGGGCAAAACATTTGGATTGGCGAAGGATCCGCTGGGTGGGAAGGTAAGGTGGACGGTGCGGGGGTACAAATAAGCCGGATATCAAAATGATTCCGTTTTTTTGAGCGGTATCAGTGAATGAGCGGTATTTCAATTTCTCACATCCTCTCCCCAGCCTAATTTCTGCCGGATCGTATTGAGAAAAGTGACATCCTGCAGTTGAACGAAACGAATCGGGAAGTCGTTTTTGCGGACAGCCAGCTGGTGCTGGCCGTTGATGAGTTCGAAACGCGAATCGAGGGTACAAATAAAATTGTCGGCACGGCCCTCTATTTCGAAGGAGATGACCGACTCGTCCGACAGAACGATGGGGCGTACATTGAGGTTGTGCGGCGCAACGGGCGTGAGCACAAAGTTGCCTGAGTCCGGGAAAATAACCGGTCCGCCGCAGCTCAGCGAGTACCCGGTGCTGCCTGTGGGCGTAGCAATAATGATCCCGTCGGCCCAATACGAATTCAGGTAATCACCGTTCAGAAACGTATGAATGGTAATCATGGAAGAGGTATCGCGTTTGAGCAGGGTGCAGTCGTTGAGGGCGAAGGGGATGTCTCCAAATATCTGGGGACTGCTTTCCAGGTAGAGGGTACTGCGTTCTTCAATGACATATTGCCCCCTTTTCAGTTTCAGTATGGAATCCTTGATATACGTTTTTTCAATAGTGGCCAGGAACCCGAGGCGGCCCAGGTTGATGCCCAGCATAGGTACGCCGGCATCGCGCACGAGGGTTACGGCATTGAGCATGGTGCCATCGCCGCCGAGTGTTATAACAAAATCAATACGGTGTACCTTGAATGCCCGGTAGTCTTCAAAAGGCGCATGAGGCCCCCGCAATTGTATGTTGCCTTCCAGCAAACTCAGGTACGGCGCAAATACGTAGGTAGTGATACCTTCCTGATAAAGCATATCGAAGACTTCCTGCACCTGTGGAATATCTTTCTCTTTGAGTTGCTTGCCAAAAACGACAACCTGCATGTTGTGAATGATGAATGATGAATGATGAATGATGAATGATGAATGATGAATGATGAATGATGTTGAGTGGCCTCTATTCATCATTCATAGTTCATCATTCATCATTAAAATATTATTATTGCAGCCATTTTAATCGAAAGAACAGCCAAAATCGACAACAAGAACGGCAAATTTACCCGGATTCAAGTGGTTTTAAAGAAAATCGCAAAGCAATCATCCGGTTTTAAAAGTCTGTGAACCAAGTGTTTTACCAATCTATCCAATGAGTATACTTTCCTTAAAAGAGGTCATTCTGCGCGAAAAAGAACAACTTCGCCAGCGCCGCCAAAAACTTGGCATCGAACAAGGTACGCCGGATCAGGAAAACTGGTTTGGTATTGCCCTTTCGGGCGGCGGCATCCGTTCGGCTACCATTAACCTGGGTTTTTTAAAAACGCTGAATAAATTTGGTATCCTGAAGCGCGCCGATTACCTCAGCACCGTTTCCGGCGGCGGTTACACGCATTCCTACGTGCAGGGAACCCTCAAAAAAGAAGGCGATTTTGAATGCCTGTTTACCAATGACCATATTGCGGCGATGCGCAAACACGGGCAATACCTGATACCCGGACAGGGCTTCTGGAAAACCGGCAATGCTATTTTGCTGGCCGTTGCCTTTGTTGTGAGCTGGCTGATGTCGCTGGTAAGCCTGCTGATCGCCAGTGGCATCGTTTATTACCTTTATATGATTATCACGGGTTTGCTGGGCAAGGAACCTTTCAAATGGCTGAATATATTCCAGCGAAATGACTTGGACTGGTGGGGCATGTGGATTGTCGGTGTGATGTTGGTGGTACATTTTGTAACCAATATCATCCTGAATTTTAATCTCGGGGTGTCTAAACTATTCAACAAGTTGGAAACGGTGCTGGTGGCGCTGGCGCTTGCGCTGTATGCCTGGTACATGTTTGTACATTTTGGAGGCGCCGAAAAACCGACACCCGATATTCTGATGGATTATGCGATCAATGCGTTCCTGCTCTTTTGTATCGGCTTTGTTACCAACCCCAATGCGTTGAGTTTTCACCGTTTTTATCGCAAACAATTGGCCGACCTGTTTTTGCGATTCTCCGGCGAACACCACAACATAGCGCTGAAAGACATGTTTGATGCCGGTTCTGATAAAAAAACTGACTATATCGCGCCGTATCCGCTCATCAACACCTGTCTGAACCTGCTCAATCCTGCCGGCGACGACGTGTTTAAAGGCACCAAAACGAGCGATTATTTTTTGCTCAGTCCGCTGTATTGCGGCTCTAAATTAGTGGGTTATGTGCCGACGGATCGCTACTGGGATTACCAGCGCATGACCTTGCCGGCTGCGGTGACGATCTCCGCTGCCGCCGTGAATCCGGGCATGGGCATGTATTCCAATAAAGTGCTGAGCGTCCTGATGACGTTGCTGAATGCACGCCTGGGGTTCTGGATTTCCAATCCCCGCATTTTGATCAAATCCCGCGCTTTCCCTTGGTGGCCGATCTATTTTTTCCGCGAACTGCTGGGTCGTATCGGTTCCAACAACAAAATGATCAATATCTCCGATGGCGGCCACATCGAAAACCTGGGCGCTTACGAACTACTACGCCGCGGTTGCCGGCTCGTGATCGCCGTAGATGCCGGAGAAGACAGGATTTATGCCTTTTCCGACTTGAATAACCTCATCATTCGCGTCCGAAATGAACTCGGTCTGGAAATCCGTTTCCGCGAAAACGAACAACCCGAAGACCTGATCCGCCCGAGGCCTTCGCAGGTGTATTCCAAAAAGCGTTATGCCGTTGCCGATGTGTATCAGTGGTGGGAAGACGATAAAGTGATCGACCCGGCCACGCAGGTAGAAACCAATTGTGTGGTCAACTTTGCCGAGCCGCGCAAGGTGGGTACTTTTATTTATGTCAAATCATCGGTGCTGGCACCGACCGGCAAACCGGTTTTGTCTGAAAAAGAAGATCGCCTGAAATTCGGTACGTATAAATACAAAATTTACCACCCGGATTTCCCGCACGAGCCGACCAGCGACCAGTTTTTTGATGAAATCCAGTGGGAGGCTTATTATCAGTTGGGGCAATATATCGGCGCTGATGTGCTGGGCGTGACCGACCTGGAGCAATACGCAGACCACTCCGCTCCGGAGATTTCTGTCGATCAATTGATTGCCTGGTTTGACAAGCAGGAAAATCCGCTGGTGATGCCGTTCAAACCGCGCGGCATGGTTGCGCCGGAATACAGCACAGATGGCCTGGAAAGTATTGGTGGCGAAGAAGCAACCACTGCCACGCCGCCGACGGTGGCTGCGGAGGATGTCAAGTACCAAATGTAAGTCCGAAGTCATCCGTGCGAAGTGCGAAGTCCGTAGAGTACACCGTTTCATTCTAGGGTTTCCAAAACATGGAACGGCGTACTCTACGGACTTCGCACTTCGTACTGACGACTTCGGACTTCTCAAGGCGTACTCTACGGACTTCGCACTTCGTACTGACGACTTCGGACTTCTCAAGGCGTACTCTACGGAATTCGTACTTCGTACTGACGACTTCGGACTTCTCAAGGCGTACTCTACGGACTTCGCACTTCGTACTGACGACTTCGGACTTCTCAAGGCGTACTCTACGGACTTCGCACTTCGCACTGACGACTTCGTATTTCTCAAGGCGTACTCTACGGACTTCGCACTTCGCACTGACGACTTCGTACTTCTCAAGGCGTACTCTACGGACTTCGCACTTCGTACTGACGACTTCGTACTTACTAAGCACTTCGGACTATTATGCAAGACATCTTCAACGACTTCCCCCACCGCCGCTACAACCCCCTCACCGACGCCTGGGTGCTGGTATCGCCGCACCGCGCCAAACGCCCCTGGCAGGGCCAGGTGGAAAAACTCCCGCCCGATACCCGTCCGCCGCACGACCCGGATTGCTACCTCTGCGCGGGCAATGTGCGCGCTAACGGCAAACAAAACCCGCTTTACAAAAACGTGTATGTCTTCGATAACGACTTCGCTTCGCTGCTGGAAGACATCCCGGTCGGCGAACTGGCCGACAACGAATTGTTCCGCGCCCGGCTGGAACGCGGTGTCGGACGCGTCATCTGTTTTTCACCGCGCCACGACCTGACGATCCCGCAAATGGAAACCTCCGCCATCCGGCAGGTGGTGGATGCCTGGGTGGAGGAATACGAAACCCTGGGCGCTAAAGATTTTGTCAACTACGTCCAGATTTTTGAAAACAAAGGCGCCATCATGGGCTGCTCCAATCCGCACCCGCATGGACAAATATGGGCGCAGGAAAGTATTCCCGACGAGCCGATGAAAAAACAAAAAGCGCAGCTCGCATACTGGCAGAAACACGGCAAAACCCTGCTGGACGATTACCTGCAGGCTGAACTGAACGGCGCGCCGGGCATCACGCCCCGCGAGCGGGTATTGTTTGAAAACGATCACTTTGTAGCGCTCGTACCTTTCTGGGCGGTCTGGCCTTTCGAGGCGATGATCGTCCCCAAACGCCCCATGCCGCGTATCACCGATATGAACGACGCCGAACGCGACGACCTGGCCGACGCTTATAAGCAACTGACCCTGCGCTACGACAAATTGTTCCAGACTTCCTTCCCCTACTCCGCCGGTATCCACCAGGCCCCCACCGATGGCGCACCGCAC
>JALHMA010000303.1:722-7255 GCA_022844265.1 Saprospiraceae bacterium | reverse complement strand
GCATTATTGGGTTCGTACCGGAGGTTCATCACGCCCAGGTTGAGTGTCCGCGCATGTGCGAGGTCTTCTTCGTTCACGTCACAACCTGTCAGATTTGTACAATAACCTGCAATCATCCGGTCGTAATCGCCCTCGCCGGTACCGAGGTTCAAGGCCGATTCAAAACCGGGCGCTGCACCTGCATGCGCCGCGGCATATTTTTTCAATCGCGCCGCCACAAAGCGATAGCGGTTGCGAAAAGTAGGAAAAAGCAGTTTGAAGTTCAACGTGGACGGGTTGGGATTGTTGAGTAGTTGAAGGTTGAGATTGTTGAGGGGGTTGAGTAGTTGAGGGTTGAGATTGTTGAGGGCTTGATGCTCGGTTGAGTGGCCCTCAACAATCTCAACCATCAACAATCTCAACATTCTGTCATTTCATCTGCCCCAGCGCGGCCCGAAACCGCTGTGCCGCTTCTGCATTGCCTTCTTCTTCGTAAATCTGGGCAGACAATTCATAAGCGGCCCTGAAGCCGGGAGCTACCTTGATGGCTTTCATTAAATTATTCAAGGCCAATTGATTATTGCCTTCATTTTTGGCAATCAGCGCGAGGTAATACCAGGCCGCAGCATTGGCAGGTTCGAGTTTCAGAGCCGCCTCGAACTGCGATTTTGCGCGCCCGATTTCGTTTTTATTGATAAAGTACATGCCCAGCAGGTTATTGGCTTGGGAATCGTCGGGACTAATCTCCAGCGCTTTTTCCGCTGCTGCTTTGGCCTTCTCGGGTTGTTCGTTGCTCAGGTACGCCTGTGCGAGATTGGTCCAGGCCAGTTCATTGTCGGGCACATTGGCCACTTCGGCCTCCAGCATGGAAATCGTAGTCGGCCAGTCGCCCAGTTTGCCGGCTGCCATACCCAATGCGCAGTTTTTGCCATTGTCTTTTAGTACTGCCAGTATGGGCGCTCCCCCCGCAGTGACCAAATGAACGGCGTTATCGGGCGGCCAGAAACCTTTTTGCAAGGTATAACCACTCAAAAAACGCGTCGGATACAAGGCATAATCCCAGGCATCGTCGCAGCGTTTGTCCCATTTCAGGTACTTGATTTTTACCTTATCGCCATATTTGGCGGTGAGTTGTTTGACGGAGTAATGCATGTTGGTGGCAATCACTACCATCTCCTGCATATCGGGTTTCAAAATGCCCTGTTGCTCCATCCATTCGATGCCCTGACGGGTACTCACGCCCCAGTAATCCGTTTCAAATTCGCCATAAGCGCCCTTGGTTCCACCCACAATCGGGTTGAAATACACATAAGGCATCTGGGGATTGGTAGCGATAAATGCACCCGCATCGGCGAGCAACAATGCCAATATCCCGTAAACAGCCCAGCGCATGTATTTCTTTTCGGAAAAGAAGTCGGCTAATTCATTCCAGCACAAGCCGGCTGCCACCACCATCGGCGGATAGGCGAACGTGAGGTGGCGCCAGCCATCGTGGATCACGGAATTTTTATAAATCACATAAAATACCGGGAATATGGCCGTAAACATCACCAGCATTACCCACAATGGCTGGTATCGGCGCAGCAAACGGGGAAGCATGACAATGCTGCCCACAAATCCCGCCAAAGCAGCCAGCGGAATCGTATAAGCGATCCATTTGATGGAATAATTCCAGGGCGTTATATCCGACATCTGGTTGACGCCTTCAAACAAGACCCTGATTTTGACCTCCAGGTCGGCAAATTTTGACAGCGCAACAAATGGATTTTTCAATGGGTTCTGAAGGGCAAAAGGCCAGAAAATCATGGCAAAAAGGTAACCAGCAGCGGCTGTTCCAAGCGCGATGGCGGCGTATTTTTTCAGGTTTTTCTGATCTGAAAACGCCTTGAATCCGCCATTTTTCAGTATAAGATGTAATCCGGTAAACAACAAAAGGATAGCAAACGACAACAAACCGCCTGCCCTGATACCCAGCGAAATGCCCAGTCCGACGGCCAGCCCAACGAGGTTCCAGCGGCGTACTTCGGGAAGTCGTTGCAGTACCGCCGCCATGTTGTAAATCGCCATGATGTAACCGGCTGCAAAGGGAATGTCTTTCGGATTCATCAGCGAATCGCCCACAAAACGCGGCGACAACAGCATGATTATCAAGGTAATAAGTCCTGCCCGCCATCCGGCAATAAGTGCTGCCAGCAGACCGGCGCACAAAATAGCCACCCAGCCCAGCCCAGCGCTTGCCGCATGACGCAACTGGTGATACCCCAGGTCGGTAGACTCCAGCCCCAGTGCTTTATTGGCAAAACCCGTCACAACTTCAAAAAAACCGCCGTAGAGGTGCATATTGCCCGCAGGTATCTGCAATGCGGTGGTATCCTTTCCAAAAGTGGAATAATAACTGACTAATTTCTCCGAATAGTCTACCTGAAATTTATCGTCGGCATTGATACCCGACCCCATCGACAAGCCAATCATCACCAACAGGCCGAGGGCAGCTACTCCCCAGAACACTTTGCGCAACAAGGGATCCAGCGACGATGCAACAGACGGACGCTCCAACAAGTCCCGGAGGGCTTGACGCGGCTTGACAGTAGTCTTTTGAACTACGGGTTGCGGGTTGACTTTCGGATTGGATTTGCCGGACTTTGCCATTTTTTGAGCACACAATTAGCGGTGGACGCAGCCACCTGTTTAAAAAACGGCGCAAGGTAAGTAGTTGCTGCAATTAAGTAGTTATCCGTTATTAGTTATTGGTTATCCGGGTTGATAATCAAGCATTTGCAAAGAATTTAATCTCAACTTTTTTGCCTGATATACTTACAGGATATTATCGGCCATTTTGATATACAAAATACCAGACCAGCACTGCGGTGAGCAACAACAGCGAAAGGACAACGACGATGGCGACCGTTTGCAAAAAACGAATTCCCCTGCGTTTGGGTCGACGCGTCTTGTCAAGGCGTTGCTCCAGCTTCTGCCACACCTTTTCGGCCGGCCGCTCATGGAGTTTCTCCTCGTTTTCTTTAAAAAAATCGAATATGTCCATTATTCGTTTGTCGTGTTTAGTTTTTAGTGTTTAGGGGTGCTCCGCCTTTAGCATTGTAAGGTGTTTTAGGGTTTTGATGTTTTAGAAGTGGTTTCGTTTTGTGTCTCTGTTATTTTGCCCAAACTACCCACGATTGCCAAAAGCAACGCACCCCCAAACACTAAACACCATACACCAAACACCCTAAAATCCCTTAGCTTTCAACAAGTTGCGCAACTTTCCCTTGGCGAGTATCAACTGGCTTTTGCTGGTGTTGATACTAATACCCAGGGTTTCGGCAATTTCATGGTGTTTAAAACCTTCGAGTACGTACAAATTAAATACAGTCCGGTATCCCGGCGGCAGATGATCGAGCAAATCGAGGATTTCCCGGGCGCTCAATTCCGCTTCAATACTAAAACCATCCACCTGATCGGGAAATGCCCACTCTTCGCCGGGGAAAACGAGCGGTTGTCTTTTGCGCAACATCATCAGCGCTTCGTTGACCATGATCCGGCGAATCCATCCTTCAAAACTTCCCGCGCCGGCAAAATTTTCAATCTGCGAAAAAACTTTAAAAAAACCGCTCACCAGCGCCTCTTCCGCATCTTCCCCCGAGCGCAAATAACGTCGGCACACGGAAAACATGAGCGGTGAATAGCGGTCGTACAGCCATTTTTGGGCTGTTCGGTCTTGCTCCCGGAGTCGTTCGATCAATGTGCTTTCAGTCACGTAAAAAAGGTCTGTTAACAGGATTTGTTAAACCAGATGTGCAAAACAAACACTTTGGCGGGAGTCATGCCGCATTATTTTTTGCCCGGATCTATAAATTTAACAACAAGCCTGCAACGTACGACACAGACTTGCTGTCTATACCTCCGACCAAATCAGTGAAATTTCGAGGTAATCCCATCACCAGGCGCAATCCGCGCATCAGCGGGTATTGCCCTGTACTTAACATTCCACCACAAGCGCAAAAACAATCTGCTATGTTTGCAAAAACACATTACCTGAGTCTTATTTTACTGGTCATCAATTTTTTATCTATTGTGCATTCATCTAATGTATCTGCACAAACAAGCCAGTCAACACCTTCCGTTTTTGATTATTTAAGCCCGCAGGAAGGCGCCGATATCACCCTGGAACTCGATCTGACGGAGTTAATTAACAATAAAAAAACGAACCAGTATTTCCCGGGATCCTTGCAAGCCGGCGACGGGAAAATGTTCGGCATCGAGGTACGCCCACGCGGCAAATCCCGCCGCAGAATATGCGATGTGCCACCCCTCAAACTCAAGTTTCGCAAAAAAGAACTCCGGGCAGCGGGTCTGGATACCCTGAATGAAATAAAACTCGTCGTTCCCTGCTTCAATGACCCGGAAAGTGAGGCCCTGGTGATGCGCGAGTACATTGCCTACCGTATGTTCGAACGCATCAACCCGACATACAGCGTCCGGGCGCGCTTAGTGAAGATTACCTTCCGCGACAAGCACATCGAACAAACCAAAGCGCCGGTTTACGGACTCCTGGTAGAGCACGAAGAGCAGGTGGCAGCCCGTCTGGGTGGCGACATCGTAGAATATTTTAATCTGCCCGCAGACAGCATTCACACCGGCCAGGCGGCCCTGAATGCCATGTTTCAGTATATGATCGGCAATACGGACTGGGGCCTCAACGATATTCGCAACGTGTATTACCTGAAACCGCACGATGGCAGCAAGATTCGGGTCGTTCCCTTCGATTTTGACTTTTCAGGCCTGGTGAATGCACCCTATGCCATACCCAACAGCAAAACCGGTCTGAAAAATGTGCGGGACAGGCAGTTGCTGGCAGATGAGATTCCGAATGCCGCTTTACAACAGGCTGCTCAAATATTAAAAAGCACCCAAAACACACTCCTCGAACTTTGTCAGGCGTCTTTTCTCCCGGAAAAAAGCAGGGTCGATATGGAATCCTACATCAAAAAGTTCTTCGAAGCGCTGGGCGATAAAGGGAAAATTCCGCAGCGGATCAAGGCTGATTTACGGTAGATAACTAGTTATTCGTTATTCGTTATTGGTTATTCGTGTGGTAACACTTGGCCTGAGTTATTTGTATGGCCAAGCGTTACCACACGAATAACCAATAACGAATAACAAATAACGGTAAAGCCCCCTACTTTTGCAGGTCAATGTAAATGTAGGAATGGAACTCAACAACAACAAGTATCAACTGACCGGCGGACTGGACCCGCTCGAACTGTGCAAGGAATTCGGCACGCCACTTTATGTCTATGATGCCGCCATCATGGAACGCCAGTACCGGCGCATCACTGCTGCTTATACCTATCCGAAATTCCGGGTGCACTACGCTTGTAAAGCGCTGAGCAATCTTTCGGTACTTCGATTTTTCAAAAAATTAGGCGCTGCGCTCGACTGCGTTTCTATCGGGGAAGTAAAATTGGGCCTCCAGGCCGGTTTTACACCGGAAGACATCTTGTTTACCCCCAATTTTGCCGGTTTTGATGAATATGCAGAAGCCGTCGAACTCGGCATCAAAATCAATGTGGATGCCATTCCCATGCTGGAAAACTGGGGCCTGCATTTCAAAAACATCCCGATCTGTATCCGCATCAATCCGCACCTGATGGCCGGCGGCAATGAAAAAATCAGTGTCGGACATATCGACTCCAAATTTGGCATCAGTATTCACCAGTTGCCGCATGTGCTTCGGATCGTGGAAAACCAGGGGCTGAATGTGATCGGCCTGCATATGCACACCGGCTCGGATATCCTCGACGTGGATGTGTTCCTCCGGGGCGCCGAAATCCTGCTGGAAGCCGCCCGGAAATTTCCCAACCTGCAATATATCGACCTCGGCAGCGGCTATAAAGTGCCATACAAACCCGACGACATTGAAACGGACATCGAAGAAGTCGGGGAAAAACTGAGCAACTATTTTGCTGAATTCTGCCGCGAATATGGCCGCGACCTGACCCTGATGATCGAACCGGGCAAGTTTTTAGTGAGTGAAGCCGGCTACCTTTTTGCCAAATGTACACTGGTGAAACAAACCACCTCCACCGCATTTGTCGGACTGGAAACAGGTTTTAATCACCTGATCCGGCCTATGTTTTATGGTTCCTACCACAAAATTGTGAATGTCACGGAACCCACTTTTAAACCCAGGATTTACAATGTGGTGGGCAATATCTGCGAAACGGACACTTTTGCCGTGGATCGCCGCATTGCCGAGGTAGTGGAAGGCGATATTATCGGTTTTTACAACGCCGGCGCTTATGGTTACACCATGGCCTCTAATTTTAATTCCAGACCCCGCCCGGCGGAAGTACTGATCTATGAAGGGAAAGCGCACCTGATCCGCCACCGGGATACGTTTGAAGATATGATCCGGGGACAAGTGGAAGTGGATTTGTAGATCATTCGGGATGAAAAGGAAC
Source organism: Saprospiraceae bacterium (assembly GCA_022844265.1). GTDB lineage: Bacteria > Bacteroidota > Bacteroidia > Chitinophagales > Saprospiraceae > M3007. The sequence continues at coordinate 815 of JALHMA010000303.1, read as the reverse complement.
ACGGATTTGGAAGGATGGGACACGGATTTAAAAGAATTTTTTCCCTCGTAGGAATAATGGGGACGCGGATTACGCGTCCCCATTATTCCTACA
>JALHMA010000303.1:0-712 GCA_022844265.1 Saprospiraceae bacterium | reverse complement strand
CCGTGTCCAATCCGTCCAATACGTGTTCCTTTTCAATATAAATCTTTACAAAACAATCCAAAGATGAAATTTGCTTTAATGATAAGTACAGTCCTTCTCGTTGGAATGAATTGTGCATCCAAATCGACACCCGATACGATCCGGGTAAGCGCAATCAAAAACGGGGTCATCACTTTTAGCGATGGCAGTACACATGCGATTCCGCATTACGATGATTCCACTTTCACCACCATTTACTTTGTGCGGCACTGCGAAAAAGCAAAAGACGGCACCAACGACCCGGATCTGACAACAGAAGGCCGGGCTAGGGCTGCGCATCTCGCCAGGGTAATGGAACACGCCGGACTCGATGAGATCGTCACGACGCAGTATAAACGAACCTTTCAGACAGGTGAAGCCGTGCAGCAAAAAATTGCCGGCATTCCGTTGTCGCAGGTTAAAGCAGATTCCCTGGAAAACTGGCTGACGGAGACGCTTTCCCGGCATCCGGGAGAACAATTTTTGAGCGTGGGACACCAGAACACGGTGCCCCAACTGCTGAATAAACTGGCAGGCAAACTCCAGTACCAGAATATCGCCGACAATGAGTTCGGACGGCTTTACATAGCCGTCACGCAGGGCGGCAAGCAGACGGAAATACTGGAATTGCAGTATTAGCTATAGGGCAAAATTATTAAGATATTGGGATATTCTATTGACATTCAATAAATGG
>JALHMA010000302.1 GCA_022844265.1 Saprospiraceae bacterium | reverse complement strand
TCTACCTTTGCGCGCAAGGCCATGCCGGTAGCCGGTTTGCGGCAGTCGCAACCCGCATCGCTGCGGTGCGGACAGTAGTAAATCGCATCCAGGCGTCCACCGGCACTTTGTATAATTTCGGTCATTTTCAGGTGTACGGCAGCCAGATCGGTTTCAGTCATCAGTTCTTTGCCGATGCCTGCCTGGTTGGTGACCACGAAGATGCGGCCAAACGAAACGGACAACTGCTGCATGGCTTCTACGAGGCCCTCCACAGAAATCCATTCGGCGGGCGTTTTTACATAGTCGCCGGGTGTGCGTACGTTCATCACGCCGTCGCGATCCAGAAAAAGTGTTGGCAAATAGTTCATTGTACGTGAATCGTGAGTGGTGAATCGTGAGCATTCAATGACTCACGGTAACCGTTGCTATTCGGCGTTTTTTGAATTAATTTCGATTTAGAAGTAGTTATTGGTTATTGGTTATTTGTGTTGATAATCAATCATTTACAGATAATTTATCCAAAACTAATTTAGCTTGATTACTTAATTAACCCAAGTTGTGACCTATGGCCCAGAGGGCCAATATCTTTGTAGGATGATAAATGTTCAAGCGTTTTGCGGTCCAGCGGGCCGCTATATAAATTCACTTTTTAAAAGATACCGGCCCGCTGGGCCGGGTGCAATTTGGCGCTGAAAATTTCTACAAAGATATTGGCCCTCTGGGCCATAGGTCACAACTTGGGTTAATTACTTATGTTTCAATGACACTCACCACTCACTACTCACCACTCACATGAAGTCTGTTTTATTCCTCGATCGCGATGGCTGTATCATCGCAGAACCGCAACCAGACCAACAGGTAGATTCGCTGGAAAAACTCGAATTTATACCCGGCGTTATTTTTGCTTTGGCCCGACTGGTCCGCGAGCGGGATTTTGAATTGGTGATGGTCACCAACCAGGACGGACTCGGCACAGATTCATTCCCAGAAGCCACTTTCTGGCCGGCCCATGATAAAATGATTAAAACCCTTGAAAATGAGGGCATTACATTTCGAGCCGTTCATATCGACCGCTCTTTCAAACACGAAAACCTGCCTACCCGCAAACCCGGCACCGCCATGCTCAATGCCTATATGCAAAGCAATGTCGACCTGCAAAATTCTTATGTCATCGGCGACCGGCTGACGGATATGCAACTGGCGCAAAACCTGGGGGCCAAAGGTATTCTGTTGCGCAATGATTCCGGTATGCTGGCTGAAAATACTCCCGGCCTGACCTTACAACACCACAGCGGTACGGAATACAACCCGGAAGGACAGGATATTCCGATTGACTTGGTGGCAGACAGTTGGGAACAAATTTACCAGTATCTCAGGCTGCCGCAACGCCATATTCAGCACCGCCGCACCACCCGCGAAACGGATATTTCCATCGACCTCAACCTCGACGGCAAAGGACAGGGCCATATCCACACTGGTTTGGGCTTTTTCGATCACATGCTCGATCAGTTGGCCCGGCACGGCGGTCTCGACCTCCGCATCGAAGCAAAAGGCGATCTGCACATCGACGAACACCACACCATGGAAGATACAGCCCTGGCACTGGGTGAGGCGTTTGTGCTGGCCCTGGGCGACAAACGCGGCATGGAACGCTACGGCTTTACCCTGCCGATGGACGATGTGCTGGCCCAGGTGGCCCTCGATTTCGGCGGTCGGCCCTGGCTTGTTTGGGACGCCACTTTCCAGCGCGAAAAAATTGGCGACGTGCCAACCGAGATGTTCTTCCATTTTTTTAAGTCCTTTGCCGATGCGGCGCGTTGCAACCTCAACATCCGCGCAGAAGGACAGAACGAACACCATAAAATCGAAGCCATTTTTAAAGCCTTTGCAAAAGCAGTAAAAATGAGCGTCCGGCGCGACCCGGAGAATAAAGAACTGCCGACAACTAAAGGAATCCTATGATGGTGTTTAGTGTGTGGTGTTGAGTGTTTGGGGAACATTGCCCAAGCCACTCACAGTCGCCAAAAGCGAAGCGCCCCAAACACTAAACACTAAATACCAAACACGGCCCAAGGCAAAGCACCCCCAAACACCAAACACCACACACGAACATGGTAGCAGTTCTCAAATACAACGCCGGCAACGTACAGTCGGTACTTTTTGCACTCGAACGCCTCGGCGTGCAGGCCGTCTGGACCGACGATCCGGCTACCTTGCAGGCTGCGGACAAGGTTATCTTTCCCGGTCAGGGCGAGGCGGCATCCGCTATGCAATACCTGCGGGAGCGCGGACTCGATACAGTGATTCGTTCGCTGCAACAGCCCGTGCTCGGTATTTGTATCGGTTTACAGTTATTTTGCCGGCATTCGGAGGAAAACGATACCGATTGCCTCGGCATATTTGACGCAACGGTGCGGAAATTCAGCGGCATAGGCGGCCTGAAAGTGCCTCAAATGGGCTGGAATCAGTTGGTTTCGCCCCGGGGGCCACTTTTTGTGGGGGTTCCGGAAGATAGTTTTGTCTATTTTGTACACAGTTACTACGCGGAGGAAAGCGAGCAGGCAACCGTGCTGACAGAGTATGGCGAGCGATTCAGCGCGGGCTTACAACACAACAATTTCCACGCGGTGCAGTTTCACCCGGAGAAATCAGGCCCATTGGGTCAGAAAATTTTACAAAACTTTCTAAATCTTTGATTTTCAAATACGAATATGGAAATTGTTCCCTCCTTCGATTTATTAGACGGTAAGTTGGTGCGCTTGCGACAAGGCGATTTTGAGCAAAAAACGGAATATCCGGCCGATCCGCTCGAACTGGCCTATCGCCTCGAAGCCGCCGGTATCCGCCGATTGCACATGGTCGACCTGGACGGCGCGCGAACGGGCCGACCCGCCAACCTGCATATCCTCGCGCAGGTCGCTGCCCGCACCCGGCTGCAAATTGACTACGGCGGCGGACTGCGCTCGATCCCGGCCCTCAAACAGGTGTGGGATGCCGGCGCCATGCTTTTTTCCGTGGGCAGTGTGGCAGTTTTGGCGCAGGATGAGTTCAGCGCCTGGGTGGAAAAATTCGGCCCCGAAAAATTTATGGTGGGCGCCGACGTGCGTGACCGCCTCATCGCGGTACACGGCTGGAAAGAAACCACCGAGACCACGCTGTTCGATTTTATCCGAAAAATGGGCACGCTCGGCATACACCACATCTCGGTGACGGATATTGCCCGCGATGGTGAATTGTCAGGCCCTGCAGTAGACTTGTACACCGAAATTCTGGCTGAATTCCCCGATCTGCAACTCGTAGCCAGCGGCGGCGTCAGCGATATCGCCGACCTCGAAGCCCTGACCGCCATCGGTTGCGCCGGCGCTATTGTTGGAAAAGCATTTTTTGAAGGCAAGGTGCCGATTGATTATTTCCGAATACATTCAAAAACTTAGAAGTCCGAAGTCATCAGTGCGAAGTCGTCAGTCCGTAGAGTACACCGCTTCGCACTCCGGATTTTCAGGCACGAAGCGGCGTACTCTACGGACTGACGACTTCGCACTTCGCACTGACGACTTAACTATGCTTGCAAAACGCATCATTCCCTGCCTCGACATCAAAGACGGCCAGACCGTGAAGGGTGTCCAATTTGAAAACCTGCGCCAGGCAGGCGACCCGGTCGAACTGGCGAAAGCCTACGCCCTGCAGGGCGCAGACGAACTGGTATTTCTGGACATTACGGCCACACACGAAGAGCGAACCACTTTTGTGGAACTGGTGCGGCGCATCGCGCAGGTGCTCGATATCCCTTTTACCGTGGGTGGAGGGATTAGTTCGGTGGAACAGGTGCGGGCGCTGTTGCAGGCCGGCGCCGACAAAGTGAGCATCAATTCGGCAGCCGTCCGGCGACCGGAACTCATCAATGAACTGGCTCAAACATTTGGAAGTCAATGCGTTGTGGTCGCCGTTGATGCGCGTCAGCATGAAGACGGTCGCTGGTACGTCTACCTGAATGGCGGGCGCATTCCCACCGAACGCCTGGCGGTCGATTGGGCGCAGGAAGCGGCCCAACGCGGCGCAGGCGAAATTCTGCTCACCTCTATGAACCACGACGGCATGAAAACGGGTTTTGCCCTCGACATCACCCGGCGCATTTCAGAATCGGTTTCTATTCCGGTCATCGCCTCCGGCGGGGCAGGGCTGAAAGAACATTTTAAAGAAGTTTTCGACGCCGGAAAAGCCGATGCCGCACTGGCCGCCAGTATTTTTCACTTTGGGGAAATACCCGTTCCGGTACTGAAAAAGTACCTGGCGGAAGAAGGGGTGCCGGTTCGTGAGTAGTGAGTTGTGAGTAGTGAGTGGCATCTCGTTAGAAGAATGTTGACCACGTTTTTTTTAACGAGATGCCACTCACTACTCACTACTCACTACTCACAACAGACTACTCACCAATCAGGTACTTATACCTCGGCCCGATCGATATAAATCCTTCCCGTTCGTAAAACCGCAGGGTGCGTTCGTATTCATCGCCCGGAGTGGTCACTTCCAGGCGCACCCAGCCGCGTTCTTCGCCCAGGTTTTTAGCGGCATCCAGCAGGATTTTGCCCACGCCCTCAGAGCGGTATTCCGGCACGACATACAGTTCGTTGATGACCCCGATATGTCCGCCGGCATAAAGCGAAATGGATTCTGACAATGTGACAATCCCGACAACTTCTTCTTCGTCCATTGCCAGCAGGGTAGAATGGCGGTCATCCGCGTCGATTTCATTAAAAATGGCGGCTATGGCATCGTAGTCCGGGGTGTGCCCCACTTCTTCAAAAAGGGTGGATAACATGGTGGCCACAACATCGGTGTGGGAATCGTCGGCGACAATCAGTTGGATCATGGTGGTGGATATATTTTGGGGTAAAAGTAATGAGAATATTGGGTTCTAATTTTCCAATGTGCTATTCGCTAAACGTTGGTAGAATTACTTTCTACGGCAAAAGGCACCAGCAGGTAAATTGCTTGAATTCCGGAAAACTTTGCTGCCCAAAACGATATGCTGAGAATCTAAAATTATACTCAAATTCGCAGCATCTTCCTGATCGCGCAATGCCCCTCCGCCTGCAATTGATAAAACAACACACCGGGAGCAATGCCGCTGAGATCTATTTGCAAAGTGTGTTCGCCTTTTTCATAAGTACCTGATCTTGAGTACACTGTGCGTCCAGCCGAATCAAAAATGATCAAACTCGTTTCCATTTCCGAAGGCAGGGAAAACGAAATGCCGGTTTGCCCGGCAGCGGGGTTAGGAACGTTCTGATGCAGTTGGAACACATCGACCTCCTCCCGGAAACCCAGGGCAACGGATGCTATTTCAAGTTGCTCATTGGCCGGCGCAGGCAGATAGGCTTCTGCGGTAGTAATTTCGCTGCTCAGGCGGAGCATATCGCTCAATTCCCCTGAGCGCCGGCTTTTCAGTCGCAGTGCAAAGCGGGCTTTACCTCCCGTTTCACAGGCAACTGTAATTGAATTTTGTGTGGGGAAAACGGCAAACTGCTCCATGCTGGTTCCTGTTCCCGGCAGTACTTCCAGTATATCCAGTCCTTCAGCGTGTAAGGTAAACTGAAAACCTTCGGCCTGTTCCATGCTGCTGAAGGTCGCGATAAACTCCTCTCCAGCCTGCACTTTTTTATGGCTTGTTTCAAAGAACAAGGTTTTCAATTCGCGTTCGTCAATGGTGGTCAGCGCGAGCGGATCAGCCGTGTTGTTCAAGTCGCCAATTTTAATGCCGATGAAATCGATCGGCTGCGACACTGGTGCAGTAAAAGAAGCCGAATTCGGAAATGGATACTGGAACGGATTAATTGGGTAGGGAAAGATGTAATCAGAAGGTATAAACCGCCAGGAGCTGTTATTGGGAAATTCTGTGGTCAGTCCGAGAATAAGGTGTCGAATGAGTAGAATATCAAGCCCTGTAATACTTCCGCTTCGGTTGACGTCCGCTGCGATCGTTTTATATGGAGAGGAGAGCGGCTCCAGCCCCAGTATATGCCTGGAAATCAATATCATATCGAGCGTGGTAACTCCATTTGAAACACCTGAATTTTTAGTGCAACTCAAACCGAAATCCATACTGTCAGGTAATGGTTCAAAAAAGACGGTACCGGTTTCATCGGTCAATTGCGTTACATCGAGCGGAATGGCGGGCGCTACCAGACGTACTGATACTTCCTCAATGGGTTGAAACATTTCGGTTCTCACCCGGCAGATAATACCGGCAGTATCCGGCGGGCTGCCGGCAAAAAGATTGGAGCCGGTTCCGCAAAAACAAACAGACAGCAGGAAAATGTAAATGTATTTCATGACACAAAGGCGAAAAAAGGGATGATGGAAAAATATTTCAGAATAAAAAATTCAAAAACGAAAACCAGGCCGCAAACGCCAAAATGCCTTATAACTGCCAAAATCAGATGTTAACCCGAGCCTTTTTTGCATGTCTCTACAGTTTACCGGCACATTTGCCCCGCTCACCTATCCTCTCTTCCATAAGAAAAAAGAAGGCGCTACGAGCCTGTTCGTTAAAGTGGAATACAGCATAGGTAGGCTCGACGTACGCACGCGCTTTGCAGGGCGTGCTGGAAAATGCCTGAAAAAAAAATGTAGTTTCTCGTCAGGGTAACTTTTCGCTTATGTGTCTCAGGGTATTAAAGCATCACTCACACACAAAAACGATCACATAAGCTATGACAACCAAAATGAATTTCCCAGGCCTGCTCCTCTTTTTCGCAGTAGTATTATTCACCATCCCTTCCTGCGACATCCTCGGCGTTCGCGGTACCGGCGAACTGGAAACCGAAATCCGCAACGTGGACAACTTCCACGCCCTCGAAGTAAATGTACCCGGCGACGTGGAAGTGCGCACCGACAGCATTTTTTACGTAGAAGTCACCTGTGAAGACAACCTGATTGCCTACCTCGAAACGATAGAAGACAACGGCGTTTTGAAAATCCACTTCGACCGCGACGTGTACGATGTAGACGACTTGAAAATCCGTGTCTCCGCGCCCTCCTGGGATGGATTTAAAATCAACGGCAGCGCCGATGTGGACGTGCCCGATGCCATCAGCGGCAACAAACTCGACGTGGGCGTATCCGGTAGCGGCAACCTGAAAGTGTTCAACCTTGATTTCAACAACATCGTAACACGCGTGTCCGGCAGCGGCGACGTATTCCTCGTCGGCACTGCCGACGACCTGAAATGCACCGTTTCCGGCAGCGGCAACGTCGATGCGCTCGGTTGCCCGGTCAA
>JALHMA010000301.1 GCA_022844265.1 Saprospiraceae bacterium | reverse complement strand
ATATCTGAATTTTTTGTGATCGGGATGGAAGTTGGCTGGCGGCCTGTTTTTTCCGACGACCTGGATGGGGTGCGCTACAATGGCAACCCGGATAGTGGCGACTGGTACTATTTTGCCGGGTTGACGACATCTTTTATTATCAGTAATAATAAAAAACGCTGAGGTACGAATCATTTCCGTTCATTTTGCTAAACTTGTTACGGTACTCCACCGGCGTCAGTCCCGTAATTTTTTTAAATACATCCCGGAACGCCTTGTTATCGGAATAACCCACGTCGTACATCACTTCATTGATACTTTTCCGGCTGTTTTCAAAACAGCGTTTGGCGGCTTCCATACGCACCCAATACGTGGAACATTGTTTCCCCTACAGGCATTATTGCTTGACAAAACGCATCCCCTCCGAAGCCGTTGTATCATTGTGCAGGCTTACCAGATATAGACCAGCTGGCAGGCTCGATACAATAACCGTTAAACTATTACTTCCATTGGTGGCCTCTACGGCTTGTTGCAGGATGAGGCGACCCGATATATCGGTAATACGCAGGAATACCTGTTCTTCCTGTGTCGTATTGAATTGGACCGTCACCTGATTACTTGCTGGGGAAGGATAAACCATAGAAATTCCCCATGTTTTATCCGGACGGGTAAGGACAATCGTCTTCGATAGGCTTGATTGGCCGTCAGCATCCACCGAGCGTAAACGATAGTAAGCCCGGGTCAGCGGCAGACGATCCGTCAAGGAATAACGGGTCGCCACTTCTGAATTCCCTTTCCCGGCTATTTGCCCTATGCCCAGCCAATTTTGGCTGTCTGCCGAACGCTCCACGATGTGCCAGGCTACGTTTTTTTCGGTCTGCGTTTCCCAATTTAATACATTTTCCTGCTCTTTTACCTGTCCGGTGAACGTTTTTAGTTCGACGGGCAGCGCACTACCGGCAGCAGAAATGCTGAAAAGCAGGGGTGATTGCGTAAAAGAGTAAACCCGGAAGTAGTAAGTACCTGGGACAAGATTGGAAAGGGTCACTGAGGGTGACAGGCTTGCATCACAGGCACTATTGCCATAGATCTGATTTGCATCGGCAACCACTTCCAGTCCGAGGTACGCGTTCGAGTTGATGGAAATAGTAATATTGCCACTGGCGACAGTCTGAAATTTGTACCATACATCGAAAGCAGGAGGGATATCGTCGAAACACTCTAAACCGGGAAATTCGGTGCAACAACTGGCGTACAGAGCGTATTGGTTATATGGACAACAGATAGAAGAGGAAATTGTCTGGGTAGCAGCGGGCAGTGCCTGAATACCCACATCGACCATTCCTCCTTGTGCATTGGTGATCGAAATAGCATTGTCCGGCTCATCATTTACCGGAAGAACTGCGTTGGGTACCTTGAGGCAGAGATCGAATCTGGTCGCAACGTTCGCACCCGCCGTATATACGCGCAGCAGGTAGGAAGCACCGGGGGTCAGGTTCTGAAAACTTCCGGAGGTACCCTGGCTACAATTTAAAGAAGCGCCGCCACACATATCATACAGCTGCAATACATGGGAAGTGGCGCCAGTTACATTCGCTATAAAATAATCAATCGTGTTAGAACCGGCGGGTACGGTAAAAGTGTACCACAAATCATCGTCGGCTGTACCCGCGCAGGCGGGTTCGTTAGTACCAGTCGCGTTGGCAGTATTAACGGTCACCGTGGCACAGCTGCCTCCCGCAGAAATGGTTGGAAAATCTATGGGACTGGCACATTCATCATTGGAAGTACGCAGTTTCAGGCAAATATCGAACTTGCTACTGACCCCTGCGGCAGGGGTATATACGCGCAGGAAGTATGTTCCGGCGTTCAAGCCACTGAATATACCTGCTTCGTCGTCCTTACATTGCAGGGAAGGTCCTCCGCATGCAGTATAGAGTTCAAATATGCGATCATTAGTCCCCGAAATATGGACGACGGAATATTGAACAATGGTGTAGCCTGCCGGTACGTCAAAAGTGTACCAGATATCGTCGTCGGCTGTACCGATGCAATTGGAAAGAGCAGAAGCAGTCGCATTGGCCGTATTCCCATTTACCGTAGCGCAACTACCATTGGCAGAAAGGGCCGGGAAGGCAGTCGCAGCAACGCAATCATCATTGGAAGGTGCAGGCAACTTCAGGCAAAGCTCGAATGTACTCACCACGCCGGACCCACGGGTATAAATCCGCAACCTGTAGGTGTTTCCAGGAGTGAGGCCCGTGAAAAAACCCGATTCGTTATCGTAACATCCCAGGGAACTAGCGCCACAGGAATTGTAGAGCTCGAACACCCGATCGTCCTCAACAGGGCGATTCATCAGGGCATAAGTGAGATTGACCGTAGCATACTGGATAGACGTGTAGCCGGCAGGAACAGTGAACGTGTACCACAACACGTCGTCATCCGCCGTGCCGAGGCAAGCGGGTGTACTCGTGCCCGTAGCGCCAAAGGTATTGACCGTCACCGTAGCGCAGGCGCCGTTGGCAGGGATGGCCGGGAAAGGAGTGGCGTCCGAACAGGCATCATTACTGGCCCGGGTGCCAAAAAAAGAGATGGGACAATTGGTTGCCTCTCCCCCCTCTCCGTCCGGAATAACGGTCCAGTTGTATAATGTGCCGGGCAAAAGGCCGGACACCTGGTAGCTGGTGGCAGAAGCAGATACGGTGGCAATAAGCGTAGTGAGTGGAAAGGCATTATCGAGATAGATCTTATATCCTTCCGTTGGATACGCGCCAAGAGAGGCCGGCGTCCAGCTGAGCGTGACGCTATTCGGGTTCAGATTGGTTGTTCCATTAGCTGGTGTCTCGAGTGTAGCGCAGACAGGCGCCGCAATTCGGACACTCAGATTGTAGCTGCTAATACAGGAGGGTGGGCCCCAGTTATCTACCAGCAGATAATACGTGTTACCGGCAATTAAAGGAACGGACCGTGCAGACCGGGTAAGTCCGGAAACGCCCTGATCGTTGGTTATGCAGGCCCCTCCTGATAAAGGGCAGCCATTGTACAACATAAAAGCGGCATTTTCAGCCGTAGTAGTCGTCAAATCAATATCATAGCCCGTCGTCGTAGTTGGTGTGAATACGTACATCTCATCTGCGCCGGAATAAAAATCCCCATACGACGTACATACTTGTGAGACGTTGGTGCTGGTAAGGTCATTGCTTTTACCACAAGTGCTCTGCCCTGTTACAGTCAAAGGTAAACTCACCAGATAAGTGCCTGTACTCAGCGGACACTCAGCGGTGGTAAACCTCCATACCGGACAAGTAGATAAGCCATCGGTATTGGCAGGATTTACCTTCCAATAATAGGTGGCATTACTAAGGAGCACGCCCGGATCATAGCTGGTACCCGCCTGCGTACTAACCAGAGGTGGGTTCGGATCTGTTCCAAAATAGATGTTGTAAGTGGTAGCGCCGGCAGAAGGCGTCCAGGAAAGCATGGGATGGCTGTTCACGTTGCTAGCACCATCTATCGGTGTCGGTGTAACACAGGAAGGCAGTTGCGTCATCGAAAAATTATCGAGATAGACATCAACGGAGTAGGCCGATGAATTACAAGTTATGAATAAACGCACCGAAGAGCCATCGGGCACGTACTGACCTGCTACCACAGAAGTCGTAGTCTGACAGAAAGAGGACTGATTAATTACATCCAACGAAATAACAGTATCAGGCGCAACCGGGCGATCTACCAATAAAGATCGGGTGAGTGTAAATCCCTGAATATTGCCATTGTCATTACCCACTAATCTATAATCCAGGGAGATCGTTAAATCCTGCCCGTTGGAGATGACTGTAGGAGTGGTCAGGTCATCATAAAAGTCAAAGTCCCATAAGTTGCAAGTAGCAGACCAGCTGCTGTTGCAACTGCCTCCAAAATTACGGGAAAAACCATCCGTGTTCCAGCCGGGAGGGGGAAAAGTGCTGTTTTCAAAATTTTCAAAAAAGTTAATTTGGGCGTGTGAAAAATTACAGCAGGTCATAAACGCTGCCAAAATCAAAGAGCGGATCATTAATCTCATAAGTGCAAGAGTGAATATTTTATGCAAAAGAGGGGCAAAACGCGCAGTACGTACAGGAATCTGTATAGTTGCCACTGCCAGGATTGTTGGTTTGACCAAGAGTCTGCAAAAGTCCGGCTTGAACGGCGCCTGCGGTATAGGGGTTACCCCCCAGATTGTCCGTAAAAGCCGCGCTCGTTATAAATTGTGTTATAGAGAAGTACCTTTGCAGACACGCCTGCGACCTATGTTATCCGCCGTTTTTGTACGAATACAATCGCCATTTATGACTGCTTCTTCCTGCCGTTTTTTACTTTCCGTATGCCTGGTTTTTGCCTGTTTATGTTGCAGGCAGCCGAAGGAGCAGCCGTTGGCATTTTCGGAACCGCCGCCCGAACGGCTCGATAGCATCGGCGCATGGCTGGAAAATCCGGACCATTTTCAAGACACTACATTTCTCGAATTTTTTGACAATTATTTCAAGCAACAAGTCGGGGCGGGGCGCATCGATTCGGCGGCGCATCTCCTCTGCCTCGCAGGCAAAAACATGTGCGTCAATTATGCCTTTGACAGTAGTTTCATTCAAACGAACATCCGGTTCGTAGCGCAATACGGGCAACAGATTCCGAGCCGCTACCGAACCGGTATTTATTTGAACCTGGGCGATATGTACGCCACTGTGGAAAATTACGAATCCAGCGATTTCTACTTTCGTAAGACCCTGGTGTCCCCCGGCGACTACCAGACGGCCTTGAACGTCGCCGCCGCTAAAAGTGGAATGATGTACAATTTTCAAAATACCGGTAAACTGGACAGTGCTTTGCTTATCGGTTACGAGGCTCTGGACCTGTTTGAAAAACTAGGCAGCGTTCAGGGGAAAATGGCTGTATACACCACATTATCAGGTGTTTACAAATACCTGAGTGATTATTCGGAAGCGGAAATACTGGGCGATCAGGCAAGGTCGATTGCCCTGCAGTCCAGGGATAGCAACAATATTTACATGATGTACAAGGACAAAGTTGCTTTGTATGATGAAATGGGCCATCCCGAACTTTCGGCGTGGATCGACTCGCTGTATCAATTTTACAAGGCCTGGCAACCGAAAAGCCCGTCTTATAAACTGGATGCCCTGAGCACTTATTCGCTGAAACTGGTGCGGGAGGGCAAACTCCCGGAAGCCGGGAAAATATTACACGAAATGGCCCCCTTGTATAAAGTTGTACAAAACGACTATTTTAGTGATGAATACCTGTACGCACTGGCTGCGTATGAACAAAAATTGAATAATGGAATCGCTCATGCGGATCTTTATAAACGCCAACTTCCAATTTTGGCGGAGTACCAGGATTTTAACCGGCTGATTCTATTCAACAGCGTGCTCAGCGAAAACGCAGTGCTTCAAAACGATTACAAAAACGCCTACCATTACAACCAGGCCTCCGTAGCTGCGCGGGACAGTTTAAGGGAAAAAGAAATCAGGATGCAGGTAAAGGAGCTGGATAAAAAATACCAAACCGAAAAAAAAGAACAGCAAATCGCATTACAGCAGATCAAACTCGCCCAGAAAAATACGCTGATCGGATTTTTGCTGGCCGGTCTGGCAGCTTTGTCGCTCGCCGGTGTTGCCTGGTATTTCTGGCGGCTCCAGAAACAGACGAAAAAAGAATCGGCCATCCAACAGCAATTTACCCGCCAACTGCTCGAAAACACCGAGGAAGAGCGCGGCCGGATCGCCCGCGACCTGCACGACAGCGTCAGCCACGAACTGCTGACATTAAAAAGGGAAATGCATGACCCCGGTGCCACCAAACGCATCGACTATATCATCAACGATATCCGTCAGATCAGCCGCAACCTGCACCCGGTCATGCTGGAAAGCATCGGGCTAAAGCTAAGCCTGGAAACACTCTGCGACCAGTATATGGAACAAGGTGAATTATTTATTTCGCACGACATCCATTACAGCAGCAAACTGCACGGGACTGCGGAACTACAACTTTTCCGAATTGTGCAGGAAGCAGTTAGCAACACGATTAAATACGCCGGGGCAGATGCCTGCAAAGTAACCTTGCAGGAAAAAGGGCCTGCGCTCCTGCTCAGGATTCAGGACAATGGTCAGGGTTTCGAGGTCGAAAAAGCACTGAACAGCGGCAAATCGTTCGGATTGCGCAGTATTTTGCAGCGAAGTAAGGCGATCGGCGCCCGTGCGGATATTCGCTCTTCGGCACAGGGCACCGTAATTGAAATAGCGATACACAACGATATTATCTGATAAGCATGGCCACCATATTGCTCAGCGACGATCATCCTTTTACCCTCATGGGCACCAAAGCATACGTGCAGTCCCTGGGTCACCATATCTGCGATATGTGCAGCAATGGCATCAGCGCTTATAACATGATTTTGAAATACCAACCGGATATTGCACTACTCGATATGAGTATGCCCGGCATGAACGGCCTGGAAGTACTCGAAAAACTGCAAACTGCCCGGCTCGACACCCGGGTTATCCTGCTGACCATGCACAACGAAGTGTCCATCTTCAACCGCGCCCGGGAACTGCATGTAAAAGGTTATGTATTAAAGGAATTTTCCACCGATGTACTGGAAGATTGTATCAAAGCCGTGCTGAACAATGAAACCTGGTTCAGTCCGGAACTTTCCAACAGACTGAACATCAATACCGATACAGCCAGCGATTCGCTGCTTACCAGGCTCACGTTTGCGGAAAAAAAAATTGTGGAACTGATCGGACGTCAAAACACAACAAAGGAAATTGCGCAACTGCTTTTTATCTCGGAAAAAACCGTGGAAAACCACCGTTCGAATATTATGAAAAAACTGGACCTGCCCGCTGAAAAGAATGCCTTGCTGGTTTGGGCAATCAAAAATATGCCGGGCAAATAAAAGACGCGACCCGGCACATCCTAAACATAAAAACCTTGCTATTTGCAAGTTTTCCGGGCATTTTCAACGTTCCAGACACCAATGGGCAGAACCTGGCGCGAGCGGAAATGCTACATTTTCACCACCTTCAAAGTTTTTACGATCCCGCCACCCATTTCCCGCAGCGATAAAAAATAGATTCCGACAGGCAGCTGGACATTTTCAAAAATCTTCGGCGCTGTGCTGTTCCAGGTATCCGACTCGATTACGCGGCCTTGTATATCAATTAGTTGCACTACATACTCCTCACCCTTGTTTTCCAGCGATTCTAAACGCAACCATTGCCCAAATGGGTTGGG
>JALHMA010000300.1 GCA_022844265.1 Saprospiraceae bacterium | reverse complement strand
GGTTATTGCTACTTTTACCGTTAAATCGAGCCGACTAAACGAACGGTCCATGACCAAGCACCTGAAACTATTCCTTTTCGCGGCACTCCTCATTCCTCATTCCTCCAACCTTTTTGCCCAGCACCTCGCGTGGCGGCAATACACCACTGTCGACGGGCTGCCCAGTAATGCCGTCTACGGAATGCTTCAGGATAGTCGCGGTTTTATGTGGTTTGCTACCGATCTTGGCTTATGCCGTTTCAACGGTTATGAATTTCACCGCCCGGTAGATACCAGCAGTTTTGCCAGTAATGAAGCTTTCCGGATGGCGGAAGACGCGGCAGGCCGGATATGGTTCAATCGCCTGGATGCCTCCGTTTGGATGGTCGAAAACGATACAGTGCGCCGCTGGAAATACAACCATATTATTCAGAAATACCGCCATGAATTTATCAATTTAGGTAGTCTGGCCGTTGATAAAAATGGAGTCGTTTGGGTGCAATTACCTAATTTAGGTCTCCTGCGGGTGCCTCCCGACGGCAAATATGAAATATTGCCTGCCTTGGGCCGCTCAGCCAATATTTTTACAAATGTGGGCAACAAAGCCATTTTGAGTTATGAAACTTCCATCAACCCGGACCCGGCAGACAGTCCGCTGAGGACAAGAGAGATATTCAGATGGATGGATGGTAATCTTGAATCGCTGGGTCGATTTCCGATTGACATAAAGCAGGCAAAAAAATCCTCGACATCAGGCGTATGGCTTCTGCGAAACGGCGATTTTATTTTCAATCTCTTACAAACTTTTTACCTGATCCGCGACAATCGCCTGATTTGGCAAGGTGTAAAAGACGTGGTAGTCAATGACATTTATGAAGACAGCGACGGCGCTATCCTGCTGGCTTCCCGCGGCGGAAAATATCCCGGCTTGCTGCGCTTCCCTACTTTTAAACATTTTTTGCGCGACGATTTCAGCAACATGTTAGATAAATACAATATCGTCAGCGCATTGCGCGACCGGGAAGGCGGCTGGTGGGCCGGCAGTACCAATGCAGGCGTTTTTTATTGCAAAAATCCGGAGATGGAATTTTTTGACAGCTCCACCGGCCTGCCCTTTAATGACGCTCAAAACATTACATCAGATGGGAAGCAATCCGTTTTTGTGAGCATGCGTCCATCGGGTGTTTGCGTGATTGATGCCCGGAACGGACAAATAAACCAACTGCCGACGCCATTCCCGGGTTTGAATGCCGACCAGACCGTATTGCGATTCGACAGCTCCAACCAGCGGCTTTGGTTCAATCCGTATTTGACTGTTTTTGAAAAAGGACAGTGGAAAGACATTTTTTATACATATCCCAAAACCCGTGCGCTTTTTCCTATATTTATTAAAAAAATTACGCCCAGCCATGTCAATAAACTCTGGTGGGCCAGTTCTTTCAGCGATTTTTTTTCGATTGACCCTCAGACATGCACCGCGGTCAGATATTATGTCGACTCCTCGAAATATGCGCGTACCCATGCCGTCACACAGGATTTTGAGGGAAACATCTGGGTGACGACCGATGAACACGGACTGCGCATCTGGCGGAATAACCGCTACGAAGCGCCGCCTTTTGAGCATCCCGCTTTGCGTTATCCCGCGCGCCTGGTGGAAATACTTCCCGATAGCAGTTTGCTTATTTCTCTGCGCGGCGGCGGCTTGCTTTTCAGAAATCCCAAAGGGCAGTTTAGCCACCTGACGGTCGGGGACGGCCTCAGTACCAACTGGCTGAGCGACCTCGAAATTATGCCCGATGGCACGATCTATGCCTCTTCCAATACCGGTCTGAACATCCTCCGCCCCAGGGGAAAGGGCGTCTGGCAGGTCGAATTATACAACACCAAACACGGTTTGCCTTCCAATCAGGTCAATGACATTTGTTTACTGAATGGCGATCTCTGGATTGCTACTGACCGGGGTATTGCCCGTTTCAGGAAAAAGCCCTCCCCTTCTGCCGTTCCAATGCCTTTGATGGAACGATTCCTGGTGAACAACCAGGTCATGGCTTTTTCCGAAAACCTGCAACTGTCGCACCTCCAGAACAACGTTTCGCTGCGTTTTTTTTCCCTGCATTACCGATCTGGCGGCGATATCAGTTATCGCTACCGCTTGATAGGGGCCGACAATACGTTTGTATACACCCGGAACCGCGAGATCAATTTTGCCAATCTGGCGCCCGGGAATTACCGCTTCGAGGTACAGGCACAAACCGAAGGCGACCAGTGGAGCGATAGCGCGCGCTGGTCTTTTGATATTCTGCCGCCCTGGTGGGCCACCTGGTGGTTTCTGCTGCTATGTGTGACGGCTTTATGTATGGCAGGATTTCTTTATTACCGCAACCGCCTGCGCGCTATCCGGCGCGAAGCCGCTGAACGCGACAAGATGCGCGATCTGGAAGCCGCCGCACTCCGGGCGCAGATGAACCCACATTTTATTTTCAATTGCCTGCAGGCCATACAATCCTTTATCGCGCGGAATGAACGGGATGCCGCGACCCGTTACCTCGCCCGCTTTGCCAAATTGATACGACTTACCCTGCACGGCTCTGTGGATGGCCGGCACTCTTTGGCCGAAGAAATGGCCATGCTTGAAAATTACCTGCTCCTGGAACAGATGCGCTTCAAAGGTCATTTTGAATTTGTGATCCGAACCTCCGAAGGGCTTGACCCCGAAGAAATCAGCCTGCCCCCGCTGCTCGTTCAGCCGTATGTGGAAAATGCGCTGATACACGGACTGGAAGGAAGAGAAACGGGGGGGCGCGTGGAAATTGTTTTTACACAAAAACAGGATGCACTGGAAGTCACCGTGATGGACAACGGAAAAGGGTTTTCTGAAAAAGAAAAAACGGCGTTCGACAAAAGGCCGCACAATTCAGTGGGCATGATGCTGACACAGAAACGCCTGGATTTACTGGCCGGCGCGGGTAACAATACGGGCGAACATTTCAGCAGGGAAACCTTGCTGGATGCAAACGGCGCAGTGACGGGCGCTCTTATCAGGTTTGAGGTGCCGGTTTTGTAGGGGTAGCATGGCTTTCAAGCCGTCGGGACGCGCGCCATTTATGGCGCGGCGGGCTTGAATCAGGTTTTTCAAAAACGGTATTAAATGGGGTATAATCCGCTACGAGGTGTTACTTGCTCCTGCGTCGCAAATGGCACCTCTCCGCTACCCATTTTGATGGCCCTCGCATCATCCGGCAGCTAAAGCAGCCGGTACAAAAATAGAAAAAGCGGGGCCGGAGCAACACGCCCCGGCCCCGCCTGGGGCTTGCTAAACACTTGATAAACAAGCGATTACTTCACATCAGCAAAGAAATCTTTCACTTTGTCTTTGTGAACGATCATTTGCTTGTAAGTGTATTTACCCGTTACCGGATCTTTAACGGCTTTCACCACTTTGACGTGGTCTTTACCGGAACCTGCATTGGCGGCACGCTGCGCAACACGGGCGTTTTTTGAAACTTTCTTTGCCATAATTCCTCAATGAATGAGTGAGTGAATAGGATATTTGTGTTGAGCTGCGCTTACTTGATTTCGCGGTGTACCGTGTATCTGCGCATGATAGAGTTGTATTTTTTCAACTCCATACGATCCGGCGTATTCTTACGGTTCTTCTGCGTTACATAACGGGAAGTGCCGGGCAGGCCGCTTGTTTTGTGCTCCGTGCATTCCAGAATCACCTGGATGCGGTTGCCTTTACTTTTCTTTGCCATTGGTAATGATACTTTTATATGCTGACGCCCAACAGAAAATCAGGACGGCAATGTTGAAATGAAATCCGTTTTAACAACCTGGTTCTTCACCGTGATAGATGATTTCACCTTTTTTCTCCAATTTTTTGATGTATTGGTACAAACCCAATTTAGAGATGGTGCGCATGGCGGAAGTCGAAACCTTCAGGGTAACCCATTCTCCCGTTTCCGGCATAAAGAATTTTTTCGTCTGAAGATTAGGATAGAATCGGCGTTTGGTCTTGCGATTCGAGTGGGAAACGTGGTTGCCTGTAATCGGTCTTTTACCGGTCAGGTCGCAAATTTTAGACATTGAATTTGAATTTTAAGTGTTCTAATCGAAAAACGATTTCAAAAAATGAGCGGACTTTACCCAACTGTCGGGCGGACACACTCAAACACTTTAATCGTGGTGACTCCGAGAGGACTCGAACCTCTAACCTTCTGATCCGTAGTCAGATGCTCTATCCATTAAGCTACGGAGCCATTACGCTTTTGTTTTCGGGGTGCAAAGATAGTTTGAAGCACTCCGAAAAACCAAATATGTGTTTTAGTTTTTTTTGGATTTTTGTTTATCGGTGTTTTGGTGTTTTCGTGTTTTCGTGTTTTGGAGGGTACATTGCCCTGAATCTAAACCGATACCAGGCAATTGCACTCTAAAACACGAAAAAACCAAAACACGAAAAAACCAAAATGCCAAAACACCAAAACACCGCTCTCTTTACAATTTTGTAAACTTTTTAGAAGCGATCAGTTTTCCACGACCGACGCTCATCACATATATCCCCTTAGGCAGATCGGAAGCATCGTATTCGATGGCGTTACCGGCAAATCGCTGGGGTGTAACTTGTTCTTCATACATCAATTGGCCGAGCATATTAAAAACCCGGAACTGGTAGGGCAGGAAGGTCGGCGTCTGAAATTCGATGCGCCATTGATTGTCCGACAGGTCTTGTACCTTCAGAATCTCCAGCGGCCCCACGAGGCCGTTGCACAATTCGCGTATGGCATTGACCGATCGTTCCAGATCGAGGTAGCCGCCCGTAGTGGTGACGCCATCCAAGGTAGCGCTGGGCTGTGTATTACTTAATAACAGATCGCGTACCCGAAGCGCGCAGGCAGCCGGCGCTTCCAGGGCATCACTGGTAAAGGTTTCGCAAGACATACTGTATAGCAGGGCCACCGCTCCGGTCACATGGGGGGCCGAAGCGGAAGTGCCGTTAATCTTGGCAATTCCTGGTGTTACGCCCGGGCCCGGATCGAGGTCGCCAGTGGTGTAGACGTCCTCACCCGGTGCGCCGAGGTCGATCGAAACAGCGCCATAACCGGTACTCAAAATCCTGTCGCCTGATTTGTCCACATTATTCACCGCAATCAGGTATTGGCTGGTGCAACTGGTCGGCATGTCGCCGTCCACATCTACGTTGACATTCGAATTGGCCGTGGCGCCTATACTCAGAACGCCCACTTTACCCAAAGAATCGTACAATGCGCACCAGATCGGATGGTCTTCCGCTCTTGCACCGTCCAGGCCAAGCGAGGCATTGGTCGCCACCACAAACGCGCCTTTGTCGCCATTGGTCTGGTTATACAGCCGACGCATTTCAACGACATAAGTATATGCTTCAATTATTTCGTCTTCCCATTGTACATCGGCCAGGCTTATCATTTTTACATTCCAGTTAACGCCCGAAACCGCTGTGAGGTTGTTGCCCGCTGCGCCCATAATCCCAGTCACCTGCGTTCCATGTATATTATTGGCTCCGGTTTCGTCATTTTGTTTGCGCGGATTCCAACCGCCGAAATCATCGATATAACCGTTTCCGTCGTTATCTATCCCATCGCCCGGTGTTTCCTTCCAGTTCCACCAGCGGTTGGGCGCCAGGTCGGGATGTGTATAAGACGCTCCCCTTTCCAAAGCCGTTATCACAATGGTATCGCCGGCTGGCGTAAGTCCTCCCGTAGAAGCGTCCCAGGCTTTCGGCGCATTGATCAGGGACATATTATCCTGCCGCCACCATTCGGGGTCATTGGGTTCTGTATCGCGCTCTTCGGATTTGTAATTGAATTGCACCGACTGGATGCCCGGGTGCTTGCGGGCTACCGTCAGCAGTACATCCGGCGCTAAAGCAGATTCATCAAATTGCAGCACATGAATATGCCACTTCGGCGCGGGCGTTTTTTTGAGTGAAATGGCGGCATCCGGAGAAGTCAGGCGATTTAAATCAGCCAGAACAGTAGCCAAATCAGCATTTGGCATCAAATGCACCAATATTTCACCGGAACGGCGCTCCGGCCCATCCCCTGCAGCTACAGTGCGGAGTTGCTGGGCTGCGCCACCGAAAGTGAAACAAACGAAGGCAATAAAAAAGAGTAGGCGGCAAGTCATATGATGTGTTTTAATGAGTACTTTGTCAATAAGTAGTTATCAGTTATCAGGGTGGTAACGCTTGGCTTGAGTAAATCAAATTGATCAGCGTTACCACCCTGATAACTGATAACCGATAACTGATAACTAGTTTAAATGAGCGTTTTTGAACCGAAACAACTGATTAAGGTTGCCCAAAGAAAGCGTTTTTTGAAAAAAAAGTTGTATCCCGATACCGAAAGTTTTGCTGAAATCAGTCGAAACGGAGGGTTTCCCACAAGGATCGAAAATAATCAGGCGCATACCGGAGCCGGCTGCCGTACCATGAAAACAGTTCGCCGTCCACGATCTGAATACGCGCATCAGGGCAGACCTCCTGAAAAACCGCGATGTGTTTTTCGGCAAACGGATACGGTTCGGAGGATAGTAAAATACAGTCGGGTTGCGCTGCCGCCAGCGTGTCGAGGGTGATTTCAGGGTAACGGTCCAAGTGACCGAATACATTTTCGTAACCCGCAATTCGCATCATTTCATGTATAAACGTACCGCTGGCAGCCACCATGTACGGTTTGCGCCAAATGAAATACGCAGCTCGCCTGGATTTTACGGTAGATTGTTGAAGTGCCTGAAAAGATGTGCTGATCTCCGCAACCATTTCCTGCGCTTTTTCCGCCCTGCCTGTCAGTTCCCCGATGCGCAGCATCATATCCAGCGCATCATGCAAGGTCACAATATCGCTCAACCAGACCGGATAACATTCGGCCAAAGCCTCAATCTGCGCGCGTTCGTTTTCTTCTTTATTCCCGATAATCAGGTCGGGCTGCAGGGCGGCTATTTTGTCAAAGTGGAGGGTTTTGGTGCCGCCCACCCGCGCTTTCGTCTGAAACCACGCGGAAGGATGCACACAAAACTTGGTAATCCCCACCACTTCCTCTTCCAGCCCCAGGTCGAACAAAAACTCCGTCTGCGAAGGCACCAGCGAGATGATGCGTTGCGGAAGTCCGAAGTCGACAGTGCGAAGTGCGAAGTCGGTGGTAAGTGCGAAGTGCGAAGTCATTAGTGCGAAGTCTTTTGCAAGTGCGAAGTTGTCAGTTGTTGTCCGCAATGAAGTTATAGCGCTTGGATGTGCAAAGAAGTTGTAGCGCTTTTGATATTTTGCATTTTTCGTTCATTGACATACGGTTAAATTCAATATTCGATC
>JALHMA010000299.1 GCA_022844265.1 Saprospiraceae bacterium | reverse complement strand
ATAACTAAAAAGGCAGGTCATCAAAATTGCCCGTAGCCGGTGGCGCATCCGTATAATTCGGAAACGGATCGGCAGGAAACTGTTCGCTTCCGGCATTTTCCTGGCCCTCTCCTTCTCCCGCGCGTTCTATCCGCCAGGCATTCAGGTTGGTGAGGTATTTGCCATTCCACTCGCGGCCGCGCAAGTCGAAGGATACTTTGACGCGTTCTCCTTCTTTAAAGGCGTCGAGCAGCGCGCAGCGCTCCTGAACTGCCTGGAATTTTACAAGTTGCGGATAATTGCCGTCGGGAATTTCAAGAACAAATTCACGGGTCTGGAAACTGGCGGATTTCTGTTCGGTAGCGAACAAACGGTGGAGTTTCCCTTCTACTTCAAAAGCCATTGTGCGTAATATAATAGGTGAATGAGAGATGGTTGTTGATTACTATATATCCGGGGCGGCCACAAGGGCCGCCCCTACCCATTATCTTAAGAGTTGGTTGGGTAAGGGCGGCCCTTGTGGCCGCCCCGGATATGCGGTAAAATCATTTTATTTTGAACATCTGTTCGTAATAACCCGGACGGTTGGCCGACAACACGTAATCGAATTTTTTGGCCACGATGATGCGTTGCAAAGGTGCGAACAAAGGTACTTCGGGTAATTCTTCGTAGAGTAAATGTTGTATTTGCCGGTACAATTCTTTGCGTTGTGTTTCATCCGGGGTGGTTCGAATCGCTACAATCAGGCTATCGGCGCGCGCATTGGCGAATGCCGTACGGTTGTCGCCCGCCGGCGTGAGACTGGCGGAGTGGAAACGCGAATACAATTCAATATGTCCGGGAAACAACTGCGCGCCCAGAAACGCCGATTCGAAGTTGCCGCTTTTGGTATCCGCCGTGATCTTGTTGATGTCCGTACTGATGACGTTTATTTTTACCCCTGCCTGAAGTGCCGTTTCGCGCAGACTCGTTGCCATTAATTCATTGATCTTATTGGTCGTCGGGGCCAGCAGATCGAGCGACATTTCCACTTTCTGGTTCCCCAGCATTTTGTCAACAATGCCATTGCCGTCGGTATCGGTCCAGCCGGCTTCAGCCAGCAACTGACGGGCCGCCGCAATATTCATTGTATAGGGTTTCAGGTCTTTGGCATAGTAGGATTTGGCCGGATTGACCGGGCCTACAATGCCCTG
This sequence comes from Saprospiraceae bacterium, assembly GCA_022844265.1. Lineage (GTDB taxonomy): Bacteria > Bacteroidota > Bacteroidia > Chitinophagales > Saprospiraceae > M3007. The sequence goes on along the minus strand of JALHMA010000299.1, from coordinate 6,228 downwards.
TCCCATGCCCTGCAGCACCGTTTTCAGGGCATAATCGTAATCGACTACCTGGGCAAGGGCGCGGCGCACCCGGGCATCAGACAGTTTCGGGCTGCGCAGGTTAAATATCCAGCGGGCATACTGGATAGAGCCGTTGTTGACAAAATCATACTTTTCCGTCAGGGCGGCATTGGATTTCAACTCTATAAACTTCGCGGCATTGAGTCCGGTCACAATATCCAGATCGCCGGTTTTGAGCATGTTTTCGGCGGCAGCTTCGTCTTTTACTACCCTGTACACCAGTTTTTGCGGATAAACAGTCAGCAGCGGCACTTCATCAGCCAGTTTATTGCCCCACCAGTTTTCCTTTTTGAGCAGGGTGACAGCCTGGTCGTTCATCGACTCAAAACGATAGGGTCCGCTGCCTGAAATGGCGCTTTTTTCATTGGCGTATTTGGGCTGGTTGAATTCCTCCACAAATGCTTTCAGGTTGTTGTCCGTGGCTGCAAGCGCCGTGATTTTGGCATTATCCAGGAAATCAGATAGCGGAATATTCCTCAGGAGATTATTCGGGTCGTAATGATAGGCCGGGTAAATAAAAAACTGGCACATACTTTCCAATGCCAGCATGTAGTATTCCTTGAAATAAACGGTGAACTTTTTTGGATTGGCCGGATCCACTTCCACCGCTTGCAGGGCCTGAAAAAAACTGCTCCAGTTCTGGGTAGGCAAACCCGGATGAAAAATAATTTTCAGGGAAAACAGGACATCATTCGCGGTTACAGGTGTACCGTTATCCCATTGGGCTTCGTCCAGTATTTCAAAATCATACGCCAGCGATCCTTTGTAGGCGCCCTCGCTGATGTTCCGGACAGTAGGGATGTCTTTCACCATCAAAGGTTTCATTTCCAGCGTATTCGGATCCAGGTTTCCCAGGGTCTGGAACATTTGATTGGCCACATACAGCGAATAGGCGCTGGACGTGAGGTATGCGTTCATGTTATTCGGAGCGCCTTCGAGGCGGACTACGACAGCATCGGTCGTTTTGTTTTTTTCATCTCCGTTGCAGGCGCTCAATAAAAGAACGAGTAACAGGAGACTGTAAGAGAACGTTTGTAAAAATTTTTTCGGTTGTGCCGGCGCCTTGTTCATGGAAATCTAAGTTCGGTTTATTAAAAAATTTGGTAAAAATAAGTGCATTTAAGTACATAGTCGCCTAATTTTTTTGAGTATCCGAAGATTTGAGTATTCGAGTATCTGACTGATAACGAATCATTTATACTCAAATCCTCGAATACTCAAAAAAATTGCCCTGTACTTATTCAAACAAACCGCCCTTTCCATTCCTTTCGGGGCAGCATACATTCCGCCTGCCTGCCAAACCAGCGGTAGCGGTTGCGGGCCACCCAACGGTAAACGGCGTCGCGCAGCGGGCGCGGTACGATTTTGAATACATAGAGCAATTGCCAGGCCCCTCCGATGCGGCGAACAATCTCCAGAGGCACATCCGAATGCAGCAGGAGGCGGTCGCCGTCTACCAGTACAACAGAGTCGAAATCGTGCGTTGGTCGACCCCATTTCCGAAGCAGGTTTTGTCCGGTTTCCGACTGTAGTGCGGCAAATTGAAAAATTCCTTTGCGGTCGTGCAGTAATACCCACTGCACAGATGCGTTACAGAGGTTACAAACGCCATCAAAAAGAAGTACGGGTGATGTCATTGCTTTTTTTTTATCTTCTTTGCAGTTACAAACCTTACAATCCTGCTTATGCCAACTGCGTATACCATTGTTTTTGTCGGTATTACCATTTTTTTGTCGCACTATTTTGCCAGTCTCTCTGCCCGCACGAAGATACCGGACGTATTATGGCTTTTCATCATCGGGCTGCTGTTAGGCCCCATTGGAGGCATCGTCAACCTGTCCAATTTCGGTGCGGTAGGGCCTGTTTTTACCACGATCACCCTTGTTTTTATTTTATTTGAAAGCGGTATCGACCAGCGACTGGAACCGTTGATTGATTCTTTGGGCGGTACTGCGCGTATCACAACGTATAACTTTTTCGGGAGTTGTTTGGTTGCCGCGGGTATTGCTTATTTCTATACCGACCTCGGCGTACTGCGTTGTTTGGTGCTGGGCAGCATCGTGGGCGGCACTTCTTCGGCAGTGGTCACTACCCTGGCCAAACAATATAACATGACCGAACGCAGCAGCACCATTCTGGTACTCGAATCCGCTTTTTCCGACGTGTATACTTTAGCCATACCCCTTACTTTGCTGACGGCCTATAATGTCGGCCGGGTAGATGTGGCCTTCGTGACAGGGCACATGATCGCGGCTTTTTTACTGGCGGCCATGCTGGGTATTGCAGGCGCTTTTTTATGGAGTATCCTGCTCAACCGGATGCGTACCCTGCAAAACACCGTTTTCACCACCCCTGCATTTGTTTTTATCATTTACGGCATTGTCGAAATTTTGAACTACTCCGGCCCCATTGCAGCCCTGGCATTCGGTATTACACTGGGCAATATCGACGTATTGGGGCCGCCCATTATGAAGAATGTGATTTCCCGCAAACCTATTTCGCTGACCGACCACGAGCGGGCCTTTTTTTCAGAAGCCGTTTTTCTATTGCGCACCTTTTTCTTTGTTTATATCGGCATCTCCGTACGTTTGCAGGACTGGTGGATGCTGATGCTGGGCGCCATTATTACCTGTGCGCTTTTCCTGGTGCGTATTCCCATTGTACGGCTGGCCGTTCCCCGCGATACGTCAACCAAAGACGCCGCTTTTATGGCTACCATGATCCCGAAAGGACTGGGAGCAGCCGTATTAGCCTCTCTGCCGGTACAGCAGGGCATTCCGGGTGGGGAGATTATTCAGTCCGTTGTGTTCTCTATTATACTTTGTTCCACGTTATTTACTACAATTCTGACGTTTCTGGTAGACAAAACAATTGTTTCCGACGTTTACGAATGGATTTTCCGGGTCAGTGGACTGGGCAAATCCAAGTCTGTAAATTAAAAACCATTACTTTGTTCAACTCCTTTTCCATACCCAGGCAACGAACCCGCTCTTTCCTGTCGCTCATCACCTGTGCGTTGTTGCCATTCGTTTTCATGGCGCAAGCCCCCGTTGCAAACATTCAACAGGACAGTACGCAAAAACTGAAAATCGAGACTGCCCTGGTGGTTGAATATTTTATTAAAGGAGAACGCACCGTTCAAAAACTCAGCGGAAACGTGCGTATGCGACAGGAAAACACACTTGTCTACTGCGATACGGCTATCCTCGACCAGGATAATGCCACCCTCAAAGGCTCCGTTGTCATCGAGCAGGCGGACAGTGTAAAGGTTTTTGCCGACTCGGCCCTGTACAATACGGATACCAAAATCAGCCATTTATTCGGCAATGTGGTACTGGTCAACGGAGTGCAGGAATTGTTTACCAACCGCCTGCGCTACGACCTGGGCAATAAAATTGCCACCTACCACACCGGCGCCACAATGACCAACGGGCAAAGCCAACTGACGAGTACGCACGGCTATTATTATGTGAACGACAAGGAGATTTTTTTTAAAGGCGATGTGCTTGGAACTGATCCCGATTTCACTATGCGTACCGATACGATGGCATTCAACACCGAAACCCAGACAGTGCGGTTTCTCGCGCCTACCCTGATCAGCCAGCAAAAAAGCCGGATTTACACGGAAGGCGGGTTCTACGATATTGAAAATGATTTTGCCGAATTCGACCTCAATCCGCAATACGAAAAAGAAGGGCAACGCGGAAGGGCGCGAAAAATGCGCTATTTCGGCGTTTCCAAAGAATATGTCCTCGAAGGAGATGCCTACATCGACGATCCCGCGAAAGGGCAACAAACCCAGGCAGAGGTGATTCGGTACAATACTGATACCGAAAAAACCATCTTGCTCGGGAATGCCCAGTTCAAGGACAGCACCCGCGATATCCGGGGTGAAGAAATTCGTGTGGACAGCCGCAATAAATCGTATCAGATTACGGGCCGCGGCCGGGTCATCGATCCGCCCAATATCATTGAAGCCGACTCGCTCGACTTCAATGATGTGCTGGGCGCCGGGCTGGCACTCGGCAGTGTGATCTGGATCGATACGGCAAGTGATTTTACGATTCTTGCCCATCGCATGGATTACAACAAACAATCCGAATTTCTGAACGCTTTTGGCGGCATGGGGCCTGCCGGCGCAGGGGGCCGCCCTTTGATGAAATCCCTGATTGAACGCGACACGCTGTATATGAGCGCAGACACGCTCACTTCTTACAAACCCGATACCATCAGCGACACGCGGCTGCTTTTGGCACACCAGGATGTCCGGATTTTCAAAAGTGATCTGCAAGCCGCCTGCGATTCCCTCTCATTCAGTTCTGCCGATTCTATTTTCCGGTTTTACAAAATCCGCGACATCCCGGTTATCTGGTCCGACACCTCCCAGTTTTCCGGCGACACGATCCGTATGTTGTTGAAAAACAAAAAACTAGACCGTATCTGGCTGATTCAGAACGCATTGGTGGTCAATTCGGAAGATGGGCTGCTGTTCAACCAGATCAAGGGCCGCAATACCACCGCTTTTTTCCGCGATGACGAAGTGCGCGAAATGCTCGTGGAAGGCAATGCCCAGGCTGTCTATTATGCACTGGATGACAACCGGGCCTATATCGGACTGAATGAAACCCAATGCTCCGAAATGCGCCTGTATTTTGGCAATAACCAGGTAGAAAGTATCAAATTTTATAATGAACCCACGGGCAGCTTCAGTCCCATGAAAAAAGCCGGGAGTAATACTAAAAAACTGGATGGCTTTTTCTGGGAACAGGTAAGAAGACCCCGGCGTGTTGCTGATCTCTTTTAAAAGGCAAATGATGTATAAAGGGCAAAGGACAAAACATGTGTCATCCCTAATTTTGGCAGGAAAAGGCTGCGAAGCAGTCAAATCTATGTGTTTTACAACACCCGTAGAGTAATTTTACCACATAGGCACATAGTTTTCCCACATAGAAAACATAGTTTTTAGAGTACTCTACGCTATGTATTCTATGTGGAAAAACTATGTGTCTATGTGGTAAAAAAATGTCGCGCTCGGCAAATAGAGCACATAGATATGACTGCTTCGCAGTCTTTTCCCGCCAAAATTAGGGATGACTTATGCTCGCTTTTTACCTTACTTGTCCAGTTCATACAACCTGTACGCCTCAATAACCTTCACCACTTCCGCTTCAAAATCTGACACATCCGATACCTTTTGGGTGTGCAGCGCTTTCGCCCAGGCCTTCCAATCTGTCCCACAGGATTGGCGCAATGCTGCAAAGTCCGACCTGCCACTCAGGTATACGCTGAAATCGCGGAAACTGTCCCAGGCCTTTTCATATCGACGTATGCAGGCGCCGCCAACCGTCTCACTGGCGCCTGCCCAATCGGACGTACATCCCAGTGCAAAATAATTGTGGTACTGACGCGCCCAGTCGCGTTGTCCGCCAAAACTGTTCACATAGGCACAAGCCAGGACAATGGATGCCGGAACGCCATACTTTTGTTGCTCGCCTTTCGCCACCCTTCCGAAACGCTGGAGAAACGGAATCGCCACCGCCTCCGGAATAACAGGCAATTCCACAGATGTGCGGGATGCCCATGAAAACATTCCGGCATGGCTTTCTCCCGCCGACGCGATGGCGCCGTTCAGGGTCAACTTTTCCGTTGTATTCCCGGTTTTCCCGGTGTTGGTAATAGATCCCAACAGGTTCTTTTTTACAATAGCAGCCAATACCAGAACGATCACCGCAATAGGGAACCAATTTGTTTTAAAAAACTTCCATTTCATCATACGTTTTAGTTTAAAAGGTCCAAAAATCACGTTAAAACCCTAAAAACTATCACTGCCAACTGTTTTACGCCACAAAAATATATCTTTTTGTTTTAAAAATAAACTTTTTGTTTTATTTTTTTAAGTGGGGGCATAAGACCCTCACACGGCAATAAATGGGGTTAAAACCCCTAAATGGTATGCGTTGACTAACCACCGGCTGAAGCCGATGGTTATTGATATAAGCCACTCGATTTTGATTGACCCAAACCCTATTTCAATAACTCCCGGCTTCAGCCGGGAGTAAGTACAGATATCTTTCTAAGGGGTTTTAACCCCTATTAATGCCGCTTTGTGTAGAAACTTCCAAGGAATATGTTGACAATCAATGGCTTTTGTCCATCGGCTAGCCCAGC
>JALHMA010000298.1 GCA_022844265.1 Saprospiraceae bacterium | reverse complement strand
ACGCTGGCAACCGATAAAGCGGGCAATCTCTGGGTAGGTACGGAGCGAAAAGGTGTACTGCGCATATCGCCGGGAGCGTTACAGGTTTTCCGAAAAGACAATGGCTTTTTGCCCTCCGACTGGGTACAAAAAATAAGCATCGACGCAAAAGGTGTCGTTTGGACGGCAACCGCGGAGGGCATTGCGAGCATCACTTTTAATCCTGCCGACAGTTTATTTGTCAAAAAATGGTACACCACACGCGAGGAGCTGCCTGCCGGTGTGGTCAGTACCCTGCAAACGGACCTGGAAGGCAATACCTGGTTTGGCATGGCGAACGGAAATATCGGCCTGATCAGAAATGGAAAAGTAGAGGCCATTTTCGGCGCGGAACAGGAACTGCCTGCGCTGCCGGTCACTTCCATTGTTGTGGATGCCAGCGGTCGTTGTTGGGTGGCCACCAAAGGCGCCGGTATTTTTGTGAAAAGCAGTGGCAAAAACGACCGTTTTACGGCGATTCAAACGCCACAGCCACTTTCTTCCAAAAATATTTACCTGCTCGTACTGGATAAATTCGGAAACCTTTGGGCAGGAACGGAAAACGGCGTCGATCAGTTGATCCTTGAAAAAGGCAAGGTAACCGCCGTCACCCACTTCGGCAAAAAAGAGGGTTTTTCCGGTATCGAAACATGCCAGGATGCGGGGCTTTGTGACCGAAACGGGCGTTTGTGGTTTGGCACCATGAATGGCCTGATGCGCTACATTCCCAACACAACGACCCGGCAAAACAGTCCGCCGCTGCTGCATTTTGAACAGACGGCGCTATTTTACAAACCGATTGAAGAGACGAATTATGCCGCTTCAGCAGGAGCACTTTTTGACGGCGCTGTCGGCGGGCTGGTGTTGCCCTGGCATCAAAACCACCTGAGTTTTTCTTTTAAAGCGGTTGAATTATTGCAGGAAGAGCCGCTCCGTTACCGCTGGAAACTGGAAAACCCGGATACGGATTGGTCGCCCTGGTCGGAACAAACGCAGGTCAACTATGCCAACCTCGCCCCCGGCACGTACCGCCTTTTGGTGCAGGCTTCCAGCGACGAACAGGCAATGAGCACGGCCATTTCAGCGGCTTTTACTATTCAAAACCCGTTTTGGCAGGAATGGTATTTCCGGCTGGGTATTCTGGTGTTGCTGGGCGCAGTGGCGGCATGGGGCGCACGTGCCTATATTCAGCGCATCCGCAACAGCGAAGCCCGCCGCCGCGAGCAACTGGAGATCAAAAACCGCCTGCTGCAACTGGAACAAAAAGCCCTGCAACTCCAGATGAACCCGCATTTTATTTTTAATGCTTTCAACAGCATTCAGTCGCTGATCGCCACCCGCGATTACGATGTGGCCCGGCAGGAAATCAATCGTTTTGCCAAATTGATGCGCAGTATTTTGAATAACTCCCGCAAAACCAGCATCACTTTGCAGGAAGAAATGGATACGCTGGAGCAATACCTGCTGGTGGAACAATTTTGCCAGCAAAACCCTTTTACATTTACGGTGCAATGCGCTGAACATGTGGATGCCGAAAACCTCGATATTCCGCCCATGCTGTTGCAGCCTTTTGTCGAAAATGCAGTGGTGCATGGCGTGTCGCACCTGTCCTATCCGGGTCGAATCGACGTGTTTTTTGACATACAGGACGAGACGTTACTTTGCCGGATCACCGACAACGGGCCCGGCCGGGAAAAAGCGGCCCTGCTTCGGGAAGCCAAAAAACCGGGACATCAATCGGCAGCGCTTGCTGTAACGCAGGAACGACTGGCAGCTATCGGCGGCTCGATACAACTGCGGGACCGGCTGGATGGAGATGGGGAGGTGTGTGGAACGGAAGTAAGGCTTAAACTGAGTATTTGAAGATGTGAGGATTTGAGTATTTGACTTGTAACTTTAGGCATTGGTGCTGAATACTGAGTATTTGAAGATTTGAGTATTTGAGTATTTGACTGGTAACTTTCGGCATTTGTACTGAATACTGAGTATTTGAGGATGCGAGTATACGAGTATTTGACTGCAATGCCATGCCTGGCAGTCAAATACTGGAATCCTCAAATACTCGAATACTCAGAAGCAGTCAGATACTCGAATACTCGCATCTTCAAATACTCAATCTAATCAAACCACGCATCATGAAACAATTTTATTTTGAAAGGCTGGACGTCTGGCAAAAAGGGCGTTTACTGGTGAAGCAGGTGTATCACACCTCTAACACTTTTCCTACAGAAGAAAAATTTGGTATAACCCAACAAATTCGCCGGGCTTGTATATCCGTCAACTGCAATATAGCGGAAGGCAGCAGCAGACAAACCGGAAAAGATCAGGCAAGGTTTACTGAAATTGCGTATGGAAGTCTGATGGAAGTACTCAATTTACTGATTTTGGCTTCTGACCTCGGTTATATTTCCGAATCATATGTGCTTTCCGCCAGAGACTTGATAGAAGAAATTGGAAATAAACTGAACGCTTTGCGCGTAACACAGTTGAAGAGGAATTGAGTATTCGAGTATTGAGTATTTGAGGATGCGAGTATTTGAGTATTTGACTACCATACTCAAATGCGGAGTAGTAGGCGAAAAGCAGTCAGATACTCACATCCTCAAATACCCATTGTTCAGTACCAATGCCAAAAGTTACCAGTCAAATACTCGAATATTCAAATACTCGCATCCTCAGAAGCAGTCAAATCCTCGCATACTCAACAAAATGAAAGCGCTCATCATCGAAGACATGCCCCAGGCCGTTGCGGTTCTGGAAGCGGATCTGGCAACGTATTGCCCGGATGTGCAGGTCATTGGTATTGCCCATTCGGTGGTAAGCGCCGCCAAACTGTTGCGGCAACAAAGGCCGGATGTGATTTTTCTGGACATTTTGCTGGGTGACGGTACCGGTTTCGATCTGCTGGAAATTTTCCCCGGCCTGGATGCGCGGATCATTTTTGTTACGGCTTCCGATGAATTCGCCTTGCGTGCCTTTCGCTACGCGGCAGTGGATTATTTGCTGAAACCCATAGACCCGGAACAACTGGTGGATGCCGTACAACGCGCAAAAAAACAACTGGCCGGCACGAAGGAGAGTCTCAGCGTTTTGCAGGAGGCCATCAACCGGCCGGATGTGTTGCCGTCGCGTATTTCGCTCCATACACTGGAGCGTATCTTAGTGGTGGAAGTAGAGCAGATTGTCCGTTGTGAAGCCGACGACAACAACACCCGTTTCTTTTTAAACTCGGGAGAAAAAGTATTTGTTACCCGTACGTTGAAACATTTTGAACAGTTGCTGGAAGGACACGGTTTTGTACGGGTACACCAGACGCACCTGGTGAATTTTCGGTATGTACGCGGATTGGAAAAAAAAGACGGCGGCTATCTGTTGCTTAAAAACGGAGATTTGATCGCTATTTCAGTACGCAAAAAAGCGGAAGTAATGGCGTTGTTGCAGATGTAAAGTAGTTATCAGCATTGATAATCAAGCGTTTACAAATGCATTTAAGCAAAATTATTTTATCTGATTATCCGCTTGTTGTGCAGGAGCCTGATTTTGATTGGACGCTCTGCCGCGTAGCGGCATAAGGTCGGTAGCAACAAATACCATGCGTGTTCAGGAGGTGCGTAGCACCGAAACAAGGGCTAAAAGTTACGGTGCTACGCACCTTTGTACCTTGCCCTTTGGTTTGGCTACCGACCTTATGCCGCTACGCGGCTATAGAAACCCAGGGAATAAATCTCCCGTACAACAAGCGAATAGTCAGATTAGTTAATACTAAATCTTCTGTAACGCATTGCCTTTTGCCCTTGCCTTTTTTCATTTTTCACGCTCTTGCTAAGAGTAATCAAGCAAAATTAGTTTTGGCCAAATTGTTTGTAAATGCTTGATTATGAACACTAATAACCAATAACGAATAACTACTTATGTTCAAACACCTTTCTGCTGTATGCCTGTTACTGGCATTTCCATTCGCCGGATTCAGCCAGATCAATCCCGCTAACATCGACATCGTCCGCGATAGTTTCGGGGTGCCACACATTTTTGCCAAAACCGATGCGGAGGTAGCCTACGGCCTGGCCTGGGCGCATTGTGAAGATGATTTTGCCACGCTTCAAACCTGTTTCCTGGCCGCCAAAGGTTTACTGGGGCAGGTGAAAGGCAAAGATGGCGCGGGTGTCGACTATGTGGTGCAGGCCATTCGCGCCCGGGAACTGGCGGTGGAAAAATACCATACCCTGTCGCCCGATTTTCAGCGGGTACTGGAAGGTTACTGCGCGGGTTTCAATCAGTTTGCGAAGACCCACCCGAAAGAAGTGCAACACAAAAACCTGGCGCCCATCACGCCCATAGACATGGCGACCTTCGGCGTGCTGCAATTGTTTGTTTTTACGGGCGGCGATGCAGCCCTGCAATCCATTGTAGCCGGCGAGGTTGCGCTCGCCGAAATGCCTGCGGCCCACGGTTCCAACGCTTACGCTTTCAATTCTCGGAAAACCAAAGACGGGCAGGTGTACCTGAATATCAATTCGCACCAGCCCTGGGAGGGCATTGTCGCCTGGTACGAAGCACATCTGTGCAGCGAGGAAGGACTGAACATTGTGGGCGGCCTGTTTCCCGGTGCGCCCTGTATTTTGCACGGCTGCAACGAATACCTCGGCTGGGCGCATACCGTCAACAATCCTGACAAGTCGGACGTGTACCAATTAGAAATGAATCCCGAAAACGACCTGCAATATCGTTTTGACAATCAATGGCTTACGCTGGAAGAACGCAGCATTCGACTGAAAGTAAAAATAAAAGGTATTCCGGTATCGGTGCGCAAAAAAGCCTGGTGGAGCGTATATGGCCCAACCTTTAAAAATAAAAAAGGTATGTTTTCCATCCGGAGTTCGGGTTTGTTCGATATCCGGGCACTGGAAGAGTGGTACCGCATGAACAAGGCCCGCAATTTCAGCGAGTTTTACCAGGCGCTGAAAATGGAAGCCATACCCGGTTTTAATGTTGTTTATGCCGATCGCTACGATACTATTTTTTACCTGAGCAACGGCAAACTACCCATCCGCACACCCGGCTACGACTGGCGCCACACGGTGCCCGGCAATACTTCCCGCACCTTGTGGACGCAATTTCACCCGCTGGAAAATTTGCCGCAAACCCTGAATCCGGCCTCGGGCTATTTGTTCAACAGCAACCACTCCCCGTTCAATGCTTCCGCTCCGGCGGACAACCTCGATGCGGCCCGTTTTGATCCGACCATGGGTTACGAAACCTACGAAAACAACCGAAGCCGCCGGTTTATGGAACTGATTGAACCGCTCGACAAAGTGGATTACGCCGATTTTAAACGCATCAAATACGACCAGCAACTGCCGGCTCAGTTGTCGTACGCCGTCAATCTGGACAGTTTGTTGCTCTTGCAATCGGCGCAGTACCCGGACGTTGCCTCACTGCTGGACGCCCTGCGCAACTGGAACCGGCAGTCGGATGTCCTCAATACAGGCGCCACGCCATTCCTGGTCATGTTGCAGTATATTTCACACAAATACCACCTGAAAACCATTTATCAGCGTAAAACCCTGACCACGGCAGAAAGCCTCGACGCCTTGCGGCACACCAAACGTTATTTGCTGAAACACTTCGGACGGCTGGATGTGCCGCTGGGCGCGTATCAAAAAATGGTACGCGGCAAAAAAGAGTTGCCCCTGGCAGGACTGCCCGATGCCATTGCCGCCATTTACAGCACGCCTTATAAAAAAGGGATGGTGCAGGGATTTGTCGGCGACTGCCTGATTCAACTGGTGCGATTTACGCCGCAAGGCCCCATCATTGAATCCGTCAATACGTACGGGGCTTCCAACCGACCGGAAAGCAAACATTACAGCGACCAAATGGAGATGTTCCTGGAGCATAAAACCAAACCGATGAGCCTCGATAAAAAAACGGTGTACAACAAGGCGGAGCGGATTTACCACCCCGGTTTGATTGAAGATTAATAACTAATTAGGAAAAGTAAGGGGTTGTGTCAAAAGTCGTATTCTACTTGAGCCATGGTTTTCGTGTAAAATTTAATTTCGCGTTACCTCCAACTTCCCGAAAGTTTTAAACTTTCGGGAAGTTTCGAGCCGAAAAAAACCAAGTATAATTTGGCGTCTTATTCCACTTCGCCCCTTTTGACACACCCCCTTCTTTTTTTGGCTACTTTATGTATAGAAACGCAATTTCACATAGGACCATAGAAGGATTGGAATCAAGGCTATGTGAAATTCACTATGTGAACTATGTGGTAAATAGATACAATTATTCGGCGGCGATGGCGTTTTTTTGCATTCTTTTTAATCGCATATTCCTTTCCCCTTCGTCAAAATTTATAAGCAAGTGTGCAAAATTAGTTTTGATTGAATTCCTTGTAAATACTTGATTATCAACAATGATAACCAATAACTAATAACGGATAACTACTTATTCATGCTTGCTTTGTACTTGCGTACCGGCCTATTTGCGCTTTTTTTGGGTTTGCCGACCGTTTTTATGGCCCAAAAGACCAATCCTCCGGCCAACAAGCCGACCACGGCTACCACTGCCAATAAACCGGTTGCGCCTGCTTTGCCACCGGCTACCGTCCCCTACGCCGTCCGCGACACCGCCATTGCCAAACTTTTTGAAAAACCCGCCGATATTCAATGGGTCAAAACCTTTAAAGGCCGCCTGGATGATGCCTCTGTGGTTGACATTTCACTCGGCTTCGACGGCTATTCCTGCCGGGGTTATATGGCTTATGCCAAAAGCCGTATTCGTTTCCGCCTGGAGGGCTATTTCGATACCCTTTCCGGTTTTCAGTTAGAAGAACGGGACATGTCGCGCGGCCTCACCGGATACCTCATCGGCGCTTATAGCAACCGGCGTCTGACAGCAGAATGGACCAACCACGACCGCAGCCTGGGCAGCCGTATTGAAGCCGAAGAGGTAGCGCCCGGGCAGTCGCTGACCGTCAATTGCAGCGATAACAAATGGAGCAGCCGCTATATTACCCGCTACAACAACGCCCGCTGCGATATGGTATTGGTGCGTTCGCACAACGGCGCGCTCGACGGATTCCTCTGGGTGGAAGCCGACAATAAAACGTACCGTCTGAAAGGCGATATTAATTTGGATGGCAACTATGAAATGGAAGCCCTGCTGCCCAATGGCAAGGTGGCGGGCCTCTTGCAAGGCAACATTAAACCCGGCCAGAATACTGACTGCAACTGGATCGGCAGCGGCGAAAAACGAACCTTCAAGTTCACCTTGAAAGATCATTTCCTCTCCGGTTGTTACGAATATGCCGACTATGCCACGAGTTATGATGCCCTGTATCCACGCACACCTTGTACAGGGTGTAATACCTGGCTCGACCAGCAGGTCACCGGTTGGGTAAATCGTTGTAAAACAAC
>JALHMA010000297.1 GCA_022844265.1 Saprospiraceae bacterium | reverse complement strand
GTATCCAGATTGATGACGTGCGTCACATCGGTCACGTCCAATCCCCTGGCCAGCAGGTCGGTTGCTACCAGTCCACGCAAGGTGCCGTCCTGGAATTTTTGCACCGCCTGGATTCGGAAATTTTGCGATTTATTGGAGTGTGTGGCGCTGAATTGTTCGGGGAATTTGGTTTCCAGATAGGCGTAAATCCGGTCGGCCATTCTTTTCGTGGCACCGAAAATCAGCACCTTCTCCATCGTTTCATCGTGCGCCAGCAAGTATTCCAGGAGATAGAGTTTGGTATTAAAATTTGGTACCCGGTAAGCGCTTTGTCTGATTTTTTCCAGGGGCGTACCCACGCGAGTGACTTCGATCAGTTGCGGCCCCTTGAAAAATATCTGGATCATATCATCCACATCTTCGGTCATGGTGGCTGAAAAAAGCAGGTTCTGCTTCTTTTTAGGCAACATATCCAGGAGGGAATTTAACTGCGAGCGAAACCCGAGGTTCAGAATTTCGTCCACTTCGTCGATCACCAATTGCCGGACAGACTTAAGTTGCAATGCCCGGATAAATACCAGGTCGAGCAGGCGGCCGGGCGTAGCCACCAGAATATCCACGCCCAGTGCAACCGTTTTTGCCTGTGTGTTGATGTTGGTTCCGCCATAGACGCCTGCTATGCGCAAATCCATGTAGGCGCTCAGTTTTTCGATTTCACTGACCATCTGGATCACCAGTTCGCGCGTAGGCACGATAATCAGTACCCGCGGGTCTTTGTCCTTGGAAAATTTCAACTGGCGTAGTATCGGCAACAAATAAGCAAAAGTTTTGCCCGTTCCAGTCTGCGCAATACCTATTACATCCCTGCCCGATAGCACCACCGAAAAGGCTTTCTGCTGGATGGGGGTAGGATGTGTAAATCCCATATCTTTCAGGGCATTCAACAACGGCGTTGGCAAGCCCAGCGCTTCAAAAGTATCGGTCATTCCGGTTATTTCGTTATTAGTTATTCGTTATTGGTTATTCGTGTGGTGACCTATGGCTAAAGTTGTTAACAAAGCTAAAGGTCACCACACGAATAACCAATAACGAATAACTAATAACCAATAATTACTTCAGCCTTCCCAGCACCTCTTTCATTCTCCGTACGGCTTCGCGGAGTTGTTCTTCCGATGCCGCATAACTCAGCCGGAAGCAGTCGGGATCGCCGAATGCAGCGCCGGATACCAAACCTACATAGGCATTAGACATAACGTAATCGCAGAAATCGTCGGCGTTGCGGATGGTCGTTTGTCCGTCCGATTTGCCAAAATAGGCGCTCACATCCGGGAAAACGTAAAATGCACCTTCCGGGTGGTTGGTGCGGATACCTGGAATTTCTTCCAGCAGCGACAACACAATGTCGCGGCGTTCGCGGAAGGCTTCCCGCATCATTTCCGTCGGCGTCAGGTCGCTCATCAGCGCTACCGCGCCGGCTTTTTGGCCGAATGAAGAAGCGCCGCTGGTCACCTGGCCCTGTATTTTAGAGCAGGCATCGGCGATGTATTTCGGCGCCCCCATGTAACCCAGTCTCCATCCGGTCATCGCAAAACCTTTTGCAAAGCCGTTGATGGTGATGGTGCGGTCTTTCACATTTGGGAAAGAACCGATGCTGATATGCTCATGGGTAAAATTGATGTATTCGTAAATTTCATCGCTCACGATCAGCACATGTTCGTGCGCTGCGATCACATCGGCGTAGGCCTGTAATTCCTGGCGTGAAAAAACGGTGCCGGTCGGGTTGCAGGGCGAAGAGAAAATTACAAATTTAGTACGTTCTGTAATGGCATCGGCGAGTTGCTGCGGCGAAGGTTTGAAATCCGTCTCCACGCCGGCAAAAACAGGCACCGGAATGCCATCCGACATTTTGATAATTTCCCAGTACGAAACCCAGTACGGCGCAAAAACCACTACTTCGTCGCCCGGATTCAGCAGTGCCTGACAGAGGTTATAGACCGTTTGTTTAGCGCCGTTGCTCACCACAATCTGTTCCGGGCGAAAATCCAGGTTGTTGTCGCGTTTAAATTTTTCGCAGATCGCCTTGGTCAGTTCGGGCAGACCGGCTACGGGCGTATATTTAGTATAACCATCTTTCAAGGCCTGATAAGCGGCTTCCTTGATGTGATCGGGCGTGTCGAAATCAGGTTCGCCGAGGCTTAAGCTGATTACATCATGGCCGAGTGCGCGAAGTTCGCGCCCCATACGCGCCATCTTGAGGGTTTCGGATTCGGCAAGCTTCTGGACGCGCTCAGAAAGCTGGGTATGCGTAGCAGTCATGGAAAACAGAGGAAAACAGGTGAAATAAAAAGGTTGTCGGCCTTTTTTTGGTTGGACACCGCAAAAGTAGGGGAAAATATGCGAAGTACAAGCGGGATTTTTTCGTGTTTCGTGTTTGGTGTTTAGTGTTTGGGGCACTTTGCCCTTCGCAGTAGTTGGTAATTTGGCCAAAACGTCCACAGTGCCAAGGGCAAAGTGCCCCAAACACCAAACACCAAACACGAAAAACGGGCTTGCGCCATTCCCCCGGCTTGTTATACCTTTGGCCGTCTGAAAGCGCCGTTCACGGTAAAATATGACCGGTGATGGGCACCGCCGGGTTTGGGAAGTTTAGATAGTTAAGATGCTCCGCTTTCAGACTGCTGTTATGACTTCTCATTCACAACTCACGATTCACCACTCACAATTCACCACTCACAACTCACAATTCACCACACACATGGCACGACTAACCACATTTTCCCGCCTGCTGATTACCCTTGTAATAGTAGCAGGTATCTTTTTTGCAGTACGCAAATTTATGCCCGGTTTGGGTTCATCCGGCGACACGGCATCTGCACCAACCGAACAACCGCAAACAAGCGCCGGTAATGAAAACAATCCCGCTACCAGTAGCTCTACCTGGGGTACCCAGTCAGGTAAAACAGGCACAAGTTTTAAACCGGTTTCTTTTAATTACACCGCGCCCACCCCATCCGGCGGCAAACTCAAAGGAGTGGTAGAACTCGGCGCTACGGGTTTCAATTCCTTTATTGTCAAAGTTGACGCCCAGAAAAACTGGAAATTAGAAAAAGCAGAATTCGGTGTAAGCTTAGTGAAAGAAGGACTGGCCACCGATGAAGATGTCAAAAGCGGACTGAAACGGTACATTGCCGATATGTTGTCTTTCGGCGTCGGACCAAAAGACATCCACTTTGTCGTGAGTTCAGGCGCGCAAAAAGAGCCGATTATGCCCGCTATCAATGCTGCACTCAAAGGAATGGGCTATTACGTCAATGTGGTCACTCCGGCACAGGAAGCGCGTTACGCGCTCAAGTCTGCTTTACCGCGCGATTTCGACAATCGTGCTTTTGTAGTGGATATCGGCTCTGGAAACACGAAAATCTCCTGGCTGCCCAACGGTACCCTGGAAGCGCCCGGCGCCAAATATTTCCAAAACAACCTGAATCCGGGCGCCGTATTCCAGGAAGTAAAAGGAAAGGCTGCTCAAATACCTTCCAATGTGCGCGGCACCTGCTTTATTATCGGCGGCGTACCCTACGAACTCGCCAAACAAACCCGTGCCGGCAAAGAACGTTACACCGTGCTGAAAGCCCCGGCCGATTATAAAGCCGAAGGCGCCAAACAGGAAGCAGGCCTCAATATTTATGCCGCCGTCGCCGAAGCAACCGGCTGCAAACAGTTCGTTTTTGACTGGGACGCTAATTTTACGATTGGGTTTCTGTTGAATATGTAAGGAGGGATGAGGGAATTAATTCCTGTATTACATACTCGGATATTATGAAATAAAAAATCCCGAATTTCTCAATCAAGAGAAATCCGGGATTTTTTTATGATAGGTATGTCGCTATTAGTTTAGGCTGAAATAACTGCAAATACTTGATTATCAGCACTAATAACTAATAACTAATAACTACCAATAACCAAATTACTTCTGCACAATGAACTTCTTGGTCAGCGTACCTTCTTTGGTAGCAATACGCGCAAGATAAGTGCCAGCGGCCAGTTGACTGATCTGGTATGTCAATGTTTCATTGGTCACAGCAAAGCGATCGTCAATATACACTGTGCGACCGTTGATGTCAGCGATTGTAACCGTGATATCGGTTGATTTGTCCAGGTTAAGACCCAGATTGATCACATCTTTAGCAGGGTTTGGAAATACATTCATATAGGAATCCGGCAACGGCTTCTCATCTGTGGTAACCACCAGGTCAATGTACATCCGCAATACATGAGCGTTAGGACCACCGGTAAAACCCGAGTACCATTGATCCGAATAACTAAACGAATAGAGACCGAATGGACCGGCAAGATCGAAGTCCTGGTCGACAGCGTGGAAAACAAAGCGGCTGCTATCCGCGTAAAATGCCGACAGCAGGTATTGTGCACCGTTGTCAAGGGGAATTCCCGGAAGTGCCGTATTCAGGTCTGTCAGTTCTACCTGGTGTATTTGGGCTTGTGTGGCGTTGGCAGGCGCTACATAAGTGCCTGTGCCTACCCATTGATAGCTGGTAGACTGGTATCCTGCGCGATCCCAAAGATTCCAGTTGGCTGCCACATCATCATTTACCCGGAAGAGCGAAATGTCTGAGATAATTGAATTGATCGCCGGATTGTTTGGGGGGGGGTTGGTAAAGTGTGCGAGCTCAATCGTTTTTACTTCATAATTGTCTAAAGCACCGGCAGACATGGTATACAGATTGGCCATGGCATATCCAGCTGCAGGAATAGTTCCCGGGCGGATGCCAGTGGAGATATTGTCATCCTTGGCAAACAGATTTTCCGTCACCTTGAAGGGAGCCCTCAATGCATCATCAAATACATTGCCGTTGAGCGGATCGCTGGTCGTGGAATACACAACCCTGTAATCGCCAAGTGGCAGTTCAGGGGCAAAAAGTCCGGGTACAACAAAAATGCTGTCTACCACATCACCTGTGAGCAATGGAATATCTACTGAAGAAGTAAAAAGTTCATCTCCGGCAGCAGTTTCAACAGATGCAGTCAAGACCACATTGGTCAGGTCTACGCCGCGTGTATTGGTCAGGTTGGCAGAAAAACCGAAGGTATCCGTTGCAATCTGGGTAACAGGCGTTTGTGCGTTTTGAAAAGGGATAAATGAACTTGCTATGTACACATTCGGCGGGTGCATGCAAACTTCAACTTCCTCGCCGCTGTTGATCGCATTGGCGATAAAGGTTGACATTTGGCGACTCGTGAAGAGTACCGGAATAGTTATCAGGGGGTCGGTACCGGTCAAAGTCAGGATAGTACAGTCCGTATGACCGGCAGTTGCCGAGTTATTGGCAATGATCACAGCCACTGCACCGGCAGCTTGTGCGCGCGCAGCTTTGATGATAAAACTGCAGGTGCCGCGGCGAATAAAAGCAATTTTTCCTGCAAGAGAACCGGCAGGAATAGAATCGCAAGCCAGGGTATCGTTTCCAATTACATCGCGTGCCCACTCGATAGGCGCACACAAATCCGTAGTGACGGAGCCGCCGAATTGTGCAGTTCCAAAACCGCAGAGGCCTTCTTCAAACTCGGTGGTTACGCCTCCTACTGTTACAAGGAATGTGAGGCGGGAGTTTACAGTCTGCGCAAATGCGTTTTGAATGAAAAGGATTTGGAAAAGGGCGAACAGAAGCAGCCCTGGAGAAAGTAGTGAAAATTTCTTCATACTCGTAAGACAGGTTAATTAATCATGAAATGTTATTGCGGCAAAGATAGAATCCCCATTGGAATGACCAATTTTTTTATGGCACTTGGTCATTTTTTTACATCCCGGAACGACAAATGCTCTTTTAAGATGGTTATTCAAAGCATGGAACCCTGTTTTCGGCTAAATGGTTGCACAATTACGCTATAATCCACTTATTCAAACTGGATCGTTTCAAATTTTAACCAAACAACACCTAATAAAAAATTAAACGGTTCGTTAAACTCTCTTTTAATCCTTCGGTCAAATACGCAGTTTTTGCCGACAGCAGTCAGCTGAACACCCGCCCTCAAACAGCCCGCCGTTCCCCAGTTAACTGCGACACAACCGATTTTATCACTAAACAAATCTTCCAAGATGGCTTCCTTGAATCCCTTGCAAGGTGCACTGGGTCGTCGACGCGCTGCTCATTTGCTGCGTCGAACTTCGTATCGCTTCAGCAAAACGAAAGTGCTCGAAATGGCCGACCAGACAGCTGCCCAAGCCCTGCCTTCCCTGCTCACCCTGAATCCCTTCCAGTTAGACCAACCTGTTTTCGGCGCCGCGAATACAACCTGGATACTTCCGCTACCCGGATTAAGTGTAGCCAGTTATCCTGCCCAAGATTTCGTGCTGAGGCGTTACCTGATCGGCTGGTGGCTCCATGAAGCGCTGCATGACACCGGTATCGGGCATAAAATGACTTTGTTTTTCCACCAGTTTATGGCTGTGGCGATCACCTCTTCCAACAACCAGCATTATTTCGACTATTTGTCGCTCATGCGCTGGGGAGCATTGGGGAATTTTAAAAAATTAGCCACCAAATTAGTGACAGATAACGCCATGCTGCGCTACCTGAACAACAACCAGAACAACAAAAACAACCCGGACGAGAATTTTGCCCGGGAGTTTTTTGAACTGTTTACCGTCGGAAAAGGCCCACAGATCGGCCCCGGCGACTACACCAATTATACCGAAGACGATATTGTAGAAGCGGCCAAAGTCCTCACCGGCTTCAGGATTCGTCCCAACCGGGATAATATAGACACTGAAACAGGTATACCTAGCGGAGGCGTCAATCCGGGACAACATGTGCCGGGCAACAAAACATTCTCCGCTCATTTTCAGGGAACAATAATCACCGGCGAAACAACTCCAACCATCAATGGTATGTGGGCGGAACTCAACGCCTTCGTCGATATGATTTTTGCACAGCCGGAAACCGCCAAAACCCTGTGCCGCCGCCTGTACCGCTATTTTGTGAGCCGGAATATCAGTGATGAAATTGAAAATGAAATTATCGTTCCGCTCTCCGAAACATTGATTGCCAACAACTTTGAAGTAAAACCGGTATTGGAACAACTCTTACAAAGCGAACATTTCTTCGACACCGATGATTCGGACAATGCCGACGAGATCATCGGCGGCATTATCAAATCGCCGCTCGAACTCACGCTTCAGTCCCTGTCGTTTTTTGACGTAGCCATCCCGGATCCGCTGACGCAAAACCAGGCGCACTACCTGCAATTCTATTCCCAGGCCATGCAGGATCGCGCACTCGGGTCTGCCAATTTCCCCATTTTCAATCCTTTCGACGTGGCGGGTTATCCTGCTTACTACCAGGTTCCGGGTTTCCAGCGCCAATGGTTTAATTCGAGCACCATCATAGCCCGCTACAAATGGCCCGCCATGATGCTGACCGGAACGCGTCAGATCGGCGGCGGTAT
>JALHMA010000296.1 GCA_022844265.1 Saprospiraceae bacterium | reverse complement strand
TATTGCGCCTCATCAGGTCTTCTGCACCTTCCCACTTCGCCCAAGCGCAACGCCGCAGCAGTGTCTCCGACCTGCTGCCCACGTACAGCACGATCCCAAGTCCATCGGACTGGCCTCCATCTCTACGGCATTTTCCGCAACGGGAATTTGTTGCCAACGGGGTTATGCCCGTGTTGCTCGTAATACGCGTCGATATACGCTCTTTCGATTTCTAATGCCTGCTTCCTGCCAGGAATATCAGTCACCAAAATTTCCGCATCAAACTTTTGATATTCGGCAGCAAGGTTCAGTGCTTCCAATTGGTCGCGGGCACGTGCGGAAAGCCCATCTTCGTCAATGGGGTCATCAGAAATACCATATTTAAAAGTATCGTGGTTGCTACTTCTGAAAATATCGTAAAGGTGATGCGGATTGGAATTTCGCTTGTCGTTGCCGTGCATGATGGATCAAAAAAAGCAAAAGGATTATGGATTTCCGTGATCGCTCCATCCCTCCAAATTACTCCCCGTCTCGATCGGATAAGCAGCCACATAGCGCATCACCGTGCCTTTTTGCAGGCGATAGGCTTCATTGGCGACGCGCAGCAAAGGCGCAAATTCCAGGTCTTTAGGCATGGCTGCCGGATCGTGCCTGACCTGTTCGTAAGATGCCTGACCGTTGGCAACAGCGCAACAGCGTGCGAACAGAAATATATCTCCTGAAAACTGCTCGCTTGTTTCATCGTACGCCGCTTCACCGATATAGCGGGCATGTTCCCGTGTATCGATCAGGTAGAGTTTTTGGGAAAGAATATCCTTAAAATCATAGATGTGGCGCAAGGGACTTTCTGCCAACTTCGTCACCACCGGTCCAATAACAGCCTCGTCGTCGCCGGTTTTTGACCAGTCCAGCAATGCAATCAAGGCCCAGAAGGCTTCCTCGCTCAATCCCCCTTCAGCGGGTTGCTCGTTCAGTTCAATCTGCACAGACGCATTCGGGTATTTATCCTGCAAATCGCGCAGGGTATCGGGGCTCAGGTTGTGTAGCGGATAACGAATCGTATTGGTCATGACCGTTTAGATGGTTGAACGCGTAAAAATACGGGTTTATAGGGGAAAATGAAAATGGGTTTGATGTCAGGCTTCGCAGCATGGCATCGACCGGAAAAATCTTCATAGTAGTGGAATTGGCCCGCAGCCCGTACCGCCGAACCCTGTTCGGCGTCACCCTGCCTTTGTTTTAATCCTTGTTCTATTGGAATGGGCCTACGAACAAAAAGTCCCGGTTCCGGGTGGACGTTGTCCTCCATGGTTTCAATCCTTCTTCTATTGGAATTGGCAGCACGAAAATATCCTGCTTTACGTTTGCGGCAGGTCGAAAAAGACACTGCCGCGGCGTTGGGCGTGGGTTTAAAGGGAAAGTTGGAACACCTGCCGAGGCGAAAAATTCGGTTTTGTCGCCGCCGCAGAAGAAAACCTTCTTTACAACGAAGTTGCTGCCGTCATAATCTTCGTCCACCATCCAATAGGCAATGTCGTGCACGTTACGTGGTTTTACTTCGTCTTTGATGGGATCGTAAATGTCCAAGCCTTGAATTTCTACGGAAACGGTATTGCCTTCTTTGTGCAATGCAATGTCAGGTTCACCAATGGTCACAAAACTGGCGGCTGAAAAAAGAAACATATTGGGGAAGCCGATGTAAATGGCAATATTGATGTTTCAAAAGCCGATAAAAACAAAAATGGAAAGATTATAATATAATGGATGAATCCTCCGCCATCATCTCCGCCTGCTCCAAAACCAACCTTACCGCAGCCTCCGTCTTATCCGGCGGATACCCGTGCATCTTCAACACCCTTTTGATACTCACCCGTAACTTCGCCCGCACCGATTCCTTCACACTCCAATCAATCGAAGCATTCTCCCGGAAGTTTTTGTAAAGGTCGAGGGCGATTTTTTTCAAGATGTCATCACCGAGGACTTTCACCGCGTCATCATTGGTTTCCAGCGCATCGTAAAAGGCAACCTCACCTTCTGTGAGGCCCAATTCCTCGCCCCGGTGTTTGGCCTTGTTTACCCCTTTGGCCATATCAATCAGTTCCTGCACAAACTGCGCCGCCGATACCACATGGTTTTGATACCGATTGACCGACTCCTGCAACATCTTCGAAAACTCTTTCCCCTTAACCAGGTTTGATTTTCCAAATGATTTGATTTCATCGTTCAGCAATTTGCGCACGATTTCAGCCAGCAGGAATTGCTTGTCTGATTTTTGGGCTTCGTGCAAAAAGTCTTCAGACAAAATGAAAGAAATGTCCGGCTTTTGAACACCAGCCACGGCAAACAAATCAATCACGTTTTGCGGCAAGATTGCTTTGCTTACCATTTGACGTATCGTGCTGTCGATTTCATCAGAGGTTGGCGCGCCTTTTTCAGCGAGGTGTCCTTCCTGTTCCGCCACCGTCACTTTGATGATATAGGAGCGAACAGCCTGAAAAAACTTGACTTCATCGCGGATGGCCAGGGCGGCGTCATCTGGTACGGCAATCGAAAAAGCACGGAGCAGGGCATAAACGGCTTCCCGGAACTCCTGTTTGCCGTTTTCTAAGTGCAAGATATAGTTTGCTGCCCGAGCGATAAATTCCAGTTGCAGATTGGCGCGGTCCAACTGGAAATAAAAATCATAAGGGAATCCTGCTTGGCCGCCTATGTGCGCAAACAGACTTTTCACCCGCTCATAATGCTTCTGCATGGCCGAAACGGCATCCTCCTTGTAGTTGGCCGGGTTGCCTTCGCCGCCATTCTCAATGTAATTTTCAAGGGCTTGTTTGAGGTCGTAAAGGATGCCAATGTAATCTACCACCACACCCGCACCTTTGTTTTTAAAGACACGGTTGGTGCGCGCAATAGCCTGCATCAGATTGTGCCCGCTCATGGGTTTGTCCACATACAGCGTATCCAGGCAGGGCACGTCAAAGCCCGTCAGCCACATATCCCGCACGATGATGATTTGCAACGGATCGTTTTCGTCCTTGAAGCGATTGGCGATGATTTCGTTTTGCGTTTTGGTTCGGATATGGGTTTGCATTTCCAATAGGTCACTGGCACTGCCGGTCATCACGACCTTCATGCCTCCTTTGGTGTCTTCCTCGGCATGCCAATCGGGCCGCAATGCTTTCAGGGCATCGTACATCGCCACACAAGCCTGACGACTGATGCAAACAATCATGGCCTTGCCAAGCGTGACTTCCCGGCGTTGCTCAAAGTGCTGCACAATGTCGGCAGCCACTTGCTTCACCCGGCCTTCGCTGCTGACCACGGCTTCCACCCGTGCCCACTTGGCCTTTTGCCGGATGCGGTGAGCGACTTCGTCCGTTTCGCCGTAGTTTTCAAGCAGGGCATTGATTTTTTCATCCAATACTGCCGCTTGTTCCTTATCCAGTTTGATGTGCGCCAGGCGGCTTTCGTAATAAATCGGGACGGTTGCACCGTCATCCACAGCACGTTTGATGTCGTAGATGTCCACGTATTCCCCAAAAACGGCGCGGGTATTGGCATCCGATTTTTCCACCGGCGTACCGGTGAAGCCCAGGAAGGTGGCGTTGGGCAAAGCATCGCGCATGTTGCGCGCGAAGCCATCGATGAAATCGTATTGGCTGCGGTGGGCTTCATCGGCGATCACCACAATGTTGCGCCGGGTCGAAAGGGTGGGGTATTGTACGCTAATGCGTTTGGTCTCACCCGCCTCGTTTTCGTACTCCTCCGTTTCAAGAAACTTTTGAATGGTGGTGAACACAATACCCCCCGATGCAACGGCCAGCAATTCGCGCAAATGTTCCCGGTTTTCGGCTTGCTTTGGGGTTTGTCGCAAGAGACTGCGGCAGGCGCTAAACGTCCCAAATAACTGCTGGTCAAGATCGTTGCGGTCGGTGAGTACCACCAAGGTGGGGTTCTCCATTTCCGGAGCCAGCACCAGTTTCCCGGCATAAAAAACCATACTCAGGCTTTTGCCGCTGCCCTGGGTGTGCCATACTACCCCTCCGCGTTGATCCCCGACGGCTGAAGAGGCGGCAATAGAAGTGCGGATGGCTTTGTTTACGGCGTAGTATTGGTGATACGCCGCCAGTTTTTTAATGGTCTTTTTCGGTGTTTCCTCGAATACGATGAAATGCCGTATCAGTTCGAGCAGGGTCTTTTTATGGAGCATGCCCCGAAGCAGCGTTTCCTGATCGGGCATCCCGGTTTTAACCAGGTTGCGTCCATCCGTGCTTTTCCAAGCCATGTAGCGGCTCTCTTCACTGGAAATAGTGCCTGCCTTGGCGTGGATGCCGTCGCCAATAATGCAAAAAGCATTGTACTGAAAAATGGAGGGTATGTCTTTCTGATAGGTTTGCACCTGATTCCAGGCGTTTTTCAGGGTGGCATTGGCGTCAGCGGGGTTCTTAAACTCAAGGAGCACCAAAGGCAGACCGTTGACATAGATCACCGTATCTACCCGGCGGTTTTTCTGGTTTTCAATGACGGTGAGCTGGCGTACCGTTACAAATTCATTGCGCTCTGGTTGCGCAAAATCAATCAGCAGGGCTTGGTCGGTACGGATTTCTCCCTGTGGGTTTCTGAATGTCACGTCCACACCTTCCGTAAGCAGTCGGTGAAAGGCAAAGTTATTGGACAAGGAATCAGGAAATTCTACACGCAATACTTTGCGCAACACATCGGCGCGCGCATCGGCGGGTAAGTGTGGGTTCAATTTATGTATGGCTGTTTCGAGCCGCCCTCTCAAAACGACCTCATTGAATTCACGCTCCTGAGTACGCGCGCCTTCCGGTGCGATGTCAGGGCCCCAAATGATTTCCTGGTAACCCAATTCAGTAGTGAATAGGTTATTTGCGGCGTATTCAATGGCGTCTTCGTTGAGGGTGCGCATGGATACAGATTTTTTAGGTGTTACTTATTTGAATGATATACTAAAAAAAGAACTAATCAATTGTTTGTCAATTAATTACAAGAAAAATTACGTATTTCCTTTTTAGTTTCTATTTTTTTTTGCCAACCAATACTGTCGGTGGGTTTTATCTGGAGAATGTTCTAAAATGCCCTTTTTGACCATTCGATACAACGTCTTTTGAATATCTTGCTTAGGCACGTCTTCCAGACGGGTCTTGATTTTTCCCACTCTTACTTCCTTTTTCCCTCAATCCATATATAGCATCAATTGTAGCGTTCAGTAGCCTGGCCTGAGTGTTTTTCCATATGTCAACCGGGATATTACCTGCTTTATAATCGTTCATATTCTGCTGCCAATTGGCTATTATAGCTGTCACATCCTTTGACAAATTTACATCGTTCTCCAAAGTAGCGTAAACCTCCAGGTATTTCAGCGACAGGAATAGCTGTCCAAAAGTAATGGCTTTTTTTGCCTTCGGTATGTAGTCTTTTGCATCCTTCGTGGGCATGTCATTCGCTACATCTACCTCGACGCTATCAGGTCCCGTTAAATCTGCCCTGATATTGAAATGACGGATGAGTCCGACAGAAAACCCGATAGCAACTACCTGCAAAGGGATGATAATTTTCAGCGTCAATAATATTTGCTGCAAGGAAAACCATGAATTATTATTGGCAATCAGCACCGTCAAGTTTACGATCAACATATACATTATCCATATTATAGCCAATTGATTATCAAATACATAGGTCTTTCCAAGCAGGTATCGGTCCAGCACATACAGGAATATAAAAGGGATAACCGTACTTCCCAGAAACCACATTGGGAAATTCCAAAAAATTGGAGCGTTCAACCCTCTGAATGAGAAAATAAAAACAACGGCTAAAGCAGGAAGGGAACTGACTATAAAGTGCGGTAAGCGAAAATGAATCATGCTAATGCCATTTCGTTAGGTGGTTTAATATTCCTGTAATGGTTAAATGATCCATCGCGTCGGGCTTGGGTTGCAGCACCGGATTATCATGCATATCATCATACTTGAATGTAAATGTAAAAACCTTACAGGGCATGTTTCGCTTGATTGTACCGATCTCCGTTCCATGATCCATCGAAATGACTCTTTTATCCAAAAACTTCAGATCGGATGGGGCTACCC
This sequence comes from Saprospiraceae bacterium, assembly GCA_022844265.1. Taxonomy (GTDB): domain Bacteria; phylum Bacteroidota; class Bacteroidia; order Chitinophagales; family Saprospiraceae; genus M3007. Next base: position 1,397 of record JALHMA010000296.1, on the reverse strand, counting down.
GTTCGTCTCCTTTGCCTACCGCATCAAAGGATGCATTCGTAAACGCAAAAATAAAAATGCGTGCATACCCGCTACGTTCATCCCATATTTTAAGGTCCGGAAGATGAAATACATCATTCCAGGTATAATAATAAAGATGATTTCGAACTCGAACATTTGCCGGAATATGCCCTCCATCCGGTGAAATAGGGTGCATCATGGCCACACAAACCAACCCGCTATCCACCACATAGTAACTCCATTCAAAATCCCATGCACAACGTTTCGCTATTACTGCCAATGTGTCTTTGATGTCCAGAAAAGTTATGCGGTTTTTAATAAACATTTTCTGAAAATAACTACCGGGATTAAAACTCGTTGCACTCGGAGGAAACGGGAAAATATTGGGAAGTGTCGGCAATGTGCTCATAAATGCCCGCTCCGCTTTCATGCTCAGGTAATTATCAATGACCTGCTCTGAAATGGATGGTTCATTTATACTCTTATTCATTTTATACTGGTATTGCTGTGCGGAGAGTACTGTTCTCCAGGAGGGCGGATTGGGCATGTGCGGATGCCCTACCTGTTTCTCCTCCAGGTTAATCACGATATAATGTTCGCTTTCTTTCAATACCTCGACCTCTACTTTTTGGTTGCCGGATATTTTTTTATAGTCGACCAGGATCGTATACACCCCCGGAGCAACGTAAAACCGATACCTCCCGAGCGAGTCCGTTTTCACCCTTTGGACCACCTCCTTCTTTCGGTAAAGCACAACCTTAATGTCCGGGTAGACAATGCCCTGGGCTGAAGAAAATACAATACCGTTCAGCAACGACTGCGCATTCAAACTGAATGTGAAAAGAAAGAAGAATAAGACGGAAAATCGAATGCCTTTTTTCATATTCAATAATTTGTTCGTATATCTATATTTCTAATTCTCCCCGCATCAACCGCGGTAACAACACATCGCGCAAGGCGGTGAGGGTGTGGGATTGGTTTTCATTTTCATTCTTTATTTCAAAGCAACTTGAAACAACATAGTCAAATTGCATAAGAATATCTTCATTCGGAATCAAAATCTCTAAATTATTTAGAATTTCTGTCGTTAAGCTTGGCACAGCAGAGCCAATATTCATTGTTTCCAGCCTTAGAGACTTCAATAAAATGAACAAATATTTGCCTTGAAATCTCTTATTTATTTTCGTGTAGAACATCGTATCAACAGACCAAAATGGTTTGCTAACATAAAACAAATTACTCAATGTGCCCTTTCTAGGAATCAAGATTGAGTCCTTATCATAAATAAAGTTACTTACATGCCTCATTATACCACCAGAGCCATATACAGGTATATGACCACTTTCAAGGTGCTTATGGCTTTTTCCATATTTGATCTCTAAAACCTCGTTTAACTT
>JALHMA010000295.1 GCA_022844265.1 Saprospiraceae bacterium | reverse complement strand
CCACACAATTCAGATCGGGGGTGGTGGCATAGTCGCAACGAACGAGCAACAGCGCCGACAAAGCTGCCGAAAGGGATATGAAATAGACAAATTTATTGCGCATGGTTGGAGGATTTAAGTGTAGGGGCGGTGTTCATTGATAATGGGATATTATGATATTGAGATATTGGGATATTGCCGGTTAATTTGGTGATTATCAATTAAATATCGCAATATCCCAATATCGAAATATCTCAATATCCCAATATCCCAATATCAATGATAAAGCAGCACTTTTTTAGCGCGTTTGGCTTTGGGCAGCGTACTCACCAGATAAGTAACCAGGCTCCCGGTGGCAACGCCGATACCCGACCAGAGCAGGTATTGCGCTTTTTTGTGCTTGTCGTTGGCGGTGTTGTAAACCGCCGTTCGGGTAGTGCCTTCATACACCGACGCGTTGGGATTGGCCTGGGCGAGGTAAGTATTTTTATACGTCGAATAGGCATCCTTTTCCTGGCTGTACCCAACGCCGGCAGCGGCCAGGCCACCCACGAAGCCGGCTATTTGTAAGGGCATCACCCAGCCTTTGGGTTTGCGCGGCACATATTTGGGCGCAAAAGAGCCGATGCCGAGCTCGTCGGGCCGCACCACCTGTTCGCGTTTGTAGCCGTCGCGTTCAAAATACCAGATGACCGTTCGGTTGCCCGGCTGGGTGGAGTCGCCCACCCAATCCAGCGTCTCCGGCACGAGTGACGAATGCGGGTCGACCAACAGGAAGGGCCGGTAAGAGGGGATTTTTTTGTTGGGCGCCACTTTGTAATTGATTTCCATCCGGCTGCCTTTGATAACCGCCTGGGCATTTTTGGCCCAGTTGGACGAGATGATACCGCCGAGCCGCGGCTCGAAGCGCAATGCCGCATCCCGCGGGTGCTGTCCTTTACTTTTCCAGTAGTCTTCCTGGGCATCCCACCCGTCGCTCACTTCATATTCGCGGTCTATGGCAGCCGGGTAGACGCCGCCGGACAAGTCCTGGTTCATATTGCGAAAACCGGCAAGCGCTTCCTCGCGGGTAGCGCCCAGCGTATTCAGAATCCGTCCGGCAAAATTGTCGGCATTGAGTTCCAGTTCCTGGCGTGTGCCGGCGTTGCGTTCGTTGAGGTCGTGACCGAGTATCAAATGGCCCAGTTCGTGCGAAAGCAGGCTGTAAACCGCCCATTTGGTTTGGGCGTTGCGTTCAAAGTCGCGCACAAAAGCGGGGTTGTAACGGATATAATTATTCGATCCTTCGCGGTATGCCTCTGCATTGCGGGTCATGGTCGATTCCTGCAATTTGATAACGATCGAAGAGCTGGCGGCGTCTTTAATTTCATCGAGTATCAGCCGGAGGCGTTCGGGCGCAGCGACATTGTCTGCCGGTTGCGCGCGAAGGGCTGCGGCGGAAATAACGATCAGGGCGATGATGGGGAGTGTTTTCATGTTTATTGGATGAGGTTGATCAATGCCACTGTGATTCGGTTGAGTTGTCGTTGCGCATCGGCGGGCGCGATCAGGTTGAGGTCGCGGTTGCGGGTCAGTTCCGTGAATTCGCCCTGCAACATGGCCAGATCAGCATGGCTGCGGTCATCGGGCGTTCTGCTTTGTTTCAGGGTTTCAAATGCCTTCCCGAGATCGCCTGCCGCAATCGCTTCAAACAAGACGCTGCGCAGCTGGTCGCCTTTGGCCTGCGCTGCCTGCATACGCACACCCGCCAGTTCGAGAATAACGCGCTGATCGGGTTGGAAAATCTGCTCTTTTCGCCAGAATGCCAGCCAGAATGCCATCAATAGCAATATTTTAAGCGGAGCCAGCCACCAGTATGATTCCTGGAAATAGGCGATCAGGCCGTGGTCATTTTGCAGCATGAAAAAAAGTGTGAGCAGAATCAGGAGCATGTACAGCACCGTCAGCGCCGCCAACAGGAAATTAGGCGCGGGTGGAGCGAGTTTGCCTGCATGTCGATTCAGGACGGAACCGGACAACAATAATCCCAAACCCGGCAGCAGCAAAAGCGCCGCCCAGGTCCAGACAGTAGGCGCTGCCTGCCCCAGTTTTCCCGTCAGGGTTTGCGCCAATACAAGCAGCATCACGAGCACTGTGGTGACGATCCAGAGCAACAGACAGGAACGGAGCGTGCGGGAAAGGGGAATCCACATTGTAGTTATCCGTTATTAGTTATTGGTTATCAGTGTTGATAATCAGGCATTTACTGAAAGAGCGGCGCGAGGTATATATGAATGCTCATACTGCGCAAAACGTGAACAGCAGGCCAAGGGTTGATGAGGGTTGTTGAGGGTTTATAAAGGTTGATGAAGGTTTATAAAGGTTGATATTCATACGCTCGAAAATGAAGCAATTTTACATTTCCCTGAGTGGCTGCTATCAACCTTTATCAACCTTTATAAACCTTGATCAACCTACTTCTTAATCAATTCCAAAATCCCTGATTTCTGCAAATGATCCTCGGCCCGGACATTCTGGCGGCACTCTTCTTTGGCCGTTTTGTTGCTTTCTTCCGCCCAGAATTCATACACCAGACCGCGCACGGTATGCCCTTTGACAGGCTCGCGGGCGAGGTAATCGGGCAACACATTGCCCCCTTGTTTCAACCATTCTTTACAGCCATCCGCAGTAACGGCGCCCGGCACATATTCCAAAACAGACTGGTTGGTCACCACAAAAACGAAAACCCGGAAACGGGTGGGATTCGGCCAAAGCATTTTGCTGAAATAGTCCCATACGCCTTCGAAGTTGGGGCGGGGCGGGTAATCGAGCCAGCGTTGATCGCCGGCGACCGATTTCAACGCCGGAGCAGATTTGAATTGCTCGGCGGAAGTCACCAGCGCATAACCGTTTTTTACGGCAAAATAACTTCGCTGGGTGTAGCCCTGCGCGTCTAGGGCGCGGCAAATCCGAAAGTCGATGTCGGAAAGTTTGGCGCACCCTTCAAATCGTTTTGCGTTGAGGGTACACTCTTTGGGACATCCTTTTTTCTGAAAACGGGGCAGTGGACTTTGTTCTATATCGGTTGGGTTGTTGCCAAAACTCAAACCTTTTCCAAGGGCGTCGACCGTATTCCAGCCCGTCGCGAACGCCGCTTTCCGCTCCGCAGCCGGATACAGCCTGGCATAGGAATAGGGTTCGGCATCGACCATATCCTGTAAGGCAGCCAGGCTGACTGCTTCGCCCAGTCTTTTCATTACCTGCCCGGCGAAACGATCCGCTTCCGATTCTTCGCGGAGCCGTTTGCGCGGATCGAGTGTGTGCCGAAGGCTGTGGTGGCCGATTTCATGGGCCAATATGAAATAAGCCCACGCACGTTTGCCATTCTTCAGGTTCTGAAATACGCCCCGGTTGTACAGCAGGTAGCGCGCGTTCCCGTCTGCCACAGCAGCCACATCGGGTACCCGCGCGTTGATCAATTGAAATGTGTTGCGGTCTGTCTGCGTGATCTGGCAAATCGTATCGACCATTTTTTCCACATCGGCATCGCTGCTGCTGCCTTGCCGGGGCATGGTGCCAAACCACGAGCCGCTATACAGACAGCGGTGGGTGGTGTCGATCTGTAAAGGCTGGGAAAACAGGGGCAGCGCCAACAGGCTGCAAAGGATGAGAACAGGGGCTTTCTTCGTAATCATGGGGTTAAGGGGAAGGTTGATTTTGAACTTTCAAATATAGCAGTATATCATAATAAGACGCAATTAAAAACCACTTAATCTGCAATAAAAAGTTTGGTCACCCAGGGTGTATTTCAAATTGTCACTTGGCAAAGCGCTAAGATTATTGACGGGGTGACTTCAAATCACCCCGTCAATATACCGCAACGGCAATTTGAAATATACCCGGTCACCCAACGCTTTTTTAAACCCTGCTGTCTTCCTGATATACGCTACCGCATCTTTTGCTCTAACTGATAAAATCTACAAACTATGAAAATTTCCAAATCGTTGCTTCAAGCCATTCTCGTCGGGGTTACCATCGGCGCTGCAAGCACTTCCTGCGAATCGATTAAAAAAGAAACCGCCAATATTCATCTCAAGTCCTGCGCTCCCAACTGCGACATCGATCATGGCGCCGGCGACAGAAACAACAATGGTGGATACAATCCGGGTAACTGCCCGGCGTGTGGAATGGGATGAAAGTCCTCTCCTCGCTCGCCTGCAACCTCGATGCCGATATTTTACTGGCTGCCCTTCCACTCCTGGAAGCTGAAAAAGTGCAGGCGATTGAATGGTCGTTTGATACCTTGTATCAAGTCAGGGAAGTGCCGCCCTGGTTTACGGAGTTGTTGCAGGAATTCGGCAACGCCGGTCGCCTGATCGGGCACGGGGTGTTTTTTTCGCTGTTTTCCGGGAAATGGTCGGCAGCGCAGCAGGACTGGCTGGATCGACTGAAAAGCCTGTCGAACACCTTCACCTTCGATCACATCACCGAACATTTTGGATTTATGACGGGCGCCGATTTTCATGCGGGCGCTCCGATCAGTCTGCCCTGCACGCCTGTCACACTGGCTATTGGCCGGGACCGCCTGCGGCGTATTTACGACGCCTGCCAATGCCCGGTGGGCCTGGAAAACCTGGCTTTTTCCTACTCCCTGGAGGAAGTAAAAAAACACGGCGATTTCCTGCTGCAATTGGTAGAGCCTATCAACGGTTTTATCATCCTGGATTTACACAATTTGTACTGCCAGTCGCACAATTTCGGACTCGATGCGGATGCCCTGCTGCAACTGTACCCGCTCGACCGGGTGCGGGAAATTCATATTTCCGGGGGCAGTTGGGAAGATTCGCCGCTTTTGCCCGGCAGGCAAATCCGCCGCGACACCCACGACGATGCTGTTCCAAATGAAGTGTTTCAGTTGCTGGAATATGCCATGGAGCGATGCCCTAATTTAAAATTCGTAGTGATGGAACAACTGGGTGCGGGGCTAAAAACCGAAGCGAGCCGGCGCCTGTTTCAACAGGATTTTGACGCTATGGATGCCATCGTCCGGCGACATGAGCCGCCCGAACAAAACATCAACTCCTTTTTACCTGCCGAACACCCTCCATTGGGGCAGCCGGTGGAAGATGCCTTGCTCCAGCAGCAACAACAACAATTGTCCAGAATACTGGAAAACGCCCCGGGTTATGCCGATGCGCAGCGCCTGCTGTCGGCCTCCAACCTCGCGCACACCGCCTGGGAAATTGAAAAATGGGAACCGTACATGCTGGAAACAGCCCTGCGGATCGCCCAAAAGTGGAAAAAGGGGTTTCCTTTAAGTGTGGGGTCGTAAGACCTTACGGTGTGTACACAATTCTAACAATTCATTTACATTAGCCCAGGTGGTAACTCCATGGCCCAGCGGGCCAATATCTTTGTAGAATGATAAATGCCCAAGCGTTTTGCGGCCCATCGGGCCGCTATATAAATTCATTTTTGACAAGATACCGGCCCTCTGGGCCGGGTTACAATCTGGTGCTGGAAAAATTCTACAAAGATATTGGCCCGCTGGGCCATGGAGTTACCACCTGGGTTAATGTAAATGAACTGGTAGAGATGTGTGCATACCGTAGGGCGCAGGACCTTCGCACGGCAGCACGTTTTACACTGTTTTTTCCCTTTTTAGAAAACGTGTCACAAAAATGGCTACCACAACCGCCATACCTGCGCTCAACAAAAAAGTGGCGCCCGAACCTTTCCAGTACCAGATACCTCCCGCCAGGCTGCTCGCCAGCAACGCAGCAACGCTTTGAAAAGCCGTGTATGTGCCGATGGCCGTAGCGGTATCTTTTTTCGCACAGATGTTGCTAATCCAGGCTTTTGCCACGCCCTCCGTAGCGGCGGCATAGATGCCGTACAGGAAAAAAAGACCGATAAAAGCATACGTCGTTTGGGCAAATGCCATACCAGCATACACCAGCGCAAACAACAACAAACCACCGGTAAATACCCGTTTCATCCCGATGCGGTCGGCCAAAATGCCTATCGGATAAGCAAACACGGCGTACACCAGGTTGTAAAAAATATAAATCCCGATCACCATGCTGTCGCTACAACCTGCTTCCTTGATCTTCAACAGTAGGAGCACGTCCGAACTGTTGAACAGGGCAAACAGCAGCAGGGCGCTGACCAGCGGACGATACGAAGCCGGACTGCGCTGCCAGTATTGCAAAAAATCGCGGAAACGGGGTTTGGCGGAGGTAGTCGGTTCCGATCGGCGTTTTTCCCGTACCAGAACGGTGCAGACAATAGCCAATAATCCGGGCAAAAAAGCCAGCAGAAAAAGCGTTCGGTACGAGCCGGGATACATGTGTAAAAAAAGCAGCGCCAGCAATGGCCCGATCACCGCCCCAAGGGTATCCAGCGAACGGTGGAATCCGAATATGCGGCCTTTGGTCGCGGGCGTCGCCTCGTCGGAAAGCAGGGCATCCCGCGCACCGGTGCGAATGCCCTTGCCCAACCGGTCTGTGGTGCGGGCAAAAAACACCCACAGCGGATGCGCAAGTACCGCCATCATGGGTTTGGACAATGCGCTGAGTCCGTACCCGATTTGTACAAAAGGCAAACGCCGGCCCGAGGTATCGCTCCAATGACCGAAATAACCCTTGCTCAATCCTGCAACAGCCTCTGCCACGCCTTCGAGTATGCCGATGAAAACGATCGAAAAACCGATACTTTTCAGATAAACCGGCATAACCGGATACAACATTTCGCTGGCCATGTCCGTGAACAGGCTGACAAGAGAAAGTATCCAGACGTTGCGAGACATTTTTTAGAGGTGAGAAGTGAGAGGTGAGAAGTGAGAGGCGTCCCTTTTGGCGGCTCTAATGGATTTAGATTGGTTTTTCAGGCCTGTAATCGTGAGTGGTGAGTCGTGAATCGTGAGTGGCATCCTGTTAGAAGTATTGGCATTTTCTCCGCAAGGTAAGGTGCCGCATATTATCTTGCGGAGCAAATGCCAATATATGAAATTCATTTTGCTCAGTACCCTGCTCTGTACACTATTCATCAGTGGCTCCAACAAAATCGACTACACCCAATGGCGGGAATACCTCGGCGGACCGGATCGCAACCACTACTCCACGCTTACGCAAATCAACCCGGGCAATGTCGACAAACTGAAAGTGGCTTGGACGTATGCAGCACCCGACAGCGGACAGATGCAAATGAGTCCCATCATCGTCGACGGGGTGCTGTACGGCGTTACGGCAGCCGTGCAGGCCTTCGCCCTCGATGCGGCCACCGGGCGGGAATTGTGGCGTTTCGGCGACACCCTTAATGCCTGGCACAGCACCAGCCGCGGAGTGGCCTACTGGGCAAATGGCGACGACCGGCGCATCCTTTTTACCCGGGGACCCGATCTGTGGGCGCTGGATGCCGAAACGGGGAAACCCATTGAAACATTCGGCAGCGCCGGGCACGTAGACCTGCACGACGGACTCCCGGAAATCGCCCGCAACAAGTTTATCATTTCCAATACGCCCGGAAC
>JALHMA010000294.1 GCA_022844265.1 Saprospiraceae bacterium | reverse complement strand
AAAATAACCCTATTCATTACCCTGCTGCTGGCAAGCGTCTTTCTCGGCAGATACGGCTGTTATTATTTAAACAAAAAATATGACACCTACCGCCGTCCCTGGGCATACAGCAATGACCCTGCAAAACCCTTGCTTGTGGGCAAATGGAAAGGCGTCTGCATCGATCCCGACCAGGTTGCCCACCAGGTTGAAATGGAGATTTTCGAGCCGGTTACAGATGATGAACGCTGGAAGCGTTTTACGCAGAAGCGCATCAAACGAGATCGCTCCAGCACCACTTTTTTCGATGGTTTCGCTATCCTGGAAACCAACGGGAAAAGAGATACCTGCGAGCTCTGGGGTGGTCTGGACAAGGCCGACGGGCATGAAATTCACTTCCAGTTCAGCCCCGTGAGCAAGGTGCATCCGCCCGGCTTCAACCTGAATTTGTTGCGGGGCAAGTGGCAGGAAAACACCATTGATTTAACGGTTGACTTTGCCTGGTTTCGACCGGATGGAAGCAGTTTTTACAGTAGCGAAGACCCTCGACACGACACCCCGGGGAAACTGATATTATCGAGAATTCAATAAACCTTGCGAACGAACATCTACCGAATCAACAATGAGCGAACCGGCAAATAAAGAAAAGGCAAGTCATGCAAATACACACCAATACGGTCTCCAGGAATACCTCTCCCTTGGATATATCTACCTGATTATCCTGGGCATCATCAGCGACGTTATTTATTTCAACTTCTTCGGAATCAATATTTTAAAATACGCCGCTATTTCGGACATACTCATCAGTCCCATCAGTACCCTGGTGAAAGATATCCGGGTGTTAATTACCGTCGTTGTTTTCATCGGTCTGGCATATTTATTTATGTTTAAAGCCATGCCTATTTTCCATTTAAAAAACAAACAGAAAGGGTGGTACCGAAAAATCCAGGATGTGGAGAAAATGGACAAATATTACGGCGATGTAGGTAGTAATAACATCAAAAAAGCAGGATTCTTGCTGTTTTTTTTATTTTCCATGTTTTTGGGTATGGGCATTGGATCAGGCACCGCAATCAGCAATAAGATTAAAAACGGCAACATTAAATTAGACCACACGATCATCTTCAGCGACAATATATCGAAGCAGGTAAAAATGATCGGACAAAACAGCGGCTACCTGTTTTATGTGACGGAAGGACAAAAAAAAGTGTCTATCACTCCGATGGGGCAGGTGAAGGAAATACAAAAATTATAGATGGTTGAGGGTTGAGATGTTGAGATTGTTGAGGGTGGTAACTAAGGCTTGAGTTACCACCCTCAACAATCTCAACCATCAACCCTCAACATCTCAACCATCCAACTTTTCAACTCAACAATAAACATGAAACAATTACTTCCCCTGTTCGCTTTTTTAGCGGGCTTCTCCACGCTGAGCGCTCAAAGCACTTCCCTGCCGATCATCTGCGGCAACGAAGTTTTTTCCCATATTGTTCAGGAAAAATACCCCGAACTCGATGCCGCCTTCCGCGCTACCTTTGAGGAGGCCGCACGCCAGAGCCATGTCATTACCCAGCGTTCGCCCCTCAACGTGAAAGTCGTCGTGCACGTCGTTTGGAACGACCCGGTGGAAAACCTGGCCGATAGCATCATCCTGAACCAGATGCAGATTTTGAATGCCGATTTCAACCGTATGAATGCCGATACGGGCAATTTGCGCACTTATTTTCAGGACGTGGCCGGCAGCGCCGACATCCATTTCGAACTGGCTGAAATTGTGCGGGTGCAGACGGATGCCCTGTTTGAAGTAGATGTACTTGGGGGCGACTTGCTCTCCGCGCTCAAAAGTGACGCCGCCGGCGGCAGCAGCGCCTGGGATACCGAACATTACCTGAACATCTGGATTTGTAAAATTCAGCCGACTGCGATCTTCGGCCTTACTATCGGACAAATCCTGGGACTTGCTTTCCCACCCAACGGCCTCGACCACTGGCCCGAAGGTGTGAGTGCCCCAACCGCGGAGCAAGACGGCGTGGTGATCGACTTCCGCGCAGTGGGTAGCAATAATCCCAATACCATCGCAGTGCCAGGCGGTACCGGCAACCTGACCATCATAGGCCGTACGCCCGTTCACGAGGTAGGTCATTATCTCGGGCTGCGGCATATCTGGGGCGACGGCGGTTTTCTCGGCCCCAATGACTGCGCCCAAAGCGACGGCGTCGACGATACCCCTTTTGCCAGCGCACAATCGGCATTCGACTGCGACCTGAACAAAAACTCTTGCGAACAGGTAGAAGTCTTTTACAATGACGACCCGCTCGATCTGGTGGAAAATTTTATGGATTACTCCCAGGAGAGCTGCATGAATATGTTCACCAAAGGCCAGGCAGCGCTCATGCGCAGTGTCCTTATGGGGCCGAGAGCAGGACTGCTCGATCCTGTCAGCACCATCCAGCCGGTATCGGTACTGGATAGCAGGATTTTTCCCAATCCGGCACAAGACCGGGCGATGGTCGCTTTCCAACTCCCGGAAACCGCAGATGTACAAATTCGCATCATCAGCGCTGCCGGGCGCATCGTTTTGGACATGCCGGGCCAGTCCTTTTCTTCCGGTCAGCAACAAATGGCACTCGATACCCGCCGTTTGCCCGCCGGTATGTATTTCGTTCATATACAGGCAAATGGAGCGACAGCGGTGAAGAAACTGCTCGTACAACGCTAAGAGCGTGTTCGGGAATTTTTGACGGAGCATGAAAAAGTGGATTTTTTGACTGTTTTGGTCGTTTTTTCAGGAGCATAGCGGTGACTACGTGACTGAAAAAAGGTGAAAAACAGCCGAAAAAGACGTTTTTCAGGCCCGGCAAAAAATTCCCGAACACGCTCTAAGCCCCAAACACGAAACACTATACACGACATACACTAAAACACACCCGCCGGTGAAGCCCTTTGAGGAAGGCTTCCCGGCGGATGGTCATCACAAGGCATTGGGTTTTAGGAGTGGTCTGAGGGGTTGGTTTTTGGAGCCGTTTTCATTGGTACAAAAAGAATTATACAGGGCGATTACATAAATTGAGGCGGGGGCCGTTTTTTGGGGCTGGGTTTATCAGCCGATCATTGCAGAAGGTGTTTTCGTTGAAATATTATACTCGTTAATGCTGCTGGCAAGGCTTGTGTGAACAAGCAATTCCATTTTTTTCAAAATATTTTTTTCCTTTGTTCCACCTGCGGCTTTAACCGTTCCTGAAGCCTCTCTTATTCATCAGTAATCAAGCAAAATTAGTTTTGGTCAAACTTATTTGTAAATGATTGATTATCAGTACAAATAACCAATAACCAATAACTATTTACAAACAATAAGCCATGCAAGAAAAGCATCCGCTCTGGGGTTTCGACCTTGGAGGCACCAAAATAGAAGGCGTCATCCTGGAAAGCCGGGAAAGCATGAACGTGCTGCACCGTATGCGCGTACCGACGGAAGCCCAACATGGCTACGATCATATTATAGGGCAGGTGCAAAAATTGGTGGAAATGCTTTCTGCTGAATCAGGTTTGAAGCCACAATCCCTTGGTATCGGGCATCCTGGCACACTCGATCCGCAAACCGGGATGATCAAAAATGCCAATACCACAGCGTTGAACGGTCGACCTTTTAATGTAGACCTGGAACGCGTCATCGGCGTACCGATTCGTCTTGCCAACGACGCCAATTGTTTTGCTGTTGCGGAAACGCTCATGGGCGCCGCGCCGGAAGTGTTGCCCAATGCGGAAGTCGTATTCGGGGTCATCATGGGCACGGGCGTTGGTGGCGGACTGGTGGTCCGCGGCAAGGTAATCAACGGTCGGCAGGGCATCGGGGGAGAATGGGGGCATAATTTCCTCGACGAAAGTGGCGGACGCTGCTATTGCGGCCAGATCGGCTGTGTGGAAACGATCATTTCCGGCCCTGCGCTCGAACGATTTTATGAAAATGAAAGCGGCCGGCGCCTGCCCCTGAAAGACATTGTGAGCCTCGCTGAAATCGGCACCGATGCCGCCGCTACCCTGACGATGAACAGGCTGGTAACCTATTTCGGCAAAGCCATCGCAGTCGTGATCAATATTGTCGATCCCGATATTATTGTGATCGGAGGTGGTGTGGGCAATATCGACCTGCTGTATAAAGAAGGGGTGGCAGAAGCGCTTCAGCATATTTTCAATCCGCGCATCGATACCATTTTTGTGAAACCGAAATTGGGCGACAGCGCCGGGGTATACGGGGCGGCGTTGCTTTAGTACCACCGAACCCTGTTCGGTGCAGCGGCAGCGCGGTCGTAAGACCCGCGCACGGCAAAAAAGGATAGACTTTAACAACAGTACAAATTTTTATTTCGTTTCCGCTACCAGAAACTTTCCAGGTTTTAAAACCTGGAAAGTTTGGCACTCGATAAATCATAAAACTTGCCCTTTTTTAGTCAGATACTTTTGACGTAACCCCAAATACCGTTACATCCGGGGTCTTTTCCGTCTGAAATGACGTGGTACGAGCACTTTACAAAACATAAAGAAGCGCTTGTCGTTTTGTAAACGTTTTACCCCGCACCTACCCGTAATATGTCTCCTCTTTTTTTGAAAAATACTGCCATGAAAAACTGGTTCTTGTTGCTGATACTGGCCTTCAGCAGCCCTGCCGCCGCTCAGCTGACCCTTACCCCCAATACGGACACCACCCAGCGACTGGGCGCCTGGGCGCGTATGGAAATCGAGAACGGCGACACCACTTTTGTGATGTCGCTCCGGCCGGTGCGCATTACCGCCCGCTGGAATTTTACGGACCTGCAACAACAGCGGCAATACTACCTCTACACCCGCGCCGCCCGAAAAGTGTACCCGTATGCTATAGAGGCGATAGGCCTGTATGAAGATATTCAGGAAGAAACGCAGGATATGCGCAAGGGACAACGCCGGCGCTATATCCGCCGGGAACACAAGGAAATGAAAGGCGACATGAACGATCAGATGAAAAACCTCAGTAAAACGGAGGGAAAAGTGCTGATCAAAATGATAGAACGCCAGTTGGGCAAACCTTTTTTCAGCATCATCCGCGAAACGCGGGGCGGCACCACCGCTACCTACTGGCACCAACTCAGCAAATTATGGGGTTACGACCTTAAAGAGGGTTATATTCCGGGCAATGACCCCCTGCTGGACGCCGTTTTTATCGACTACGATTTCGGGGATCCGCTCTGGCAAAACTGAATTTGAACGGGGCGTATTTCAAATTGTCGTTGTAGTATATTGACGGGGTGACTTCAAGTCACCCCGTCAATAAGCTTGGCGCTTTGCCAAGCGACAATTTGAAACATACCCCGTTCAAAACCATTTTTCCTTGCATAAACATAGCTCGGAAAACCGTATTTTTGCCCCTTGCTATGGACTTCAAAATTTCTTCCAACTACCAACCCACCGGCGATCAGCCGCAAGCCATCGAACAATTGGTGCATGGCGTGCGAAAAGGCGACCGCGCGCAACTGTTGCTCGGTGTAACCGGCTCCGGCAAAACGTTCACGATGGCCAATGTCATCACGCAACTCAATCGCCCGACCCTCGTACTCACCCACAATAAAACGCTCACTGCGCAACTGTACGGAGAACTTCAGACCTTTTTCCCGGACAATGCGGTGGAGTATTTCGTGTCGTATTACGACTACTACCAACCGGAAGCCTATATTTCCGTCACGGATACCTACATTGAAAAAGACCTGAATATCAATGAGTTGGTGGACAAACTCCGGCTAAAAGCCACTTCTACGCTGCTCTCCGGCCGGCGCGACATCATCATCGTCGCTTCCGTATCCTGTATTTATGGTATGGGCAACCCGGAGGATTACAAAACCGGTATCATCCACCTCCAAAAAGGTATGAAACTTTCCAAAACGCAGTTTCTGTACCGTTTGGTGGATAGTTTGTACTCCCGCACGGAAACAGATTTCAGCCGGGGCACTTTCCGGGTACGCGGCGATTCTGTTGATATTAACCTGCCGTATGCGGATTACGGCTACCGGGTTATTTTTTTTGGAGATGAAATAGAAAGTATTGAAAGCCTGGAACTTACCTCCGGCAAACGTATGTCTAATTTCGACACCGCAGCCATTTTCCCGGCCAACCTGTACGTGGCGCCGAAAGACCGCATCCACCAGATTATCCATGAAATTCAGGATGAAATGACGGCGCAGGAAAAGTTTTTCATCCGGGAAGGACGGATTTCGGAAGCGCGCCGCATCCGCGAGCGTACTTCGTTCGACCTGGAAATGATCAAGGAACTGGGCTATTGCAGTGGTATCGAAAACTACTCGCGTTTTTTCGACCGCCGCGAACCCGGCGCCCGCCCGTTCTGCCTGCTCGATTATTTTCCCGACGATTACCTGCTGATCGTGGATGAAAGCCATGTGACCATACCGCAAGTACGGGGCATGTGGGGCGGCGACCGCGCACGCAAACAATCGCTGGTCAACTGGGGCTTCCGCCTGCCCTCTGCCATGGACAACCGCCCCCTCAGTTTTGAGGAATTCGAAGGGCAAATCAACCAGGTTATTTTCGTGAGCGCCACTCCCAGCGACTATGAAATGCTTCAAACGGAAGGCGTCGTGGTAGAGCAATTGGTGCGCCCGACCGGACTGCTCGACCCGCCGATCGAGGTGCGGCCTTCCCTCGACCAGATCGACGACCTGCTGGAAGAAATACGCCGCCGGGTGGACGCCGATGAACGCGCCCTGGTGACAACCCTGACCAAACGTATGGCGGAAGAACTGGCCACTTACCTCGCAAAAGTCGGGGTGCGCTGCCGCTATATCCACTCGGAAGTGGAAACGCTGGAACGCGTCGAAATTCTCCGCGACCTGCGCCTCGGCGAATACGACGTGCTGATCGGGGTCAACCTCCTGCGCGAGGGCCTCGATCTGCCGGAAGTATCGCTGGTCGCCATCCTCGATGCGGACAAAGAAGGTTTTCTGCGCAATGCCCGCTCGTTGACCCAAACCGCCGGTCGCGCGGCGCGGAACTCGAACGGCCTAGTCATTTTTTATGCCGATAAAATGACGGATTCCATGCGCAATACCATCGAAGAAACCACCCGCCGCCGCCAGGTGCAAATCGCTTATAACGAGAAGCATGGCATCACGCCGCGTACCATCACCAAAACGAAGGATGAAATCAGGGCCACAAAAAGTATCCTCGACATTCGCGGGGTGGAAGGCACGAAATACTACGTGGAAAATGAAGAAAAGAGCCTTGCCGCCGAACCGATCATCGCTTACGCCAACCGCAGCCAACTGGAAAAAATGGTGGCCGATACGGAAACGAAAATGAAAAAAGCGGCCAAAGACCTCGACTTTATCACAGCCGCGCAACTGCGCGATGAAATGATCGCGCTGAAAAAACTGATACGGGAAAGATTTGCCGTAGAGTAAGCAAGTCCGAAGTCGTTAGTGCGAAGTGCGAAGTCCGTAGAGTAGTCCGAAGTGCGAAGCCGTCAGTGCGAAGTCTGTGGCAAGTGGAAAGTCGC
>JALHMA010000293.1 GCA_022844265.1 Saprospiraceae bacterium | reverse complement strand
GAAGAGCGCAGCGAGGAAACGCCGCAATCCATACCCGATTGGAAAACAGAACATTACAGAAAACTAACCCGCTTGCGTGAAATGCAGGCACAATAATTTAATCAAAACACATTTCATTTATGGTTACTGGCATTCAACAAACCTACGACAAGCGGGGGGTTATCACCAAACAGATGACCGACATCACTACGCAGGCCGCAAAAGAGGCTCGCGCAATGACCACCGACGAAGAAACAACCTGGAAGCGCCTCGACGCGGAATATGAGGGCTTAACGACCACCATTGAAGCCTACAAGCGCGACGAACAACGCGCCGCAGAAGCCGCTACAAAGGAATTTGTGCAACGCGACGCGGGTGGCGGTCAGTGGAAATCTGACGCAACCGCGCCTATTGCCGACAAGGGTCTGGAAAGAGAGCGCCGCGCCGCTTTTGATCGGTATTACCGGTACGGCGCAGCCAATCTTTCTCCGGAAGAACGCGAAATCCTAAAACGGGGTACATCTAACCAAATAGTAGGCACTACTACGCTTGGTGGTCACACTGTCCCGCAGGATTACATGGCCGAAATGGTACGCACGATGAAGGATTATTCCGGCATCATGCAGGCTTGCCGCGTCATGTATACTGAAAACGGACAGGCGCTTCCGTGGCCTACCACTGACGACACTGGTACGCTGGCTATTCTGACCACAGAGGCCGCAGCCGTCACCATTGCCGACATCACCTACGGTCAAAAGACGCTGAACGCATACAAGTACACCACCGCCGTAAAGATTTCGCAGGAACTTTTACAAGACTCCGCGTTTGATATGTCGGTAGAGGTTCCGGGTGTATTCGGTGACCGTTTTGGCCGTGCGATCAATTTGGCCGCCACCACCGCCGACGGCTCCAGTAAGCCGCAAGGTTTTGTTCCTGCCACCAGTGCGGGTAAAACCACTGCTTCTGCTACGGCTTTCACGTTCCCTGAAATCATCGACCTGATACACTCTATCAATCCAGCCTACCGCCGCTCTCCGAATTTTGGCCTGATGTTTCACGATACCATCCTGGCAGCCGTGAAAAAACTGACCATCGGCTCCGGCGACGCCCGCCCATTGTGGCAGCCATCTGTGCGCGAAGGTGAACCCGACCGCCTGGAAGGATACCGCTACTGGATCAATCAGGATATGGACGACGCTGTAACAGCCGCGAAAAAAATCATGGCCGCAGGCGACTTTTCCAAATTCGTCATCCGAATGGTAAAGGAAATGACCGTACTGCGTCAGGATGAATTGTACAGCGCAAACGGCCTTGTCGGCTTCCAGGCGTGGGCGCGTTGGGACTCTGAACTGCTGGACGCAGGTGCGATCAAACACATGATTACCGCCGCATCCTAATGGCAAACGAACTCGTAAAGGTCGAAATACTGGAAAGTTGTTCCGGCACCCTGTACACGTTTTCGCGTGGGCAGACGGTCGAAACAACACAGGAAATCGCCCGCGATTTGGCACGGGCGGGGCATGGACGCATATTGTCCGCCCCGCCCGCCCAAAGCGTGAAAAAAGCCATACCAGATACAACGAAGATCGAAAAACGATGACATACTATCCCGACACTGCAAACCTATACCCGAACGCTACCAGCGTAACGGTAACAACCGGCCCTACCACCCGTGCGGTGACAATGGCCGAGGCGGTGCAGCAATTGAGGTTGGATGACATTGACGAACAAAATCCGTATGTGGAACTTTTGATTGACGGCGTAATTGGCGACATCGAAGCAACCTACGACCTGGCACTGATTACGCAGACGATAACCGAAAAATTCCCCTGTTTTCCATCCGGGGCCGGGGCGCTGAGATTGAGAAAAGCACCGCTTTTGGCGATTACCTCAATATCGTACATCGACAGCGATGGAGCAACGCAGACCTGGAGTAGTTCGGAATACACATCCGGCACCTACAACGGGCGGGGTTTTGTAGTGTCAAAAGTAGATTACGAATACCCCACAGACTTGGTTATTAGGCCCGACGCGGTAACGGTGGTTTATACCGCCGGATTCGGCGCTACGCCCGACACCGTACCGAGGCCCATAAAAATAGGCGCATTGCTTATGATAGCCGACCTACACGCCAACCCTACGAACCCGGTGCGCAACCTTCCGCAACTATCTGAGCGGTTTTTGCAGCGCTATTATCCGTGGGGAAAATGAAGGCGGCGACAGACTATATCGGCACAATGAACGAGCGGATTACCATCGAATCATGCACGGAAGCCATCGACCAAAGCGGATCGGTAACGGAAACATGGGCGGCGCTTTATACGCGCATTGCGGCGGCGGTAGAGTCGCCAGCAACCGGAAACAAAGAGGACTATTTGGGCGACCAACTAATGAGTGTAACGCGCATGAATTTCCGTATCCGATACCGAAAACTTGTTTCGGCAAAAATGCGGGTAGTGTATGGCGGTTGGGGCGCGGATGAGTATTTTGATGTACTGAATGTGGTCGAAGTGCCGAACGTGCCGAGAAGGACTTATTTGAACCTCTTAACTGAAAAGCGGGTATGAAGGCAGGGCGATACATAAAAGCAATCCTATCCGACGACGCCACAGTAACGGCGCTGGTTGGAACAAAGATATACGCGCTGAAAATCCCGCAATCGGAGACGCAAAACATTTACCCGGCCATTGCTTTCACCTGCACAAACACGCCTGCTGACCGGAATAAAACCCAAAAGGCGACGGCGTTTTTGGTTACGGCAACGATAGCGATGTGGGCGAACACATACACGCAGGCAGAGGATATGGATCAAGCGGTTTTTAATGCGTTTGATTTTGAAGAAACGACCGCAGCCGGGGTGACAGTAACAGGATGCGAATACACGCGCAGTGAGATTGCACAGGATGAGGATAGTAAGTTTTTTGTGTGCGTTGCAACGTATGAAATTTGGCTGAAGCGATGAATGATTTTGAGATAATGCAGGAAGATGTGGAGCGGGTTGCAAAAACCTTTCGGGCGTTTGGTGACAGGTTGGGTGAGCGACAAAAAGCGATTGCAGAAATGGGTGCGGGCTTATTTGCCCCAATAGCGGCGTCATCCGCTCCGCGCGGAACGGTACCACACAAGCGGTACAGCAACGGTAAAGTGGTCGCCACGTATTCGCCCGGAAATCTGCAACGATCAATGCAAGTACTGAATTTCCGAAGATCAAGCAGTGCATGGGTAGGCGCAAAATTGAAAGGAGGCGGGAAGGGTAATTTTACAAGTGAGAAAAAAGCAGACGGGTACTACATGCACATGGTAGAGCGCGGCACAGCGAAATGGCCGGAAGGAAAACCATTTTTTAATTCCGCCTGGAACCGCTCAAAACCAATGGTTTATAAACTTATGGCCGATCAATTCCGCCGGGAAGCGGAAAGGTTTATGGCTGAAAACGGACTTACATAACATGAAAATTGAACTTGCTTTCAACACTGAAATCAACGGCTTTCAATACTGCAAAGGCGCGGTTCTGAATGTTGATGACGAAGGCGGCGCGACGCTTCTTGCCCTGGGTCACACCCTGCGCAACGATGACACGCCCGCCCGAAAAAATGCAGGGCTTTATCAGGATGGGCAATGTGTCCCAGCACCCGAAGCCGCACCCCAAAGCCGCAGACAAAAACCGCCCGCCGAAACTATTGGGTAGTGCCGGGTAACATTAATTTTTTAATCAAAACACGCTTCATATTATGCCAACTACTGGAGTAATTAATTCAAAACTGCTCAAAACATGGATCGGGTCTACTCCGGTAGCTGTCACCTGTTTGAGCGATACCTCGCTTGAAATCACCAACGGCACAAGGGAAACCACCTGCAAAGATTCGGGACAATACGAGGAAAGTCTCTATGCGCAAACCTCCTGGTCTATTTCAGGCTCCGCCCTGTATTCCTACGACGGCGCAAACAACGGCGACGAAATAGCAACGCTTATTCTGGCACAAACCGTTTCGCCTGTTGTGTTCGGCACCGGCGTAACAGGCGACACCAAGTTTTCCGGCTCCGCCCTGTGGACAAAGTTTTCCATTTCCAGCCCTGGCACAAACCAGAGTTGTACAATTTCATTTGAGGCAAAAGGCACCGGCGCACTGACTCAAGCCCTTTACGCTTAAATCCAATTGCGGGCGCGGCTTCGTGCTTCGTCCGCAATTACATTTCCATTATGACGCAAAACTTGAATATCGGCGGCAAAACACGCCCTTTCGTTTTCGGATTTTACGCCATGCTTTCCTGCGAAGAAGAGTTTGGCTTGGATGCGGTCGCTATTGCCGATGGGAAATTTACGCCGATGGAATGGCTAAAGGCGCTGCCAATATTTGTGTATACCGGGTTACGGCAGGGTGAATACCTGAACGGCGTAACTGAGCCGGATAACTACGACCCAAACACCATACGCGCCTGGATGGATTCAGACCCGGAAGTGATTGGCAAGGCAACCACGCTGTGTACAAAGGGGCTTGAATCGCTGGCAAAGACCGGCGAAGAGGCAAAGGATAGCAGCGCTGCAAAAAAAAAGACGCCGGTGAAAATGCAAAGAGTTGGCTAAACGATTGGGCTTGGCTGGCAGAAGCCGCCGGGGCGATGGGGTGGACAGAACGCGAATTTTTTGGCTCTACGCCGCGCTTCTTTTTCCATGCTTACCAGGGCCACCAAAAACAAGAGATCGAGCGGGCGCACAATGGATTCAGGCAGGCGCGAATCATTGCTTACTACTCCATTGCGCCACACCTGGACAAAGGCAAGCGTATTGAAATGCGTGACATTATTTGGTTGCCCGAAGACGGTGACCGCCTGGAGCAAATGGTGAATGAGGTACACGTTGAACCTGAAAACCTGAAACGATTTAACGACGATGCCGACGAGTTTTACCGGCAATGGCTGGCCGAGCGGGCCGGTAATTCTAATCCTACACAACAACACGCAACATGAGCGACTTGGCATTAAGAGTTAGGATTGGGGGCGACATTAAAGGGCTTGAAAAGTCACTGAGAGACGCCGAAAAAGCGGTAAAGGCTGCCAGTGCGCGGTTGTCTAATATCGGCAACGAGTTATCCCTGAAATTGTCGCTGCCTATGGCGGCATTTGGCGTTGCTGCAATCAAAGCCGCCGGGGAAATCGAGGCTATTGAAAAGGCGATGCAGGCCACTTTCGCCGGGGCTGGGCGAAGCATACAGGAAGCGAATACGGAATTAACAGCACTGCGAAAAGCAGCCGAAGCGCCGGGGCTTGATTTTGAGCAGGCGGTAAAGGCTTCGCTTCGTTTGCAGGGCGTTGGATTTTCAGCCGAAAAGGCCCGCCATACAATCATCCAACTTGCCAACGCCATTTCCACAACCGGCGGCACAGCTGAAAACCTGAACGGGGTTACCGTACAATTTGCGCAGATCATAAGCAAGGGTAAAATTCTCACGTCAGACCTGAACGTGATAAAAGAGAATATGCCAGGCCTGGCAAAGTTGATGAAAGAAACATTCGGCACCACGAGCGCCGAAGATTTACGGGCGCTTGGTGTGAATGGGCAGGAATTTGTGGAAAAGATTACCGCCGCAATGGAGAAACTGCCACGGGTAGAGGGCGGTATCAGTAACGCCATTGTAAACGCCGGGGTTGCTGTCAAAATGTTTCTGGCAGAGGTAGGTGAATCCCTGAATAAGACTTTCAATATAACTGGCAAATTAGAGGCGTTTTCTTCCTGGCTTAGCAGCATGGGTGAGAAATTCGGCAGCATGAGCGAAAGCACACAAAGGGCTATTGTTGCCGTTGGGGTGTTTGCTTTGGCATTGGGGCCGATGGTCAAAATTGCACAGGCTGGAATTGTTGCCTATGGCCTATGGGGGCAAATGATGGGCGCTTTCAGGCTTGCGTTACTGCAAACAACGGCGGCGGCGCGGGCGGGAACGGTGGCTATGATAGCAATGAATAACGCTACAAAATTAACCGTTATTGGCGCGGCTATTGGGGTTGTGTTGGCGTTGGCGGCGGCTTTTGTTGTATTGAGCGGAAAAACCTCCGACGCAGCAAAGGCGCAAGAACAATTGGGTATAGTTGAAAAAATGGCCTCCAATTCGGTTGCCGAGCAAATGGTGAGGGTTAATATTTTAACCGGCATCCTGAAAAACAATGTGTCGAGCCTGGATGCTAAAAAACGAGCGCTCAATGAATTAAATGAGATAGCGCCGGAGTACTTTAATAAACTAAAAATTGGCGGCGACATAACAAAAGACGTAACCGCAGCGAGTGACGCTTTCCGGGAAAGCCTGATGAAAAATGCCCGTGCAATGGCGGCACAGGAACAGTTAATCGCCATTGAAAAGCAATTAAACGAAATCCGGCTAAAAAGAGGCACGTTTTCCAAAGACGAAAAAGTTGCGCTTGGCATGTTGGGCATTGCCACAAATACCACAACGGCGCTGGAAAAGCAAAAAAAGGTACTTGACGAATTAGAGGCACCATTAAACGCTCAAAGAGACCTTCTTGCTAAAATAGCGGAAGAAAATACAAATGTCGCAAATACCACAAAAACGGTAACAGATACAGCCAGCGACACGGGCGGCATTGACACGCGCGCAAAGTCCTGGGAGGATTTAATGAAATCCGTACACGCTGCCGACATGGCCGAAAAGGCAATTCGCGGCACGATGGAATACGAGGATATAAAGGGCGCGAGCAAGCCGGTTGATCAAATAGCGGGAATAAAAACACCGGAGGCGTCCGACCCTGAATTTGCGGCAAAATTTGAATCAGGCATGGCGCGTATCAAAAACGCGGTCAATTCAGCAAGCGACTCTATAAAAACAGATGTTGAGGGAATTGATGTTTCTATGCAGCGTTGGGCGGACGGCTTCCAGCAAAGTATCGGTGAATGGCCGGACAGAATCGGCGAAGCCCTGGGCGCATTATCCGGCCTGTCTGATGCAATGGCAGCCCGCAACATTTCAAACCTAAACAAAGAAATGGAGGCGCGGCTTGTGGGCGTTAAATCAGGTTCGGCGCAGGAATTAAAAATCAAAGAAGATTTTGCAAACAAAATAGAACAGGTACAGCGCAGGGCAGCCCGCCGGGCAAAAGTTTTGGCTGTATTGATGGCTACTATCGACGCAGCGCAGGGCGTGCTAAAAGGGCTTGCGCAGGGCTTTATACCCGGCGCAATCGCAGCCGGGGCAATTGGCGCGATCCAGATAGCAAAGATCATTGCAACACCCCTTGCAAAAGGCGGTATTGTTTCCGGGCCTACACACGCGCTTGTTGGCGAATATCCCGGCGCAAGGAATAACCCGGAGGTGGTGGCACCGCTCGACAAATTAAAGGGTATGTTGGGCGGCACTGGCTCCGATGTAAACGTTCACGGAACCTTCCGCGTACAAGGCACAGACCTGTTACTGGTACTCGAAAAAGCACAAAGACAGCGCGGGAGGGCTAACGGATTTTGAGCGCTGTTAGATTCAATTCAATATTCCCCACGGAGCGGGGTGTGGAGGTAACCTTAGAAATTTGGGACACCTCGTAT
>JALHMA010000292.1 GCA_022844265.1 Saprospiraceae bacterium | reverse complement strand
ATTGTTGAGCGCTGTGAGGTATTCGCGCACTTGCAGGCGGTTTTCAGGACTCATTTTGTCCATGCGCAAGGGTTCTGTTGCGCTTTTGAATTTGCCGGCGTAAAAGATTTTCATTTGAACATCCATTTTATCCAGCAGCCCTTTATAATAGGTAATGGTAGAGGAAAGCCCCCTGAAATCCACTGCACCGATGGGGTTGATCAATAAACTGTCGGACACAGAAGCCAGATAATAGGCATTTTGCGTGTAATAATTGGCGTAGGAAACAATGAATTTACCGGATGTTTTAAAATCAAGCAATGCGGCGCGCAGTACGGAAGACGTTGCTTTGCCTGCTGACACGAAAGAGGCGTTGATGTAAATCCCCTTGATATCCGGGTCTTCTTTTGCTTTCTGAATAGCGTGCACCATATCTGAAAGCCCCAGCACATCTTTCTGCTCCAGATCAAAAGGATCCAGCGGCAGGTTATTGGTTTTTTCAGGTACCATCATCGAAGGAAATTTCAGTTCGAGAACGGAATTAGGTTTAATAACTGCGACCGGTTTTTCAGAAGCGCGGCTGGCAAACCCGGCAAGCGTGCTGAATCCGATAAAAAGAAGCAGGATCAAAGCCAGGGCGGTACCCAGGCAGGAAGCAAACATGAACTTGAAAAATTGACTCATGGTGTTAAAATTAACTGGCTATGGAGGATGAAAAAGTGTGCCGGCTCGGAATTTAAATGGCCGGCAAATGAAACAAACACTGGCGCTAACTGATCTTAAAATTAGATTAAAGGCCGGATTTGGGGGATGTGGGCCACATAATCCGGCCTCTTTTGAACGTTGGGTGGTTTGAAATGGTTGGATGGTTGGAGTGGTTTGATGGCTTGAAGTGGTAACCATTGGCTTTAAGTTACTGCTTCAAACCATCAAACCACTCCAACCATCCAACCTGACTAACTTCCAATTCAGGATGTGTAAGCATCGTTTTTGAGAACCGATGTGTCTGTATTGTTGTCATGCACAACCACTAAAAGCAAGAATGACTTTAACAGGCACAAAATAAATTACTGAGAAAAAATGTGGTTTCACTTCCAAAGAAAGCACTACTTTTCGGCGTACAAATTTTAAATTTAATAATCCGCTCTCCGGCCAAACCTTACTGCTCTTTCAGTTTCCCCTGAAATATATCTAATCTCCTGAAAAAGTAATCAGGGTATTAACCAATCACTTCCACCGGATGAACATTAAACGCTACTATTCTTTCCAGTTGCTGCTTGCGGCCTTCCTTGTTTTTGTCTTTTCTAATCTCGCGCAAGCACAGGTTTTACAAGTAACCGGCGCCAACACGCCTCCTTTCACCCCGCAAAACCTGATCTCCAATATTTTCCTGGGAGAAGGTGTGACGGTGACCAATATCTCCTACAACGGGATCAGTTCCGCAGTGGGCTATTTCACAGGCGGCACCCCATCGGTGGGTATTGATCGCGGCATTGTGATGACAACCGGCGTGGCTACTACCACAGGAACGGCCCTTGGAAGTGATGAGCAGGGAGTTGACTTTGCATCGCATGACAATGCCAGTACGGCAACCGATGCCAGCCTGGCCGCACTGGCAACCGCAGGCCTGAACGACGTAGCCATCTATTCCATCACATTTATTCCAACCGCCGACACACTCCGTTTTCGGTACTGTTTTGGTTCGGAAGAATACCCGGAATTTGCCTGCAGCTCCTTTAACGACGTATTCGGTTTTTTCATCAGCGGCCCCAATCCCGCCGGCGGCAATTATAACAACCTGAATATTGCGAAAGTACCGGGCACCAATTTAGCCGTGGCCATCAATAATGTCCACCCGGCGAATCCAATTTACAATTGCGCTGCCCTGAACGTTCAGTATTACAATAATAACAACGGGTCTCAGGTACAACCTGTTTATGATGGTTTTACCGATGTTTTTATTGCAGAAGCCATTGTAACACCCTGCCAGCAGTACACCATTAAATTAGCCATTGCCGATGTAAGCGATGGTATTTATGATTCAGGCGTTTTTCTGGAAGCCAAGAGTTTTGGAACCGGGTCTTTGCAGGTAGAATTGTCTACCAGAAGCCTGGATGGTACTGTTACTGAAGGATGCACAGATGGTATACTTTCTTTCAGATTACCGACGCCGACGCCGACGGCATTCCCGATAAATTACAATGTATGGGGAACTGCTACAAATGGCACCGATTATCAGTTGATTCCGCCTGGACTCAGTATTCCGGCAGGCCAAACGACGATTGATATTCCCATCATCGCTTTGGAAGATAACATGGCCGATAACGGCGAGTATATTGCCGTCGATGTACAACGCGATCCATGTACGCGGGATACCATTTATATTTACCTGCGGGACAATGGCCTGATAGCGCCATCTTTAAGGGCCGACACCACCATTTGTTCCGGTTCGCAGGCGCTGGATTTGAATGGCACCTTGCCGATCCCGCTGCCCGCTCCACCATCTTTTTCCAACAACCAGGTCTTTAATATTTCCCCCACCAATACGCCTGCCTTGTCATCTGTCAATGTGTTTGGGGTGCAACCTTTATTGCTGGATTCCGGCGTTATCCGCTCCGTCTGCCTGAATGCGGTGCACCCCTGGGTGGACGACCTCGATATTTTTCTGCTGTCTCCCGGCGGGCAATTTCTGGAACTCACTACCGACAATGGCGCCGATGGGAATAATTACACAAATACCTGTTTTACACCGACGGCGACTACGGTGATCAGTTCTCCCGGACCATTTGCACCTGCCGCTGCGGCCCCATTTACCGGCAACTGGCTGCCGGAAGGCCCCTGGAGCGACCTTTGGGGCAACCCAACGAATGGAAACTGGAGATTACAAGTGGTAGATGATTCCAACGGCTTCACCGGAACCCTGCAAGATTGGACGATTACCTTTGAACCAGCCTATAAAATTGATTACCAATGGACGCCTGCCGCCGGACTCAACTGCCCTACCTGCCCGATTGCATTGGCAACGCCCACACAAACAACAACTTATGCTGTTGTTGCGACGGATTCTTACGGATGTAGCGTCACGGATACGGTGACTGTTGAAGTAATACCTGCCCTGCCGGCCCCGGTGGTTACATGTGCCGGTTCGAGCAGCAGCAGTATTTCATTTGGTTGGTCGGCTGTACCCGGCGCTGTCGACTATGAGGTGAATGTCAATGGTGCAGGTTGGGTGTCTCCAAGCAGCATTATGGAGCACCAGGTCAATAACCTGGTTCCCAGTTCGAGTGTCACCATCGAAGTGCGGGGTATCGGCGCATTCAGCAACTGTTCGGCAAATATTGGAGCCGCTACTTGTGTCAATTGCGAGTCGCCCACAAACACTTTGGCTATCACCGGTGTAGATTGCTCTGGTCAATTGGACGGTTCCATTGTTGTAACGCCCGATGGGGTCAATCCGCCATATACTTTTGAATTGGGTGCGCAAAGCAATACAAGCGGTAGTTTTTCATCGCTGGCTGCCGGCGACTATTTGATTGTGGTCACGGATAATTCCAATTGTTCCGCGTCTTTGAATGTCACGGTTCCCGGTCCGCCTGCACTCACCAATACCATAAGCATACAGCAACAGGTATCTTGTTTCGGCGGTAACAACGCCGTGCTTCAGGCTACTGCTGCCGGAGGGACCGGCAACCTTGCTTACCTGTGGAGTGATCCGGCTGCGCAAAACACGGCAACTGCCTCCAACCTCAGCGCAGGCGCTTACACGGTAACTGTCACAGATGCCAATGGCTGCACTACCACTGCGTCTGCTTCCTTGACGCAACCGACCGACCTTACCCTCAACGCTATTCCTTCGGCTGCCACTTGTTTCAATGTGCCGAATGGATCCATAGGAGCCATTGGCAGCGGAGGAACCGCTCCTTACACCTATCAATGGAGCAACAGTATTTCTACTCCTCTGAATATCAATGTTTTATCCGGAAATTACACGGTAACAATCACTGATGCAAGGGGGTGTACGGAAACAGCAGTCGCTTTTGTTTCACAACCCGCACAACTCACTGCCGGCACCACGACAACACCCACCGATTGTTTTGGTAGCAGCGATGGCTCCGCCACCGCAACGGCTACCGGAGGAACAGGGCCTTACAATTATAAATGGAGTGATCCCCTTCAGCAGACGGTACAAACTGCTGTCAACCTGAGTGCGCAGATTTACACGGTAACGATCACCGATGCCAATGGCTGTACCGCGCAGCAAGCGGCCAGTATTGCCTCGCCGACACAGTTGTCAGTCATCATCAATCCAACGGATGCATCCTGTAACCTGGGGGCAAATGGTACTGCAACGGCAAGCGCCCTGGGCGGCAATGCAGGTTATACTTTTCAATGGAACAGCGCGCCTGTCCAGACGAATGCTACCGCAAACAACCTCAGCGCCGGCCCCTACTCGGTCACTGTTACGGATATAAAGGGTTGTACTGCCACGGCTGTCACTACAATCGGCCAACCCGCAGCCATTGCCTTCACCGCTATTCCACAGCCCGCCTCCTGTTTTGGAAGCGCCAACGGTCAAATCACCACCCAGACACAGGGAGGAACGAGTCCTTATACCTACAACTGGAGCGCCGGACAAACCGGCGCCAACCTGATCAACCGGCCCGCCGGCGACTATACTGCGACGGTAACCGATGCCAATGGTTGCACCCAGGTATTACAGTCAACCATCACCCAACCCACTGAAATCCTGTTGGCCGCCGCCCCGAAAGATGTGTTGTGCAAAGGACAAAGTAATGGTGAAATCAGCCTGGTAGCCCAGGGCGGAACGCCGGGTTATAACATCACCTGGAGCGGACCGGCAAACTATACCGGCGCAGGTCCAACCCTGAACAACCTTTTTGCAGGTCTTTACATTGCAACAGTCACCGATGCCGCAGGCTGTGTAAAAACTTACAATACAGCAGTCAATGAGCCTGCAACTGAATTGTCGCTGGTATTGCCGGCCATTGCAGATACCATTTGTTTCCTGGCTTCAGATGGCACAGCAACGGTACTTGCCAATGGCGGCACTCCGCCTTACAGTTATTTCTGGAATGTCAATGGAATCAACACCGCAACGGTGTCCGGCCTGTCGTCGGCCGAATATGCCGTGACAGTAACTGACGCCAACAATTGTCCGGCATCCGCCCAGACTTTTATCTTTCAGAAAGGAGAACTTTTCGGATATGCGGAAGCAAGAAATCCAAGCTGTAATGCCGGTTCGGATGGTATTGGGATTGTTACCGGTGTGTTTTATGCCATCGACTCCGCAAACGTGAATGCTTTCAATTACACCTGGAATACAGTGCCGCCCCAAAATACCCGAATCGCGACGGGTTTAAAGGCAACACAGACGTATACCGTGACCATCACAGATGCACAGGGATGTGTGGATGAACAAAGTATCACGGTCGGCAATCCGGAACAACTGGAAGCGCGCATCTTAGCCCATGAAGATGTCAAATGTTTTGGCGACAATACCGGATGGGCTTCGGCCAATGGATATGGCGGTCGCACACCATACACATATTTCTGGGCTACAGGAGGCGTTGGCCAGACAGATTCCCTGGCGCAAAACCTGTCTGCAGGCGCCTACAGTGTAACCGTGACCGATGCCAACAACTGTCCTGCTACAGCCAGCGTAACCGTACTGGAACCTGAAGCGTTAAGCATTGAATTGTTGTCGACGCATGTAAAATGTTTTGGAGAAAGCAGCGGCGCCATTGTTGCCAGGCCTTCGGGAGGTGTTGCGCCCTATCAATACCTTTGGCAAAACGGACAAACGACCCTGGAGGCCACAGGGGTTCCGGCCGGACTTTTCAATATTACCCTGACAGACCAGAATGGTTGTATACTGGCCGACTCTACTCTTATCCTGCAACCGGCTACCGGCGTCGGCGGCTTTGCCGATGAGCGCGACCCGAAATGCCATGGCGGGAAAGACGGAGAAATTAATATTACAGCCGAAGGTGGAACGCCGCCTTACAAATATGCGCTCGACAATGGGGAATGGAATGGTTCGCCCAAACAAATAGGTATCGGCGCCGGTGTGTATACGCCCCGAATCCTTGACCAAAACGGATGTATTGCCATTTTGCCTCCTATAACAGTTTTTGAACGCAGCGCATTACAAGTTGACCTTGGCCCTGATTTCAGTATTGAACTGGGTAAGGACACCCAATTATTGGCTACGGTAACCAATGCGCTTGGCGCGATCAACTACCAGTGGAGCCTCGAAGACAGTACCTGGCTCAGTTGCCTGGATTGTAGCAATCCTTCGGTTTACTCCCTGTATTATGAAAATTATTTTGACATCATGGTAACGGATTCGCTCGGTTGCCCTGCCCAGGATCGTATTCGAATCACTGTTGTAAAACCGCGCAGGATATTTGTCCCGACCGGTTTTTCACCCAACGGAGACAGCACCAATGATCGCCTGCTGGTACATGGACAAGTATCTGCCCGTATTCTTGATTTCAGGCTGTTCGACAGGTGGGGAGAGTTGGTGTACGAATCCGGCAACTTCACCCCAAATGATCCTGATACAGGATGGGATGGCACTTTCAGGGGACAGGCAATGGATCCGGGCGTATATGTCTGGGTATTGGAAGTGGAATATATGGATGGCGCAACTGAAATACTGCGGGGCAATACAACTTTGATTCGCTAGGATTTTTTTTGGATTACAAAGGAACACGGATTGAAAGGATTGGACACGGATTTTTTCTCATTTACTCTACGAGGGAAAAAATCCGTGTCCAATCCCTCCAATCCGTGTTCCTTTTTATCTTAATCCGTGTTCCTTTTTCATCCAACTCCGTGTTAAACATTTGCAAACCAAAATAAAGTCGGCAAGCGGCTTGCCAACAAGGTGTAATTTTGCGGACAGAACAATCAAAAGTTATCATTCAAATTCTCTCACCCATTCATTCTTTTACAATGGAAAAAAATAAGCAAATCCAGGTAGGCCTCCTTGCAGTATTGGCGCTGCTCCTGATCGCAAACCTGTTTGGAGGTGGTTTTAAAAACTGGTTCAAATCTGAAGACGACAAAATCCGCGAATCCGCAGCAGCCTCTATGGTTGCCAAAGATGGTGGTGTTGAAAATACTGCCGGCAATATCCCGGGTACCAATGTGAACAGCACCCTGGCCCCAAGCGGCCCTGTTACCATGATTCAGTACGAAAACGACAAATTCGACTTTGGTACTGTTGACGAAGGCGAAGTGGTAAAACACGTTTTCAAATTCAAAAACGCAGGCAGCGAACCGCTGCTTATTACCAATGCCAAAGGTTCCTGCGGTTGTACTGTCCCAACCTGGCCTCAAGAGCCGATCGCTCCCGGCGCATTCGGCGAAATCAAAGTGGAGTTCAACTCTAAAGGAAAACCCGGCCGTCAAAGCAAAAAAGTAACGGTAACTGCGAATACCTCCCCCACTGAAACATTTATTGAAGTGATGGGCGAAGTAAAAGGTAAAGAACAGCCTGCTGCAAAAGGCGGAACGCCGCAGTAAACGGGT
>JALHMA010000291.1:6476-7659 GCA_022844265.1 Saprospiraceae bacterium | reverse complement strand
TCATGCCGGAAGTAGCGGGGTCGGCGTCCAAGGATTCCAGTCCGGGGTTCAAAATATTTGTTTCCAGCAACCGGAGCATTTTTTGAATTTTCCCAACTACGCCATCCAAATGTCTGTCGTCCACACTGCCTAAAACAATAATCTGCTCAACGATCGGTTCGCTGTCGGCATCCACTGTGTTCGACCAGAAATCCGGTTTGTCCAGTGCCGTAAAAATGCGGTCCATATCTTTTTTGAGCGATATGATGTCCGCGTTATTTGACCCAAGCGCTGTTTTTGCCAGGTTAAATTTTTCGGTACAAATGGTTTGGGAGTCTTTGACAAGAGACTGCAAAAAGGCGTTTGAATTTGCCATGATTCATGTTGGGTTTTAATAATGCCCGAAAAGTAGGCTAAATATTGTTAAAATCCTTTAAAAAACGTCCTTTTTTTTAACGAAAGTAAAACAACAGCCGCCGTAACCCGGCCTAACGGTGTATCGTCTGGCAGATACATTACTTCACTACAAACCGATTTTATCCGTGACCAATCAACAAGTTCTGCAGCCGCCCCCACCCAACCCGACGGAGCATACCTATGCCGTTGCTTTAAGCCACCTGCGCTTGCGAATACAGGAAATTTCACCGCTCGACGACCATGACTGGGCTTTGTTGGCAGACAAAATCAGCTGGGAAGCCCAACCCAAAGGCGCCTTGTTACTCAGCCCGGGTCAGGTCTGCGACCAGGTCCGTTTCCTGCACAGCGGCGCCGTGATTTACTACGAAGGAATTGATGAAGAATTACAACTCGAACAGGTGGGCTGGATTGCTCAACCCACCGAAATGGTGATTGAAATCAACAGTTTTTTCCAGCGTTTACCTACCCAGCAACACCTGAAATGTACCGTCCCCTGCGAATTTCTGACCATCCGATACGAGGACTTGCAGGCGCTGTATGCCGAAAGTCCGGCCTGGAACACCGCCGGCCGCCGCCTGACGGAAGCCTATATGCTATTGATTGCTGAAAGAACCTACTTCCACCTGTTAAACTCCGCCCGGGAGAAATACCGCTACTTCCGCGATCGTTTTCCTGAAGCGCTTCAATTGGTTTCGCAAAAGCATATCGCGGCTTTTTTGCGTATCCGGCCGGAAACGCTCAGCCGTTTACGCAAGTCCGAAGTGCGAAGTCGTTAGTGCGAAGTCCG
>JALHMA010000291.1:0-6376 GCA_022844265.1 Saprospiraceae bacterium | reverse complement strand
TTTCCTGAAGCGCTTCAATTGGTTTCGCAAAAGCATATCGCGGCTTTTTTGCGTATCCGGCCGGAAACGCTCAGCCGTTTACGCAAGTCCGAAGTGCGAAGTCGTTAGTGCGAAGTCCGATAGAGTGCGAAGTCCGAAGTGCGAAGTAGTCAGTCTGTAGAGTGTGCCGTTTCACACTCGGGATTTCAAAACATGAAACGGCGCGCTCTACGGACTGACGACTTCGCACTGATGACTTCGCACTTGCTACGGCGCACTCTACGGACTTCGCACTTCGCACTGTCGACTTCGGACTTATTTCTTGACATGCGTCAATTGCCCATTCAACCCCACTGACACCACCTTTGCAATAGTTTTTCACTACTCACAATTCACTACTCACTACTCACTACTCACGATTCACCATTCACATTATGAAAAAGCAAAATTTTGCATCCTTACTGTTGATTGCAGCCTTCATCCTCAGCACCGCCAACGCCTGTAAAAAAGACAACACCGACACGACCGATCCGGCAGTGTCAACCGCTGTTCAGGCGCTGCGCAGCCAGCAATTGATCAATTCTTCCTTCGGGATCGCCCTGCACGGCGCTGAAAAAGCAAACGGCTTGGTCAATCAAAGCCCCGAAGATCGTTGTAGCGCGGTAACGGTTTTCCCGGCCGACTTAACAACTTTCCCTAAAACAATCACCGTCGATTTTGGCAATGGCTGTACTGATAGCGACGGCAAATTCAAAACAGGCAAAGTAGTGGTCACCGTGGATAAAATCTGGGAAGCCAATACGGAAGTGTCCATCCTGTACGACAACTACACCGAAGACGGTGCGCAATTGTCCGGCAGGTTTACGCTGAAAAACCAGAGCAACGCCAACGCCGGCATTTTCTCCATCGTCGCCGAGGACATCAAAGCGGCTGATACACAAGGCTTTACACTGGATTACAACGCTGTGCAGACATTTACACAGATAGCAGGACACCCAACCTGGTGGGACTGGAACGACGACGTGTATGAAATCACCGGTACCATTGAATCAGTGCTCACCAATGGCGAAACGGTGGACTGGACGATCCAGAATCCGCTGACCAAAGCCAACAATTGCGCCTGGGTGAGCGAAGGCATCGGCCTGCTCAATATCAATGGCCTCGAAGTCGGCGTCAACTACGGCAACGGTTCCTGCGACAACAAAGGAACGCTGACGATTAATGGTCAGACGTATGAGGTGACGCTTTGATTTTTTTCCCAAAAATCTTGTTTAGGTGAACCTGACGCATTTATATTAGAGCCGTATAACATACGTCCTGATGCCAAATGTCCGCTTTCACCTTTTGTATTCAAGCCCCCGTTTGTCTTCTCTCCGGAAGATAAACGGGGGCTTTTTTATTTGAAATGCTGAACCTCAACCATTCAACTTTCTCAACCTATCCACCATGAAAACATCTTCCATTTACATTTGTGTATTCGCAGCCATTGTCTGCACCGTGCTTTTGGGCGCAAACAGCAGAGAAATTCCACACTTTTTCGACCTCATCCTTCCTGCAACAAGCAAGGCGCCCATGACCTTCGAAAGCGCTCATGCCAACATTCAGATACCCGTTCCCGATGCGGAAAACATAGACTGCAAAAACGGAAGGGAACACAACGTACAGGTGCCCGCCGAACTGTTTCTCCAGGATTATGAAAAGGTGTTATACGATTTTATCCTTCGGAGGAAATATGTGGAACTGAACTGGTGCGTCGACAAACGGGTGCGGGATACCGGCCCCTGGATAGAAGAAACCTATTACGGCGTGCATCCTGCCGTGCGGATTTATTATTCGCCGAGTATGATGTACTGGCTCACCGGCGACCCCGATTACTGGCAGGAAGGCAAACAATCCGGCAAAGCGCTGCCGAAAGCGCCCCGGGCAGGGACAGTACCGGAAGGCGCCATGATCGTGAAAGAGATGTTTATGCCGCCCGCTGAAATTTATTCGGAACTGCAGGAATTGATCCAGCAAAACGAAGCCGCCGACTGCAAAGACGAAGCCGTGTATGAAAAACTGCTGAGCCGCCTGATAACGGCATGGACGGTCATGGTAAAAGCAGGAGACCAGGCCCACGACGGCTGGTTCTGGGCGGGGCCGGGCGCACCCAGGATGGTCGACGGCAAACTCCAGACCATCGAGGAAGCCATTGCCGGACAGCTGGACGATTACAGCAATATGCCGGGCGCAGGGTTCGGGCAAACCTGTATCAGGTGTCATGCTTCTGCCGAAGACGATCTAACTTTCAGCGCCCTGAAAAACATCAAAGGTTTTTTACCGGACGAAAACCTGCTGTCTTTCAGGATCGATAACTCCTGGCGCAGAAAGGCCTATTTTGAAAACTACCCGCTGAGTTTGCTGACCCAAAACCAGGAATGCCTGCTGGACTCGGTTGCCCGCCAACTTTTTGAATTGCCTGCGCCGCTGCGGCCATATTCGACACAGGAAGACCCCGCCTGGGAAGAATTTATGCGTTTTCACCTGCCCCCTTCCGATCCCGTGGCGAGCGCCATGGATATACGTCCCCTGCCCGGTATCAATCCGGCCTTTGCAGCAACTTATCCACCCCTCGCCGTCAACAGCTCCAACGTAAAAGGTTTTCCCATGCAATTTGCAGACCATGTGGTGCCTGGCAAAAAAGTGGAACAATTTATCACTTCCGACAACTGCACCGGCTGCCACGGCGGGCTGGGCGGCAATCCCTACGATGTAGCCATGTTTTTACAAACCGGTCCCAATTACGGCGACGGTTACAATGTGTCGGAATACGGCGAATGGCGCTGGTCGCCCATGGGTCTGGCCGGCCGCGACCCGATTTTTTATGCGCAACTGGAAAGTGAAATGGCGCTGCTGGAAAAAGACGCCAAAAAAGGCGGCCTGCTGAAAGGTTCTTTAAAAGAAAACCAGGAACAGGTCACCAATACCTGCCTGAGTTGCCACGGCTCTATGGGACAACGCCAACTGACCATCGACGCCAAAACGGACAAAACCCTGGACCCGCTTTTCAAAGTCGATTATGTGTACCTGACGGAGTTGTTATCCGCCAAAACACCCAAACCCGACAATTACCAATACCATAAATACGGCGAACTGGCCCGCGAAGGCATCAGTTGTATGACCTGCCACCACATGATTGCGCCCGACGCAAAGGCGGTGATGGACTGGCGTCCGGATAAACCGAACTGGATCACAAGCGATACACCCAAAGAACTCGCCTATTTCCTTTTTCACAACACCACCGGCAGGCCGAATACGGGGCCTGCCAATGAAGTGGTCGGACCGTTCAGCGACGTTAAAACCCTGCCGATGCAAAACGCGTTGGGCATCACACCCAAGTACGATGCATTTATTCAGCAGTCGCAGATGTGCGGCGTTTGCCACACCATCAATTTGCCCAATATCGGCATGAAAAAGGACGAATTTCCGGTGCTGACTGCTTCCGAATCGAATCCGGCGCTCCGGCCTTATGCCCACACCATCGAGCAGGAAACATTTCTGGAATGGCAAAACAGCCGTTTTTCCAATACCCTCAACGGCCAACCCGCAGCGGGATTTCAAAGCTGCCAGGACTGCCACATGCCGGGCGGTTTTGAAAGCCTCGACGGGAAAATCAAGATCAAACAACTCAGCACAAAAATTGCCACCATTCAGGATACCGATTACCCGGAAGCCGAGCACCGGGCGCCCGATGCGGCTATTCAGATGACGCCGCGTTCCAATTACAAACGCCATGAACACGTCGGTTTGAATGTGTTCATGCTGGAAATGTTCAACCAGTTTCCCAGTATCCTCGGCGTCGCCAAACAGGACTATATGACCTCCGCCAAAACCGGCAATGCCCTGGCCATTGAAAACATGGTCAGACAGGCCGAAAAGGCAACCGTCGACCTCGATGTACATGTGACATCGCTATCAGGCAACCAACTGACCGTCGATGTCAGCGTGCAAAATAAAACCGGGCACCGTTTCCCCAGCGGCGTGGCTTTCCGGCGGGCTTTCCTCGAATTATTGGTCCTGGACGCGCAAGGCAATATTGTCTGGTCGTCCGGCCGCACCAACTCCGTAGGCGTCCTCATCGGCGGCGCAGGCAAGCCGCTGAAAACCGAATTTTTGCCTGACAAAAACACTTATCAGCCACATTATCAGGTCATTACACGGCAGGATCAGGTGCAAATTTACGAAGAACTTGTCCAGAATGCGGATTTTGATTTTACTACCAGTTTCATCCACCGCGTACACGACATCAAGGACAACCGCCTGCTGCCCATGGGTTGGCGCGATGCCGATTTTTTTAAAAACCAGGGGGAGGTTATCTTCCAGTTTATGGAATCCACCGATCCGCGCGTAACGGGCGACCCGGATTATGAGGATCAAGGGCCAGGCTTTCCCGGTAAAGACCATTTACAGTATCAGATCAGCCTGCCCGCCCCGCTCAATACTGCCGGTTTAACGGTGCAGGCGACGATGTATTACCAGTCTATCCCACCCTACTACCTGCAACAGCGTTTCGCGACAGCGCCGGAAGGCACAGCAACGCAGCGACTGTACTACCTGACCAGCCACCTCAATACGGAGGGAACAGCGATTGAAAACTGGAAATTACCGTTGGTTTCGGTGAGCAGCAGGTATGAGGGGAAAAGCGGGAAATGGATAAAAACCACAAAAGGTATGAGGTATGAGGAATGAGGAATGTGAGGCAGCGCTGGGATTTTTCCCTCGTAGAGTGATGGCACACGGATTTAAAGGATTGGACACGGATTTTCCCTCGTAGAGTAGATTGGGACGCGGATTGAGCGGATTATGCGGATTAATACGGATTTTCCCGCTTTAGAGTTGACCTTCCTTTTTTCTAAAAGTGAACATATTTGAGCCATGTCAACTCTAAAGCAGGACAATCCGTATTAATCCGCACAATCCGCTCAATCCGCGTCCCAATCTACTCTACGAGGGAAAATCCGTGTCCAATCCTTTAAATCCGTGTGCCATCTACTCTACGTAGGGAAAATCCGTTTTTTTCTTTGTCATTGTCCCAAAAACAAGGAAATTTGCCCTCCTTTTTGCGCTAACCACCCGCACATAAAATGTTTTCGCCGGAATAGCGTTCCGGTGCAAGTCTAAATTTTAAGCTTCGATGAAAGAATTAAAACCGTACCTGGAAGCCAACAAGCAGCGCTTCCTCGATGAATTACTTGAACTGTTACGCATTCCGTCGGTCAGCGCCGACCCAAAATATGCCGGCGATGTGCACCGCATGGCCCTGGCTACAGCCGAACACCTGCGCGCCGTGGGAGTAGATACCGTGGAAATTCACGAAACTGCCGGACATCCGATCGTGTATGGAGAAAAAATGGTAGACCCCAAAGCGCCGACGGTCCTGGTGTACGGCCACTACGACGTACAACCTGCCGACCCGCTCAATCTTTGGGACAGTCCTCCATTTGAGCCTGTGGTTAAAAAAACCAAATTGCACCCACAGGGCGCCATTTTTGCCCGTGGTTCCTGCGACGACAAAGGCCAGATGTTTATGCACGTCAAGGCATTTGAAATGATGGTGCGCAACCGCCTGCTCCCCTGTAATGTGAAGTTTATGATCGAGGGCGAAGAAGAAGTCGGCTCTGTCAACCTGGAGAAATTTTGCAAGGAGCACAAGAAAAAATTAGCCTGCGATGTAGTGCTGATTTCCGATACCAGTGTGATTGCCAATGACACCCCGAGCCTGACCGTCGGTTTGCGCGGATTGTGCTACATGGAAGTAGAAGTGACTGGCCCCAACCGCGACCTGCATTCCGGCGTGTACGGCGGCGCAGTGGCCAACCCGGTTAATGTGCTTTGCCAGATGATCGCTTCGCTGCACGATCCCAAAGGCCGCATCACCGTGGAAGGTTTTTATGATGGTGTTTTGAAAGTAAGCGCTAAAGAGCGCAAACTGATGAATGAAGCGCCGTTTAATGAGAAGGAATACATGAAAGACCTTCAGGTAAACGAATTGATGGGCGAAAAAGGATATACCACTATCGAGCGCACCGGCATCCGCCCGACGCTGGATGTCAACGGTATCTGGGGCGGCTATATAGGCGAAGGCGCCAAAACGGTATTGCCCTCCAAAGCATTTGCCAAAATTTCGATGCGCCTCGTACCCGGACAGGATCCGAAGAAAATCGAAAAGTTGTTTCAGAAACACTTTGAAAAAATTGCCCCTAAATCGGTCAAAGTAAAAGTGATGCCGCACCACGGCGGTTATCCGGTGGTGGTTCCGACCAACTCCATTGAATACAAAGCCTCGGAAAAAGCGATGGAAAAAGCATTCGGCAAAAAACCGCTCCCGCAGCGCGGTGGCGGCAGCATTCCGATTGTT
>JALHMA010000290.1 GCA_022844265.1 Saprospiraceae bacterium | reverse complement strand
CAGGCACCACTTCGATAGACGGCGGTGCGATCAATATCAAAGGTTCGCGCTCAAATGCCACCAACTATTATATCGACGGTATCCGTGTTTCCGGTACGCCTCCACCCGTTCAGGATCTGGAGCAATTGCAGGTCATCACAGGTGGTTTGGGCGCCGAGTACGGCGACGTAACCGGCGGTGTAATCTCTATGATTACCAAAGGCCCGGCCAGTGAATATCACGGCGGTATCGATATTGAAAACTCGTACGGCCTCGATCCGTATGGCTGGTTGCTGGCTACCGCCAACCTGAGCGGCCCGATCATCAAAAAGAAACAAACCGACGGCAGCACCCGTACGGTACTGGGTTTCCGCTTGTCCGGACAATTCAACCGTCAGAAAGACGACGACCCGCCGGCGCTTCCGCTGTATGTAGCGAAAGGAGAAGGTGTGGATCTGAATGTTTTGTACGGCGCCGATGAAGTTGCTGCCAATGCAGAGCGCGCCAAACTGAATGACCCCAATAACGTACTGGGCCGTATTCAGGCGCATCCTGTATCGCGCAGTGGCGCATTATTTATTTCTTCCGGCGAAAACCTGACCAACGACAGTGTCGATGTGTACAAATTCAATCCGAATGAACAACGCCAGGATATTGACATCACCAGCAAGATAGACCTTCGCCTGACGAACAGTATCGACCTGAGCGTGACCGGTACATTTAAGGATCAGCAGGATAAGTTTACACCCGGAGGCTGGAGATTGGTGAACAACCAGAACAACCCAACCAACTATGGTCGCCGCTATCGCGGTATCGCTCGTTTCCGCCACCGCCTCGGCAGCAACAACGATGATGCCGGCAGCGAAAAGAATGCGAATCGCGTGAGCATTTCCAATGCCAGTTACCAGTTGCAGTTTGCTTTTGAACGCGGTACCAACAAGGTATACGACCCGCGTCACCAGGATAATTTGTTTGATTACGGCTATGTCGGTAAGTTTAACTACGACAACGTTCCAAGGGCTATCCTGGACAGCAACATGGTTAGACATGGCGGGTATGTGACTGATTTCACCGGATTTGAAGCGGGTACCCAAAATCCCGGTCTGGTGGCCTACAATGAGTTTGCCGATCCACTCGATTATGCATCCTTCCAGGCTTTTAATGGTATTCAACCAGCCTTGTATTCCTCTATATGGGGTAATCATACCAATGCGAACCTGGTATATAATTCGTTTGCCAATAGCGAAGACGACATCATTACCATTACGGCAAACAGCAGTTTTGACCTGAAATTAGGCAAAACCGGTACGCACAGTATTCAGTTCGGTTTGCTCAACGAACAACGCACCTCACGCTCCTGGAATGTGGCGCCATCCGGTTTGTGGCAGCAGGCCATTCAATCGGCTAACAGCCACTTTAACGGCATCGATCTGACGGCTGCGCCGATCGGCACATTTGTAG
Source organism: Saprospiraceae bacterium (assembly GCA_022844265.1). GTDB lineage: Bacteria > Bacteroidota > Bacteroidia > Chitinophagales > Saprospiraceae > M3007. Next base: position 6,234 of record JALHMA010000290.1, on the reverse strand, counting down.
ACCCCCGCTTTCCTGATGTCGGTCCGATAGATCAATACCCATACCTGGTAGTAGATCAGCCAGGCCGTCGTTTTTATCGCGCTTTGCGCGAATCACTCGGAGTCGGTCTCAATGAATATGTGAATGTGGAAGGGCTGACGCCCGATCAACTGAGCCTCAGCATGTTCGGCCCGCGTGAATTGACAGACCGCGGCCTTGTGGGATACTACGGTTACGATTACGCCGGCAACCGTTCGCCGGACGGTATCACGTTTAACGACTTTTTCCGCCTGAAAGACGCTGATGGCGTACGTACGCTGCCGGTTGCGCCGCTTCAACCTTTGTACCAGGCTGCGTTCCTGAAAGATAAATTCACATTCAATAATATGATTTTCAGCCTCGGCGTTCGCGTGGAGCGTTTCGACCTGAATACCAAGGTGTTGAAAGACCCATATTCACTGTACCAGGTGATGACGGCTAAAGACTACTTTGAAACAGTGCCGGAAGCACCGGATGTCCGTCCGGGTACGATCGGCGACGAATTTAAAGTGTATACCGTGAGCGAACAGGACAAATCACCGGCGGCATTCCGCAATGGCGATACCTGGTTCTTCCCCGATGGCCGCCAGGCAAACGACGGTGTTGCCATTTACGGTAGCGGCGGCGTTGTCAATCCGCTGTTGGTGGATCCGGTTCGTGGTGGCGATATTACCAGCGATGATTTTGATCCAAACACGTCTTTTGAAGATTATACGCCGCAGGTCAACTGGCTTCCGCGTCTGGGCTTCTCGTTCCCTATTTCGGAAGACGCCAACTTCTTTGCACACTATGATGTATTGGTGCAGCGTCCTACCAACTTCCAGGTAACCGCGCTGAATTATTTCTACTTTTATACGCCTGGCCGTACACCGGAGAACAACGCCAACCTGAGACCGGAAAAGGTAGTAGACTACGAAGTAGGTTTTCAGCAGCGCCTGAATCAGAACTCGGCCCTCAAATTCTCTGCGTATTACCGCGAAATGCGCGATATGACGCAGTCGCGGACTATCCAGCAGGTGCCAATCATCGGTACCTACACGACATTCGGCAATATTGACTTCGGTACGGTAAAAGGTTTCACCGTACAGTACGATTTGCGCCGTATTCAAAATGCGGAGTTGCGCCTGGCCTACACCCTGCAATTTGCGGACGGAACGGGTTCGAGTGCCAACTCACAACGCGGTCTGACACGTTTGGGTAATATCCGTAACCTCTTCCCGCTCGATTTTGACGAACGCCACAACATTTCCGGTATCCTGGACTATCGTTTCAGCGACGGCAGGGACTACAACGGTCCGCGTATCGGAAATAATGATATTCTGGCCAACCTGGGCGCCAACCTGCAGCTTACCGCTGTTTCGGGCCGCCCATACACGGCAAATCTCCGCGCGGAACAATTTGGCGGCAGTGGTATCCAGGGCGCTATCAACGGCAACCGTTTGCCCTGGCGCTTTACACTCGATATGCGTGTGGATAAATCATTCAACCTTTCAGCGGCAAATAAAAAACCGCTCAACCTGAATATTTACTTCCGCGTGTCGAATATACTAAATCGTAAAAACGTCATCAATGTGTACTCCGTAACAGGATCGCCTACAGATGACGGCTACTTAGCCACTGCGGAGGGCATCAATATTACCAATAACATTGTTTCGCAGGGCAGAAGCCAGGAGGCCTATTTAGCCTCTTATTCCTGGCTTGTGCGCAACCCGGACAACTTTACTTTGCCACGTCGCATGTACGTAGGCGCTATTTTTGAATTCTAAACTAAAAAATTGTTAACCATGCGCCTTTACAAACTTTTATTAGTTGTTGTACTCGCATTTGCAGTGGGAGGGGCTGTCTTTGGCCGAAGCCCCGATGATTATCGCAAATCGGAACGAATAGTAAAATACCGCGATGTGTGCGCCAACTCCGAATCTGCTATCGATCAGCGGATCAACAACGTGCGCGCTCGTTTGCTGGGCGGCGGCGACTGCTGGTGGAACTTTTCAGACGGTCGTTATATCGTACCCAAAGTAGACCTCAGCAGCGGTCAGCAGGAAGTATCCTCCCTCTATGCCGGTGCGGTATGGATCGGCGGATTTGACGACTTCGACAACCTGAAACTGGCTTGTCAGGACTACCGTAGCAGCACTTCGCAGGACTTTTGGCCCGGCCCGCTGGATCCCGTTCAGGGCAATACGGAAGCCGTGATGTGCAAAAACTGGGACCGCCACTTCCGCGTTACGGGTGATGAAATTCGCCTCCACCTGCGCAACCTGGCAGCAGGCAATATGAACCCCAGCGAAATCCCGCGTGGACTGCGTGAATGGCCTGCCAAAGGCAATCCGTACTTCGTGGATGTATGGGGCTTCGACCTGCCCTTTACCGATCAGGCGCTCGCCGGTTTTTTTGATGCCGACGAAGACCGCCTCTACGATCCTTTGAAAGGTGACTACCCCTCTATTGATATACGAGGCTGTCCCAATGACCGTTACCCGGATGAAATGATCTTCTGGATCTACAACGATGAGGGCGGTGGCCAGGAGCATACTGCTTCCAGGGGCCGGGCTATTCGTATGGAAGTACAGGTTCAGGCTTTCGGTTATGCGACCAATGACGCATTGAACGATATGACGTTCCAGCGGTACAAACTGATCAACCGCGCTACCGACCCGATCGACTCCACGTTCTTTGCGATGTGGACCGACCCCGACCTCGGCTGTGCTGATGACGACTATATCGGTTGCGATACGTCGTTGAGCCTGATGTATGTGTACAACCAGGACCCTATCGACGGGATTATTGGCAATACCTGTGCCGGCGTTCCGACCTACAACGACAAAGTTCCAATGATCGGTGTCGACTATTTCCGTGGGCCGCTCAAACCGATTACACCCGACTCTTCGGTGGAACTGGGTATGTCGTCCTTTATGTACTACAACCGGCCCGGTGTAGCAGGCGGCAACTGGCCGAATGCGATGGTTGACCCGGAAACGCCTCTTGCTTTTTACCGTTTTATTACCGGTTCCTGGGCCGATGGTACGCCTTGTACATTTGGCGGAAGCGGCTACAACCCGGGTACAACAGCAGCGGAAATCGATTTTGTGTTCCCTGAACAGCCCAATAATTCTGCCGGGTGGTCTATGTGTACAGCCAACCTGTCTATTGGCGACCGTCGTTGTTTGCAGGCCTCCGGTCCGTTCCGACTGAATCCGGGCGCTGTGAACGAACTGATTATCGGGGTGCCGTGGGTAGCTGATATCAGTTATCCTTGTCCGGATATGGAGCCACTGTTCCGCGCCGACCGTCTGGCACAGGGCTTGTTTGACAACTGTTTTGAACTGCTCGACGGCCCGGATGCCCCGACTGTGAACTGGATAGAACTGGAACGTGAAGTGATCGCCGTTCTGACCAACGAGTCTCCTTCCAACAACGTTGGGGAAGCTTACAGACAGCAGGACTTCCTCGCGCCGGATACCATCACGCAGAGTACTGATCCTGCGGTCAGGGCTTTGGCAGACTACCGTTTTGAAGGCTACAAAATCTATCAGTTGCTCAATCCAAATACTTCCAATGCGGATTTCGAGGATCCTGATCGCAGCCGGTTGGTGGTTCAGGTGGATATTAAAAACAATATTAAAACCATCTATAACTGGGAGGAAAGCCAAAACCCGATCAATCCGGGCCAAAAAATCTATACCCCCAGCATTCAGGTGGAAGGCGCTGATGCAGGTATCCGGCACACGTTTTCTATCAAAGAAGACCAGTTTGCCACCAGCAACGACAGACGACTTGTAAACCACAAGAAGTATTACTTTGTCGCTGTAGCGTACGCCTACAATAATTACGGTGACTTCGAACCTACTACGGGTGCAGGTCAGCCTTTCCCGTATTTGTTGGGCCGCAGAGGCTCCTCTATATTCACGGTAGTGCCACGCCCCATTGTCGACCAGGTTTTAAAATCCTCTTATGGAGACGGCATACCGATCACCCGATTGGAAGGCGCAGGCGCAGGCGGTAATTTCCTCGACCTCGACAGCACCACCCGGGTGAATATTCTGAAACCAGGATTTGATAGCACGCTGACGTACAAAGCGGGAAGAAGTCCGATCAATATCACGATTTTCAACCCGTTTGAAGTCAAAGAAGGCGATTTTGAACTGAATCTGGTAGACGGCAATTTAACGGACCAGGTTTTAGACGATACGGCACGCTGGGAATTGCGCCGCCTCCCTGACGGCAATGTGATTGCATCGGAGAAAACCATTCAACAGCTGAATGAACAAATTGTACCGGAATTTGGCTTCTCGGTCTCTATTGCACAAACCCTGGATGCAGGCGATAACAACGAAGACACCAATGGCGGTATTGGGGCTGAAGTAGAATACAGCAACATCAATGAACCCTGGCTGACGGGTTATCCGGATACGGATTTTCCGCCATTCCACTACGTACAGACAAGGCCGCCGCAGGAAATAGACTTTGAATTCGATATGAGCAGGGGCCTGAGTATCCTGGGTAATGGCTGGTTTGTGCCTTATTACCTGGCAGACTGGCGCCTTGGCGCGCGTGCCAATGTGCCCAACGACCGGGTCATCACACCGGCCTGGACGGAAAAAGGCGGCGCCTCCATCGGCTTTTATGCAGGTAACGTGGTGACAGATCAACGGAAACTGAGACTCAGCCAGTTGCCCAATGTGGACATCGTACTGACCAAGGATACGAGCTTATGGAGCCGTTGTATGGTGGTGGAGTCTGCATCTTATTACTACTCTGGTTCGGAATACCCGAAAGCCCCCGGCCTGGAAACGGAAAGCCCGGCCAACAGAAAGCGCGTCATGTTCGACGTTCGTTACGGACTTTCGGTAGGAAAAACAGATGCCAACGGCGACGGCCTGCCCGATCCGGATGGCGCAGTGAACACTGCTTATCCAGGCCTTCCCGCTAACCAGGTAGGTACGCCTATGAGAGGTATGGGGTGGTTCCCGGGTTATGCGGTAGACGTAGAAACCGGACGCCGCCTGAATATCTTCTTTGGTGAAAACTCCGTCTATAATTCTACGATAGATCCGCGTTTCACCGGGCGGGATATGCTCTGGAATCCTACCAACCAGATATTGCGGAATGAGAACTTTGTTGAAGATTATTACGACTTGGTTCTTGGTGGTCAGCACTGGGTGTATGTTACCTATACTGATTATGACGGCTGTGAAGCCATGCGCCGCCGCCTGACGCCGGAGTTCTTCGCGCTGACAGCAGCACAACCATACATTGCGAAAGTACCGCGGATGAAGGATATTGCCTGGGCGGGTATGCTTCAGGTGGCGCCTAACTTCCAAATGAAGTCGCTGAGAGAAGGTTTGATTCCGAATGACGTGACCATTAAACTGCGCGTTGACAATCCTTATCAAACGTGGTCCAATGATGCCGACGGGAACAAAAAAACCGGTCATCCAAAATACCGTTTTTCTACCCGCGGTCAGCAGCCCGTTGCACTGGATGTGGTACAGGTCGAAAATGCGCTTGATTCCATCAAGGCAGTACCGAATCCGTACTACGGCTTCTCACAGTATGAGACTTCTCAATTTTCCAACACGATCAAAATCACTAACCTGCCAGGTAAGTGTACGGTAACGATCTACTCGTTAGATGGCAAATTTATCCGCACATATGAGCGCAATGAAGTTTACCAGCCCTACCAGCAGATTACGCCTGATCTTGAATGGGATTTGAAAAACAGCAAAGGTATTCCGGTGGCCAGCGGTGTGTATCTGATTAATATACAGGCGCCAGGTCTGGGAACCCGAACGGTCAAGTGGTTTGGTATTGCCCGACAATTTGACCCGTCAGGACTTTAAGTGTGAGTAGTGAATAGTGAGTTGTGAGAGGCATCTCGTTTGAAGATAACTGAGAACGTTCCTTTAACCGGATGCCACTCACAACTCACCACTCACCACTCACTTAAAAAAATATTCACAAATCTGGAGCCATCGCTCTCGGGGGGGCGGTTTCAGAATTCAATCTTCGAATTGATATGAATCATAAATCTACCTATTTGCTGTCTTGCTGCTTGTTGCTGGCTGGTGTTGCATTTGCTGGCAACCCGGATCGACAAGGTGAAGCAGGCGCCAACCAGCTGCTCATCAACCCTTGGGCACGCAGCGCAGGATTGCACTCCCTGAATACTTCTTATGTCTCCGGGGCAGAAGCCATGTACCTGAATGTTGCCGG
>JALHMA010000289.1 GCA_022844265.1 Saprospiraceae bacterium | reverse complement strand
GATGATTTGAAAAACCCAAAAGTTGAGGCTGTCGGGGTCGTTTTTGAAGGCTTCAAACGAATAATCTGCCATAGAAAATCCGGGCATATTCATCAGCAAAATACCCAAAAGGGCAAAGCCGCGCAACATGTCAATAGTGGTGAGGCGGTTGGCCTCTGTCACCGGAGCCGCAATGGCTGCCGATTGAGAACTGGATGGTTCCATAATAAAGTGTTGTAATTAAAAACGGGTTGTTTAACGTCGGAAGGGTTCAAAACTGACGTTACACAACGTCAGATGAATCGGGTTCCTACTTCGCATCATCGTTGCTGATGTCCCGAATGGTCAGCCATTTGCCGTTGCGTTTTTCCCACACGGCCATGTATTTGCCGGAGTAGGTGACAATGGCTGTATCTGTTCTGACCGTGGTTTTCCCGATTTCCGTCACGCGGGTTTCGTCGCCGTACACCTCCAGTGTTTCGAAACTGACTTTTCCGATTCCCTTGCGATTCGCCATTTCCGCCTCAATGCCTTGTTGGATGGCGGCTTTGCCCACGAGCATGGGTTGGTCGTCGTTCATGCTGATGGCGTCGTCGGCGTAAAAGCCCACAATCGTGGCAACATCTTTCGCATTGAAAGCGGCAGCCCAGGCATTTTCTATGGCTTGAATTTCGGCTTTGATGACCGACATATCAGACGTGGTGAGCCAGGACTTGGCGATTTTCCACTCGCCATCCTTTTTTTGCATCGCATTGGCGTAACTGCCCGTGATATTGATGGGGATGTCGTACACATAGGTTTTGCCATACACTTCATAGTCGCCTTTGGCTACCCAGGCGTGTTCGGCATCCGACCAGCTGATGCCGGTGTGTTTGAGCAGCAGCGTGGCGTTGTTTTTGACGAATTGCTCGGCGTAATAGGCGGCGATGTTCGCTGCTCCTTTGATTTGTTTGCCCTGTGGATCAATGCGCACCGCGTCGTCGGTGTACATTTTTTGGAGGGCGGCGCGGTCTTGCACGTTGTAGGCGGACATGAAACGCCGGGTGAAGGCTTGTATCTCCAATTCGTCGTTGACGGATTGGGCTTGTACACTGCTGCCGGCGATGCAGATCAGCGCGGCGGCGCATAAAGAAAGGGCTGTGAAAAAGCTTGTTTTGCTCATTGTCAGGATGTTTATGTGTAAAAAAATGATTTAAGTACAAGTACGATTATTGCCGCAAAGCCGTCGCTTCGGTGCCCTCGACCAAAATCCGCCATTCGCAGCCTTTGCAGGCGCCTTTGCAGACAAACTCATCGGCCAGAATGCGTGCCGAACGGAGCAGCGTGAGCGAGGCGCCCACCCGAACTTCCAAACTTTGCACCTCGATCTCTCCCTCCTTGATAATGGGGTATTTTTGGGTGCTGCTGGATACGTCCGGGATGATGACGCGGTCAAAAACACCCGGTGTTTTGCCGAGGCTCCAGTTTCTATTTTGGTTCCAGTCCGTTTCGTGACCGGGGAAACCGCCTTTCCATACGTTAGTGGTTTGAGCCTGAAGCGAAGAAAGGTTTGCGAGGAACAAAATGGTGCAGAGGGAAAGGGCTGTGAAAAAGGTTGTTTTGCTCATTGTTAGGGTGTTTGATTTGAAAAAATCACTTTATTTTGACTATAATTAACGGTTGCTGAAAACCCGTTGTCCGCAATGCTTGCAAAAGACGGCGCTATTCCAATTAGAAAAATTATTGCTGGAAAAACGGCTGTTGTAAGCAGGATTGTCCTGATGGATATAATGATGATTCATCGGGCAAGTACGGGTTTCAGCCGATGTCACAGTGCGGTATTGCTCGGCCATTGCCCGTTGCTCTATGCTGCAACTGCTGCAAAAAGAACCCAGCCCCACTACAAGAATGATCAGGTTACGGGTATTTTTTTGCACCTTGTTCATATTGGCGCAGGCTTTTGATACATGACAGATATAAATGATAATCATTAGCACAACGAAGCCGCAAAGGGCCAGCAGCGCGCTGTGTTCGAGTTGACCGACGATGTGAGACATATCTGAATTTCCTGTGTCAGGGCTTTTGCCATCGAAAGCGGCTGTATATACGTTCTGTGCTTTTCCCGGAGCAGGGTTAAAAAAAAGCGTGTATAACAGGGTGGCTATTGCCGGCGCTACACTTGCGTTTTGTCTGGAAATAAATTGGATGCTCATGGTTTGATTTGTTTCGTGAAAGTGATGGGACAAAGGTGCGTGGCAGAGGCACGCAGTACCGGGTAAAAGCGTCTCAAAAGCCGGTAATCTGGTTTCGCCGCGAAAAAAAAACGGGTAATTTCGTTGCATGCAACGAAATTACCCGTCAGGTAAAATATTGATTGTCAGTTATTTGCGGGTTGCGCTCGGCGCCACCCCAAATTCCTCCTGGTACAATTTTGAAAAATAGGAAGGATCTTTAAAACCCACCTCCCAGGCGGCTTCCGCTACATTGGCAGCGCCGCTTTCAAGCAGTGCTTTGGCCTTATTCAGCCGATGGGTGCGGATGAGATCAGAAGGCGCAATATCCGTCAGGGCCTTCATTTTGCGGAACAGTTGCGAGCGGCTCATCCCGATTTTCTGGCAAAGTTGTGGCAGCCCAAAATCCTCGTGGTGGTAATGTGTTTCTATAATGCCGCGTACCTTTTGCAGGAAACTATCTTCCTGATCCGCTGCGGTTGCCACCGATTCCACAGGCGCCAGCACATTTTGCTGGTATTTCGACTGCAATTTCCGGCGCAGTTCGAGCAGGTTTTCTATCGTTACGAGCAACTCTTCCTGGTGAAAAGGTTTGGAAAGATAGGCATCGGCCCCTTTGCGGAGTCCGGCCAGTCGGCTTTGCACATCAGCTTTCGCGGTCAGCAGAATGATGGGGATATGGCTCGTGCGCTCGTCGTTTTTCAGGGTTTCCACCACCTCGAATCCGTCTTTGACAGGCATCATTACATCGCTCACGATAAGATCGGGTACGTTTTCCAGGGCTTTTTCAATGCCGGCCTGTCCGTTGTAGGCGAAATCCAACTGGTAAGGGCTACCCTCGTGGTCGCCCACGCCTTTCAAACAAGCGCTCAGGTATTCCACCACATCGGGGTTGTCTTCGATCAAAAGCACGGTTTGTAATGATGAATGATGAGCGATGAATGATGAATCTTTTTGTGGTGATGGGTTGTGCGTCAGGAGTGTTGTATGGGGCGGTGTGTATGCATCATTCGTCATTCTTAATTCATCATTCCTGATAGGCAATTTCACCAAAAACGTACTGCCCACTCCCACAGTACTTTCCACCGTAATCTCGCCGTCCATGGCTTTGACCAATTCGCGGGTCAAAGAAAGCCCGATGCCCGTGCCACCCGCCTTGGCATGTTCCTGATTTTTTGCCTGGAAAAAACGGTCGAATAAATGTGGCAGTTCCTCCGCCGGAATACCGGCGCCCGAATCGGTGACTGTGAGAAGAAGACTTGGCCGGTTTTTAGAACCTGCCAGGTCTACGGAAGCGCGCAATACCACTTTGCCACCCGAAGGCGTGAACTTGATGGCGTTGGACAAGAGGTTGTGGATAATCTGCAAAAACCGCTCGGGATCGTAGTCCATCACGATTTTTGCCTGATCGCTTTCGACCCGGAGCATTAGATTTTGTGCATTGGCCAGCGAGTGCAGACTTTCGGTAATATACCTGGTAAAAGCCAAAATATCACCCTGTATGTAGTTCATTTTCAGGGTGTTCGACTCTAGTTTGGCCAGGTCGAGAATTTGGTTGATGAGGCGCAGGAGGTTTTCGCCGTTGCGTTTGATCAGGTTGAGAGGCTTCGTGATAGCGAGGGGGTGACTTGAAGTCACCCCCTCGCTAAGTACTCGCTCAGACATACCCAGAATCACCGTCAGCGGCGTCCGGAACTCATGGGTGATATTGGTGAAAAAACGAGATTTAAAATCGTTCAGTTCTTGCAGTTGTTCGGCCTCCATTTGATTTTTTTCCTGAAGCAACTGGCTTTCCCGCAATGCAAAATCCGCTTGTTGTTTGGCCACTTCCCGTTGCCTTTCGCGGTAGGCCAGGCCCATCGAAAAAATCAGGAATTCCACGATTGCGGCTACTTTGAGGTAAAAGACCGTGAAGGGTGTTTCGGTCATCCTCGAATGCAAAGTCAGCAGAAACCCCAAACTGATGACGGCAATGCCCGCTGTGATGAAAAAACCCTTGGAGTCTTTGGTTTTGAAAAGGGGGTAAATGAAGATGAATTCCGAAATGGAGACTAATGCGATATAGGCCAAAATCGGCCGGTCGCTAATATCGTAACTGAAATTGTTCCGGAATGAAAGGAAGGCAAAAAGTGCCATCATCGGTACGCCAAGCCATATTGAATAACGGAAAAACCGGTCCCACTTGGGTAGCAGGTGTTCCAAATCCAAAAAATTACGGATGAAAGCCAAATAGCACATCAGGCCGAGGAAAATGGAACTTTTGAACAGACTGTAGTAAGCGGGATGGTCGGCAAAGACAAAGCCACCAAACCAGTCCATCAAATCTTCGGAAGCGTAAGACGTATAGACCGCCACCATCATCAAATACCCGGCATAGTATAGGTAACTGCGGTCGCGAACAAAGAGGAACTTGAGCAGGTTGTAAAGCAGCATCATCAACAGAAAACCCGCGAACAGGCCATCGCTCGACTTGGCTGCAACCAATTTGTCATAAAAAAGATCGAGCGGCTGCAAATAGGCATGAAACGTGGGCGGCAGGGAGCTGCGCTCGCTCGTGCCCCGGAAGTACAGCGTGACCACCTTTCCAGGGGGAAGTACCAGTTTGAACAAGTTGCCATCCTGTGTCGGGACAAAACTTTTCTGGCGCACCGGGACAAAACTGCCGTTGATCTCAGATGTCCAGGTGCCATTTTCCGCTAACCGGAACAACGTAAGTTGGGTAAAAGTGCTCGAAAAATTAAGCACCCATTCGTTTTGCATTTCCGCCTCAGGCAGGCGGTTTTCCAACTGTATCTTTCCCCAATAAGGTTGATGGCTTTGCAGATCGAAGGTCTTGTCGGGAAAGCCCACAAACAGGTCTTGCAGCCGAGGCTGTACGATGTCCTCGATACTATATCCCGTGACCGTGTCGGCCAATATCTGTATATATTTCTGAAGTTTGTGGTTGTCGGTATGCTGCAGGACGCAAATGTACGTGTTGGGGTCAGCCGCAGTCTGCGCACACAAACCGTACACACTCAGCAATAAAAATATGGCAATTAATTTTTTCACATCTGCTCAAAAAAAGTGCAATAGTAGTGCTTTTGGTGGGTGATTTAATATTAAGGAACGAGTAAACAGTACTATAATGATTATCAATCATTTATTAGAATAACTCGGCGCCACCCCAAATTCCTCCTGGTACAATTTGGAAAAATAGGAAGGGTCTTTAAAACCGACCTGCCAGGAGGCCTCCGCTACATTGGCAGCGCCGCTTTCGAGCAGGGATTTGGCTTTGTTGAGCCGGTGCGTGCGGATGAGATCAGAAGGCGCCATATCTGTCAGGGCTTTCATTTTGCGGAATAACTGCGAGCGGCTCATCCCGATTTTCTGGCAAAGTTGTGGCAGCCCAAAATCCTCGTGGCGGTAATGTGCCTCAATAATGCCGCGCACCTTTTGCAGGAAACTGTCTTCCTGGTCGGCCGTGTTTGCCGCCGACTCCACAGGAGCCAGCACACTTTGCTGGTATTTTGACTGCAATTTTTTACGTATGTCAAGCAGATTAGCCACCGTGACCAGCAACTCTTCCTGGTGAAAGGGTTTGGAAAGGTAAGCCTCGGCCCCTCTGCGGAGTCCGGCTAAACGGCTTTGTACATCGGCTTTCGCGGTCAGCAGAATGATGGGGATGTGGCTTGTGCGCTCGTCGTTTTTCAAGGTTTCTACCACCTCGAATCCATCTTTGAAGGGCATCATTACATCGCTCACGATGAGATCGGGTACGTTTTCGAGGGCTTTTTCAATGCCGGCCTGTCCGTTGTATGCGAAGTCGAGGTGAAATTGTCCATCCAGACAAGCGCTCAGGTATTCCACCACATCGGGGTTGTCTTCGATCAAAAGCACGGTTTGTAACGATGAATGATGAGCGATGAATGATGAATCTTTTTGAGGTGATGGGTTGTGCGTCAGGAGTGTTGTTTGGGGCGGTGTGTATGCATCATTCATCATTCTTAATTCATCATTCCTGATAGGCAATTTCACCAAAAAGGTACTGCCCACGCCGACCGTACTTTCTACGGAAATCTCGCCGCCCATTGCTTTGACTAATTCACGGGTCAACGACAGACCGATACCCGTACCACCCGCCTTAGCATGTTCCTGATTTTTTGCCTGGAAAAAGCGGTCGAACAAATGCGGCAATTCCTCCGCCGGAATGCCGGCGCCCGAATCGCTGACGGTGAGATAAAGACTTGGCAGGTTTTTAGAACCTGCCAGGTCTATGGAAGCCCGCAACACCACTTTGCCACCCGAAGGGGTGAACTTGATGGCGTTGGACAAAAGGTTGTGGACAATTTGCAAAAACCGCTCGGGATCGTAGTCCATCACGATTTTTGCATGATCGCTTTCGACCCGAAGCATCAGGTTTTGAGCGTTGGCCATGGAGTGCATGCTTTCAGCAATATACCGGATAAATGTAAGGATATCACCTTGTATATAGTTTATTTTCAAGGTGTTAGACTCAAGTTTGGCCAGGTCGAGTATCTGGTTGACAAGCCGCAGGAGGTTTTCGCCGCTGCGTTTGATCAGGCCGAGTTTGTTGCGTTTGGGTTCGTTGGTTTCCTCCTTTGCCAATTGCTCGCTCATACCCAAGATTACCGTCAGCGGCGTCCTGAATTCATGCGTAATATTGGTGAAAAAGCGGCTTTTGAAATCGTCCAGTTCGGCGAGGCGAAGGGCTTCCTGGTGTTCCAGCCTCAGTTGCAAGCGATAGCGGTAGTACAGCCTTGCCGCCGTTAGTGCGATTGCCAAATACAATAGATAGGCCCACCACGATGCCCACCACGGCGGATGGATGGTGAATCGGAGCTCGGCGGGCTGCTCGCTCCAGACGCCGTCGTTGTTGCTGCCCAGTACTTTAAAGGTATAGGTTCCGGGCGCCAGGTTGGCGAATTGCACACTGTTTCTGGCCCCGAGTTCTACCCAGTCTTTGTCGACGTCCACGAGTTGGTAGCGGTACTGGTTTTGAGCGGGATTGGTGAATTCAAGGGCTGCAAAATCGAAGGTGAGCAGGTTTTGGTTGTGGGAGAGGGTGATAGAGGATTTGCCTGAAATATCGAAATCCTTGTTGTTGACGCTCAGGCCGACGATGCGGATTTGCGGTATATGTGTATTGAAGTGCAGGCTATCGGGATGGAACACCGTCAGGCCTTTTACGCCGCCGAAAATCATCGTGCCGTCCCGGGTTTTCAGGTAACTGGAGCTGTTGAACTCATTGTCCTGCAAGCCGTCGGCAACCGTAAAGTTTTTGGTTGTCTCCGTTTGTACATCAAACCGACAGAGCCCCTTATTCGTACTAAGCCATATATGTTTGCCCGCCGATCTGCCGATTGTCGAAGGGTTTTCTGCCAAAACACCGTAAATTACGTTGTCGGGCAACCCATGCTCCCGTTTATATTGCTTTAAAGTGCCAGATTGTTTGTCCAGGCGGTTGAGCCCGCCACTTTTCGTGCCTACCCATAG
>JALHMA010000288.1 GCA_022844265.1 Saprospiraceae bacterium | reverse complement strand
CGGGCGGTAATGCCGCTTCCGATCAGGGCGTCGTCGTATTGGGTACGGATGAAAAGAAAAATCTCCAGCGCATCGTACACAAACACGAAAAACGCATCGCCGACCTGGAATCCGAACTTAGCACTTTTGAAAAACAAATGTCCGACCCCGATTTCTACAACCGCACGGAAGCCAACGATAAAATCAACAAATACAACAAACTCAAAGCCGAACTGGAAGCAATTTATGCAGAATGGGAAGCGGCGGTGGAGCGACTGGGTTAGTTATCGGTTATTCGTTATCAGTTATCAGGGTAGTAACGCTCGGCCTGAGGGAGGAAGTGACGCCGTGCGCGGGTTTTACGACATCGCTCTTTGCCATTAAACGAGACGATTTTTGCTCTCTATCTGTGTTTTCCCCTAACGGAAACAACCCATATTGTGGTGTGCTCTACGGTGTAATCTACTTTTGTCATCCTGAAAGGAACTGTCCGCTCTACGAGGTGTAAATCGAGTGAAAATGCCCTGTTTGCGCGAGGCTCGGGGGCTGCGTGGTCACGCTCACGCGCCTACCGCCACCAGCACCACATGCGCCAGCAGGTGCGCCAGAAAAGCGCTTTCCAGTCCTTTTTTCCAGTACAGCCAGCCGAAAATGATACCGCCAACGGAGTTTCCGATGAGGATATACCCCAGAAATGCCGGCGAAGGACTCGCCACACTTTGAAAGGCAATGGGAAAATGCCCCAGGGCAAAAACGATGGCAGCCACTATGATGCCTGTCCAGTAGACCAACGGCCGCAGGCCTTTGAAGACTTTGGAGAACAGCCATACCACCAGTGTCATAAATCCGAACCGCATCATAATTTCTTCCGTCAGGCCGCCATACAGGAAGCGGGCGGCCAATGTGGGCTGGAGTTTTTGCGATAGTTCCGTAAATTCAGCCGGCAGAACTGGTTTAAATATCAGCCCGATCAGGCTCAGCAGGATACCAGCCAGGATGCCGCCCGACACACCATATAGCAGCAAATTCTTCCAATTCGGAGCATTTTCGGTCACACCTATCAGGTGTTCGATGACCGGGACGCTGAACCGCACTTTTTCATACAGCGCAACGCCCACTGCTATGGCGATCAACAGCATAAAGATGGGGTTTATCAACAGCAGCAGTTTGATTTCTTCCGGCGAATACCGGGCTTTGAGGATGACTTCTACATCGGGCGGCAAGGGAAGATCCATCGTTAAAATAGAAGCAATACCTGTCAGGCCGAGCACGAGAAGGACGAGTGCAAGAAGCGCTTTATGCTTGTTCATGGTTGTTCGTTTTGCTGGTGTGGGCCATTCCGGCCATTGGGCAAAGGCCGTTTAGGGCCGCAACAAGGTAAAAATAAATTTTAATGTTCCCATCCTGTACCATATCGTACGTTTGCTGCCTGATATAGTATACTATGAAACCACTTGGTGTCCGTTGTGGTAAAAAACGCGTATTAAGTAGCAAGAAAGAAGTATCCGTTCGTAAGACCATATAACTCAAGCCAAGCGTTACCACCCCGATAACCAATAACAGATAACTGATAACCAATCCATGTCCCGACCCAAAATATACGCCTTCCTCGCCGTGCTAACCTTGTTCGTCCTCGGCGGCTTGTATGTGCGCGAGTACGCATACCTGTCCAATTCAATCGGCGTCAAAGGCCTGGTAGCCGGTTCCTTGCTGGTAGCCCTGTCAGCGGCCTGCGCCGGTTTGTGGCTGGGACGCGAGCGGTTTACGCCCTGGAAACGGCATGTACCCGAAATTTTGCTGATTCTGTTTTGCAGCGTGTTGTTTGCGCCCCTGTTTGGCAGCCTGCTCAACCGGGCATTCAGCCTGAAAGAGTACCATTCCTTCGAGTTTGTTTCGGAAGCGCCCTACTTTGCCTCCGGCTACGGATTGCTGAAAGGAGAAAAAATAGAGCCCAGCGGTTATCACCTGACCGTCCGGGAAAAAGGACAGTTGCACCGCTTCAAATACAAAGGCCAGGCGTATTACCCGCTGACCAAGCCGGGTGAGCGGATTTTGCTGCCGGTGCGGCGGGGGATTTTTGGGGTAAGAGTCATGCTGTTACGCTAAGCGTAGTCCGAGAAAGTCCGAAGTGCGAAGTCATCAGTGCGAAGTCCGTTTCAGGCTTGGGTTTTGCAAGGTCGTAGCCCCACACTACTGGACATTTTTATTTCGCGCAGATTTCACACAGAAAAAAAGCACAGATTTTACGCAGAACGCTAAGCGCCCTCCAAATTCCGTGTAAAATCTGTGCTTTTTTTCTGTGTGAAATCTGCGCGAAATAAAAATGTCCAGTAGTGTGCGTAGCCCCTTAAAAATGCTTTTCCAATCTCTGTCGATATGCCAAGCCTGAAACGGACTTCGCACTAATGACTTCGCACTTCGGACTTTCCACAGACTTCGCACTTTTTCCACTTTTTTTATCCTTGGTTTGGAAAATTACAGCAACTTGAGTTACCTTTGCGTTCGCTTTTGGAAAAGGTATGTCTATTCATGTCGTTTTCCCATTGATTTTGAACGAGTTATAATAATTTTCAGTAAAATAACGGTATGCCTACTATTAATCAGCTTGTACGCAACAGCCGCGAAAAAGTGGAATACGCCAGCAAAAGCCGCGCGTTGAACTCTTGCCCGCAACGTCGTGGTGTTTGCACCCGTGTGTACACTACAACACCGAAGAAACCGAACTCTGCGCTGCGTAAAGTTGCCAAAGTGCGTTTGACCAACAGCATCGAGATCATCGCCTACATTCCGGGTGAAGGCCACAACCTGCAGGAGCACTCCATCGTACTCGTACGCGGCGGTCGTGTAAAAGACCTGCCGGGTGTACGTTACACCATTGTGCGTGGCGCATTGGATACTGCCGGTGTGAACAACCGCAAAAAGAGCCGCTCGAAATACGGTTCCAAGCGTCCGAAGAAATAATTTTATTTAATGATGAATGATGAATGATGAATGATGAATCCGCAAGATTCCGTTCGTTGTTCGGTGATTCATCATTTATCATTCATCATTCATCATTATAGAAAATGCGTAAGCACAAACCGAAACCTCGAGTATTGGCCGCTGATCCGCGTTATAGCGATACGATGGTAACACGTTTCGTGAATAACCTGATGTGGGAGGGCAAGAAGAGCGTTGCATTTGGGATTTTTTACGATGCCTTAGACCTCGTAAAAACCCGCACCAACGAGGACGAGTTGCAAGTCTGGAAAAAAGCGTTGAACAACGTGATGCCACAAGTGGAAGTTCGCAGCCGCCGTATCGGTGGTGCAACTTTCCAGATTCCAACCGAACTCCCTGCCAACCGTAAAATCTCGATTGGCATGAAGTGGCTCATCAAATATGCACGCGCCCGCAGCGGCAAAGGTATGGCCGAAAAACTGGCTGCTGAAGTGATCGCCGCAGCAAAAGGTGAAGGCAGCGCTGTTAAAAAACGGGAAGACACCCACAAAATGGCTGAGGCGAACCGCGCCTTTGCACATTTCAGGACCTAATCACGTTTTGCAGCGTACACCATTTCTTACCGTCGAGGTTGCCCCCGCCAGATTTATTTGGCGGGGCCAATTTTCGGCGGTATTGGTTTTTTAAGAGGACTGAATTGGAGAAAATCAATTTTATTCTTCCAAACTTTTAAACTACCATACGCCATTTTGCCAAAATAACTTTTGACAAGCATACATTTTACCTTTCAGCACGATACTTTGTTTTGAATGATCGTATTGAAAGTCCCGAGTTGCACTATTTTATTCATTCAATCACTCAATACAATAACAAGTCATGGCAAACGACCTCCGGTTCACCCGTAATATCGGTATTGCCGCTCACATTGACGCAGGTAAAACAACCACAACTGAGCGTATTCTCTACTACACCGGTGTAAACCACAAAATTGGTGAGGTACACGAAGGTGCAGCTACCATGGACTGGATGGAGCAGGAGCAGGAGCGTGGCATCACGATCACTTCTGCCGCTACCAAATGCCAGTGGAAAGTAGCCGACCAATTATTTGATTTCAATATTATCGACACACCCGGTCACGTGGATTTTACCGTCGAGGTAAACCGCTCCCTGCGTGTATTGGACGGTTTGGTGTTTTTGTTTTCAGCAGTTGACGGCGTAGAGCCGCAATCTGAAACCAACTGGCGCCTGGCTGATAACTATAAAGTGCCGCGTATCGCGTTCATCAATAAAATGGACCGCGCCGGTTCCGACTTTTTCATGTGTGTCAACGACATGAAAGCGAAACTGGGCGCCAATGCCATTCCGTTGCAGGTACCGATCGGCGCCGAGCACAACTTCAAAGGTGTGGTCGACCTCGTAAGCGGCAAAGCCATTGTCTGGAATGAAGAAGACCACGGCATGACGTTCACAGAAATTCCGGTTCCGGAAGATCTGGTTGAAACCGTATTTGAATATCGCCAGAAACTCATCGAAGAAGTAGCCGGCTACGACGACTCTTTGCTGGAAAAATTCTTTGAAGACCCGGAAAGCATCACCATCGAAGAAATGCGCGCCGCTATCCGTGCCGCTGTTATCGATATGAAAATGACTCCGGTCATGTGCGGTTCCGCCTTCAAAAACAAAGGCGTACAGGCTTGTCTGGATGCGGTTTGTTACTTCCTGCCTTCTCCTTTGGACAAAGAAAGCATCAAAGGTACCGATCCGAAAACAGAAAAAGAGATCACACGTCAACCGAAAGTAAGCGAGCCGTTTACTGCCCTGGCATTCAAAATCGCAACCGACCCCTTTGTAGGCCGTTTGTGCTTTATACGGGTATATGCAGGTAAATTGGATGCAGGTTCTTACGTTTTGAATACCCGCACGGGCGATAAAGAACGTATCAGCCGCTTGTACCAGATGCACGCGAACAAGCAGAACCCGATCGACGCTGTTGAAGCGGGTGATATCTGCGCTGCGGTTGGTTTCAAGGATATTCGCACTGGCGATACGCTGTGCGATGTAGCGCACCCGATCGTGCTGGAATCGATGGTGTTCCCGGAACCGGTAATCGGTCTGGCCATCGAGCCGAAAACACAGAAAGACCTGGACAGACTGGGTATGTCCCTCAACAAACTGGCTGAGGAAGACCCCACTTTCCGCGTGAAATACGACGAAGACACGAACCAGACGATCATTTCCGGTATGGGCGAACTGCACCTGGAGATCATCGTGGACCGTCTTCGCCGCGAATTCAAGGTGGAATGCAACCAGGGCGCGCCACAGGTAAACTACAAAGAGGCGCTGACGAAAACGACCACACACCGCGAACGTTTGAAAAAACAATCGGGTGGTTCCGGTCTCTTCGCTGATATGGAATTTGAACTCGGCCCTGCCGATGAGGAATTCCTCAACAGCGACGACTTCAAAAGCGGCAAGAAAAAACTTCAGTTTGTATGGGCTATCGTGGGTGGCGCAATTGATAAAAACTATCAAAAGCCAATCGCCGACGGTTTCACACAAATGATGAACAACGGTATCCTCGCAGGTTACAACATCGACTCGATGAAAGTACGCGTCCTCGACGGTGGTATGCACTCCGTGGACTCGAAACCGATCGCCTTCGAATTGTGTGCCAAAGAAGGTTTCCGCGCTGCCGCTCCGGCGACCAAACCACAAATCATGGAACCCATGATGAAACTGGAAGTGATCACACCGGAAGAATACGTCGGCCCGGTTATCGGCGACTTGAACCGCCGTCGCGGTATGCCGAAAGGCCAGGAAACCCGTATGGGCGGCGCTGTTGCCATCCAGGCGGAAGTGCCTTTGGCTGAAATGTTCGGCTATGTGACTGCGCTGCGTACCCTGACTTCAGGCCGCGCTTCTTCTACCATGGAATTCAGCCACTACGCGCCACCGCCTGAAAGCGTGTCGAAAGCGGTGATTGAAAAAGCGAAAGGTGGAAAAGCCTAAGTTTTTGAGGATAAAAGATTGATTTTCAATCTGTAGGAATATGAAAAGCCCGGTAACGCTGATGCGTTATCGGGCTTTTTTAAATGGGGGATGAGGCATGAGGAGGTGTTATCTCTTCTCGAGCGTTACTGTATTTTCATACAACAACTTACCAACTCGGTCAATGTGATTGCTTTTTGCCCTTTTATTTAGTACCGCCTAAAAAACAAGTTCAGGATTTGACTAACCCCCGCGCTTTAGCCGGGGGAAATGAACGGGACAAACACAGATGGGTTTTAACCCAAAATGAGTGATCTGGGGTTAAAAACCCCGTTGGGTTTAGTTTCTTCGATACCCCCGGCTAAAGCGCGGGGGTTAGTCAAAGGCATAAGTTGTTTTTTAAGCGTTACTTAGTGTTTATTCATTCCACGCATTACCAACTTCCGCCAAAGGCATACAACCTACATACACCCCCGGCATAGGATCGTAATTCAGCACTTCTGTCCCTATTTTTTGCGACGTATAGTAGCCCAGCAAAGTCAGTTCCTTGATCCTGCGAAAAAAATGTGTAGGAGCGTCCGCCGACAAACGAATGCCCCATAATGAAGGCGGTTGTTTGGCGGCTTCCTTATCCATTTGCAGCAGCAATGCATGTTGCCGTTCCGCCGGGCAATCTGCAAATTTCAGGTTGTATTCCCGGACGCACACCTGCTCGAAGGCAGCCAAACCCGTCAGGAAGTCATTTTGTTCATCGGGCGCAAGCAGGTCTTTCAACATTTTATCGATGAATTTATCTATGTGCAGGTCTTTGGCGCCGGGCGTCCCGGTGCGCGGCAGGATGCGTTCGGCGATGGCAGCAATTGTGCGCGCCTGCTCGGGCGTCAGAAATTCCGGTTTCCAGTGCAGGTGCTTGCCGGCCGAACAACTGATGAACATCTCGGACAAAGCCGTTGCCGAAACCGCATAGCCCAGGAAAAGAGCCGTTGTTTTTAATGCTTCTCTTCTATTCATAGGTAGTTATCCGTTATTAGTTATCGGTTATTAGTGCCTCACGATTCACAGTCTATTGTTCTTCATTTCCTGCACAGCAAAATCAACCGCCCGGGCAGTCAGTGCCATGTAGGTAATGGAAGGATTGACGCAGGAAGAAGAAGTCATACAAGCGCCGTCGGTCACAAACACGTTGGGCACGGCATGAACCTGGTTATTGCCGTTCAGCACCGAGGTTTTGGGGTCTCTGCCCATACGCGCGGTACCCATTTCGTGTACGCCCACACCGATGCCGCCGGCGTGATCGAAGGTGCTGATGTTTTTAAACCCGGCTTTTTCCAGCATTTCCGCCGCATCTGCCTGTATGTGTTTGCGCATGGCCATTTCGTTTGTTTTAAATTCACAGTCGAAAGCCAGGGTTGGCAAACCTGCTTTATCTTTCAGGTCTCGGTTGAGCGTCACCTTGTTTTCGTGGTAGGGCAGGCATTCGCCGAAACCGACGAGGGTCATACCCCAGCCGCCAGGTTTAAACAGGTTTTCCTTAAAATCGGCCCCGATACCTTCGCTGTTCACTCCCCCACCCCAGTTGCCCCGGCCGCCGCCGCCCTGGTAGCCGTAGCCGCGCAAAAAGTCGGGGTGCCGCGTTTGTTCATTCAGGTTTCGGTAGCGCGGAATGTAGATGCCATTGGGGCGCCGGCCTTTATAATACTGGTCTTCAAAACCATCGTAACTGCCCATCGCGCCGAGTCTGTAGTGATGGTCCATAAGGTTGTGCCCCAGTTCGCCGCTGTCGTTGCCCATGCCGTTGGGGAAACGATCGGAGGTAGAGTTCAGCAAAATGGAAGTAGAACCCAGCGTGGAAGCATTCA
>JALHMA010000287.1 GCA_022844265.1 Saprospiraceae bacterium | reverse complement strand
TAAGAGGCTATCTGTGTGTTGGGCAGTCGCAGCGACAGGGTGGGATATTGTTCGAGAAAATTCAGGTACCGCTGTTGCGCGGTAGAACTGATGTTTTGCAGCACCCGGTTCTGTAATTCGACATATTTATTTTCGACAATTACTTTAAATATGCGATCCAGTTTGGGAATATTGAGGTATAATAGGTACAAGTCCTGCTGTTCAATTTGTATGATTTCCGAAGGTTCCAGGGCTTCGATAAAAAGACTACTGGGCTTTTTTGAATGAAAACTGCCGATGTCCGCAATCCAGTCGTCTTCCGCAGCAAATTGGATATTGTGTTCAATGCCCCGGTCATCTACGGCGTACATTTTAAAACATCCTTTTACAATAAACGTGTAATGCCGACAGACGAAACCCTCCTGCAATATCATTTGCCTGCGCTTGATACTGCGCTGTTTCACCCTGGTCAGGATTAACGCTTGCTCCACTTCCGTCAGCGGCAGGTATTGTTGAAAATGGTCAATGATGGATTGCATTTATTCAATTTCTGGAAAGTAAATATGGGCAAATCTATCAGATTTCCGATTATTTTCATTCCCGTTTGTATGCAAAACAAAAATGCGTTACGCGGAACAATCCACGTAACGCATTGACATTCAAGGTGGGCCTGGCAGGAATTGAACCCGCGACCATCTGATTATGAGTCAGCCGCTCTAACCACCTGAGCTACAAGCCCTTTGTTCTTACGTTCCATAAGAACGGCGCAAAAGTAGAGATAATTCCCAAAACGGCATAAGTAAAAGGGCAAAATTGCAAAGGACAAAAGGCAATAGTAACCAATGAGTTACAAAAAAATTAGTTCAAACTAATTTTGCGTGACTACTTATCAATTTTTAAGGCTTCACTTTTTTGCTTTTTGCCCCTTGCCTTTTTTACTCCTGCCAATAAACCCGCTTCACCCGTTCCGAAATATTGGTAAACACCTCGTAAGCAATCGTTTGCAGGCAGGCCGCCAGTTCCTGCACCGGCGGGTGGTCTCCAAAAATCACCACTTCGTCGCCTTCCCGCGCTGCCGGAATATGGGTTACGTCGATCATCGTCATATCCATACATACATTGCCGATGGTGGGCGCCCGTTGTCCGCGCAGCTGCACCGAATACCGCCCGCCGCTTGCCAGCCGCAAAAAACCGTCGGCGTAACCGATGCTGATGGTCGCAATACGGGTTGGTTTCGCCAGTGGGCCGCTGTTGCGGTTGTAACCCACCGTGTCGCCCGGCGCTATTTCCTTGATCTGGCTAATCGTGGCCTTCAGGGTATTCACTACCCGCAACTGATCCTGAAAACCGGCGCTGTCGATGCCGTACAGCCCGATACCCAGGCGCACCATGTCAAAATGATATTCCGGGAATCGCACGATACCGCCCGTATTACAAATATGCCGCAGGGGAGAGTAGCCCAGCGCAGCGCTGATCCGATCCGACAATTCCGTAAAAACTGCCGCCTGCCGGTGACTGAATGCATCGTGTTGAGCAGCGTCGCTGGCCGAAAGATGCGAAAAAACCGACTGCACGCGCAGGTTCGGGTACCGGCCCAACAGCGCCGTGAGCGCCGGAATATCGTCCGCTTCAAAACCGAGCCGGTGCATACCCGTGTCCAGTTTCAGGTGAATGGACAGCGCTTTCTCTTTGCCGGCAAAATGGATCAGCTCGTCCAGCATGGGCAGGCTGTACACCTCCGGTTCCAGCCGGAAACGGTACAACACGTCGAAACTCGCCGGTTCGGGATTGAGCACCAGAATGGGCAGGTTCACCCCCGCATGCCGCAGTTCGATACCCTCGTCGGCATACGCCACGCCGAGGTAATCGACGCGGTGAAATTCCAGCAGTTTAGCCACTTCCGCCGAGCCGGAGCCGTAGCCCGCCGCTTTGACCATCGCCATAGTGCGGGTACCCGGTTGCAGCAGGCGGTTGTAAGCGTTCAGGTTGTGTACCAGGGCGGTGAGGTTGACCTCCAAAACCGTTTTATGCGCTTTCTGTTCCAGCCTGCGGGCGATGCGCTCAAACTCGAAAGGGCGGGCGCCTTTCAGCAAAATAAGTTCGTCGTGGAAATCGTGCGCGGCGATATTTTGTAAAAACAGTTCCGTTTCCGGGTAAAAAACGGCGTCGAAGCCGGCAGGCAAAAAAGCCTGAATGGCAGGAATGGCCTGCCCCATACCGATCAGACGACCGACGCCCTGCAATTGAACGGCGGCGGCCACTTGCTCCCACAATTCCGAAGCGGGCAGCCCGCTTTGCAGAATATCGGAGAGAATCAGGGTCACGCGTCCGGTGCGGGCCTGTTGCCGCGCAAATTGCAGCGCAATGCGCAACGAGGCCAGGTCATTGTTGTAAAAGTCGTTGACCAGGGTGCAGTGTCGGACGCCCGATTTCAGTTCGAGCCGCATTTCTACCGGTTCCAGCCGCCGCATCCGCTCCGCGATGTTTTTTTGGGAAATACCCAGCAGGTGCATAATGGCCCAGCAATGAATCGCATTTTCAACGGAAGCCGTATCCGAAAAAGGGATGTCGATGATTGCCAGTTCGATCATTTGCCGGAATGCGGCGCGTATCTGGGTAAAACCGTCGGGGGCCTTTTGTACCCCGATAATTTGCACATCGGCGGGCAGCCCGGTTTTTGACCAGGTGAAAAGTTGTCGCGCCGGAAGTTCATTTTGCCAGTCCTGTGCGGCCTGTGCTATAGCCGGGTTGTCGACCGATACGACGAGCAAACGGGCGCTGTCGAACAGCCGTATTTTCTCCTGTATTTTTTCAGCGTCGTCGCGGAAACCTTCCCGGTGTGCCGGCCCGATATTGGTAAAAAGGCCGATTTCGGGCTGAATGATTGGTGCCAGGCGTTCCATTTCGCCGGGTTTGGAAATACCCGCCTCAAAAAGCGCCAGGGTATGTTCGGGCTTCATTTGCCACACAGAAAGCGGCACGCCGATCTGTGAATTATAACTTTTGGGACTGCGCACGATGTGAAAATCGGGGCTGAGCAACTGCCAAAGCCATTCTTTTATAACCGTTTTTCCATTGCTACCGGTGATGCCGACCACTGGAATCCGGAATTTGGAGCGGTGGTGTTGGGCCAGCAATTGCAGGGCTTGCAGGGTGTTTTTCACCAGCAGGATATTGGCGCCCGGGTAATGCTCCACTGCAACTGCCTGACTTACAACAAATTGCCGGACGCCCGCCTGGTACAGATCGGGCAGGTAGCGGTGGCCGTCGAGCCGTTCGCCGGAGAGGGCAAAAAACAGGGAGCGGGAAGGCATCGCCACCTGGCGGCTATCGAACAACAATTGCTCTACGCCGGCGTCCGGATCAGATTGTTGCAGCCAGCGGGCAGCAAGGATTTTTTGAATGTCGTTGATCGAATAAGGCATTTGGAAACAGGCAATGATAAACACGCGCAAAAAGAACTGCGAAATTCGGGTTTTGCGGGCGTACTTTTGCCACGCCCCTGCAATTCTCCAAAATAGTTTACAACATGCAAGTAGACATTCACGATCCGGAAGCATTACCGGCAGCCATTCCGGCCATCCTGGAAGGCCTGGCCGAACGCCGTAAAATTGCATTGTACGGCGAAATGGGCGCCGGCAAAACCACTTTCGTAAAAGCATTTTGCCGGCACATCGGCGTGGAAGGCGCTACGGCCAGTCCAACCTTTTCCCTGGTAAATCAATACAATTACACTTTGCCGGATGGCTCGAAGGCACTTTTTCACCACCTCGATCTGTATCGTTTGCACAACGCTTCCGAGGCATTCGACATTGGCCTGGAAGACCTGCTGTACGATCCCTGGTATTGTGTGATCGAGTGGCCGCAAATCGTGGAATCCATGTTGCCAGACAACACTGCAAAAATTAACATCGAGATAATAGGGGAAACTTCCCGCCGCATTCTAATTTTGTAATCCCCTGCCGTTTTTTTCCAAACTCATCTATGGAAACCTTATCAGTCCCACGTACCCAACCTGAAATGCTGGATGTTTTACCCCGGCATCAACGGCTTTTTATCGGTGTTCCGAAAGAAACTACTTTACAGGAAAACCGGGTCGCTTTGGCGCCGCATTCAGTGATGACGCTGGCGGCGCACGGCCACCATATCATTATAGAAGCCGGCGCCGGTGAAAAAGCAAAATTCAGCGACCACAACTATTCGGAAGCGGGCGCACAAATCAGCCATAGTACAGAAGAGGTGTTTAAAGCCGACGTGCTGCTGAAAGTGGCGCCGCCGACGCTCGATGAAATCGAAATGATGCGCCCCAACCAGGTGGTGATATCGCCGATTCACCTGCCCCTGCTGGATGCCGAGTATATCACCAGGCTCCAAAAAAGGCGCGTGATAGCCCTGGCGATGGAATATATCCGCGACGACGAGACGGGCGTTTTCCCGATCGTGAATGCGATGAGTGAAATTTCCGGCATCAGCGCCATCCTCATTGCCGCCGAATTGCTGGCAACGGCCCGCGGCGGGCAGGGTGTGTTGCTGGGCGGTATAGCGGGTGTGCCGCCTGCCAAGGTGATCATTCTCGGGGCAGGCGTGGTAGCCGAATTCGCAACCCGCACAGCGCTCGGCCTGGGCGCCGAAGTGCGTATTTTTGACAACAATGTGTACGCTCTGATGAACCTGCAACGCCAGGTCGGGCGACAACTGCATACCTCGGTCATCAATCCCGTTCACCTGCAGGAGCAGTTGCTCAGCGCTGACGTCGCTATCGGCGCCGTTCATTCCGCCCATGCTAACACGCCCATGCTTGTCTCCGAAGATATTGTGCAACGTATGAAACCCGGCTCCGTGATTGTCGATGTAAGTATAGACCAAGGTGGGTGTTTTGAAACGTCGCAGGCCAGCACCCACGACCGGCCGACTTTCGAGCGGCACGGAGTCATCCATTACTGTGTGCCCAACATCCCTTCAAGGGTGGCCCGAACGGCCTCCGATGCGGTGAGTAATATCCTGACATCGCTGCTGCTAAAAGCGGAAGCCGGCGGCGTTATCCCACTGATTATCGCACATTCCGGATTGCGCAACGGCGTGTATACCTACAAGGGTTCGCTGACAAATGCTTATCTCGGCGAACGATTCCAGCTGCGTAGCACCAGTCTGGATTTGTTGATCACCTCTGATTTTTGAAGTTTATAGGTTTATAAGTTTATGGTTTATGCGTTCCTGATGTCGCGCGGAGAAATTCAATTTTTCGTAAGAAGATTATTGTCGCCGAAAGCAGTGTGAAAAGTTGTCAACTTTAGCGCCCGACCAAAACTCAAAACGTGAGTTGTGTGAAAAGGCCCAGCGGGCCTGTATCTTTGTAGAAATGCCAAAGCAGATGTCACCCGACCCAGCGGGTCGGTATCTTTATCAAATAGATACCGACCCGCTGGGTCGGGTACCAAATTTAATCCGTCAGTGCTACAAAGATACAGGCCCGCTGGGCCTTTTCACACAACCCGCGTTGAAGAATAAACCCGCTGTTACCGGTAACTATATCAATACTGGCAATTGCTTTTCACACAACCTCACGTTGCAGAATAGACCCTTCAACCTCCTCAACAATCTCAACCATATTAATATGTCCATTCCTATTCCCCGTTTAATAAAAACAAGTGTGCAGATGACGCTGTGTTGCCTGCTGTTACAAACCGCCTGCACGCCGCCTGAATCATCACAAACAGTACAAAAAAAAGGTGTGGTCAACCTCGATTTGCGCAATGAGCAGGTGCAAAAACTATACAACCTGCGAGACCAGCACCAGGCGGATAGTTTGAAGCGCTATTTCAGCGACCCAAATCCCACCTTGCGATACCTGGCAGCATTGTCTTTTGCTTCCCTGCGCGATTCGAATGCCATCGACGCACTTGCGCCGCTGCTCCGCGATCCGGTGGAAGATGTGCGCAATGCCGCAGCTTTCTCGCTGGGTCAGATTGGTCATGGTAAAGCAGAAAAAGCACTGATACAGGCTTTTGTTGCAACCGATTCCTTATCGCAACACCAACGCCTGAACGCCATTATCCTGGAAGCCATCGGCAAATGCGGCGCCTTATCGAGCCTGAAAAATATTGCTGCCGTTAATACCTACCGTCCCACGGATACTTTGCTGCTCGAAGGACAATGCCGCGCCATTTATCGTTTTGGCCGCCGCAACATCACGGATCCTGCGGCGACGGCGCGCATGGTCAGTTATGTGGCGAATGAACAAATACCTGCTCCCGCGCGATTGATGGCTGCGCATTATTTAGCCCGCACCCTGAATATTGCGCCGGACAGCACCCAGGCCGTGCAGATGGCCGCAGCCTTCGTACGGGCCAATGAAAACCCCGATATTCGGATGGCCCTGGCTACCGCCCTCGGAAAATCCGTGACAGGTCCGGCTTTTGCCATCCTCTCAAAGGTGATAAAATCGGAACAGGACTGGCGCGTCAAGTGCAACATTATCAATGCTTTGGCTAAATTTGAATACGATACCATCCGAACCCTGGTCGTTCCGTATGTGGCTGATCCAAACCCGCATATCAGCCGAACAGCCGCCACTTTTTTTGTTGCCAACGGGCAGATCAAAGACGCAGATTTTTACTGGCGGATTCCCGCTAATATCGGCAAACCGAATATACCGGCATTGACGCAAATATTGCTTTTGCAGGCTTCGAACAAGTTTCTTTCCGGCAAAACAACCCCTGAATCGAAGGATTATGTCAACTATCGGATCAAAGAGATTTTCCAGCAAAGCAAAAATCCGTACGAGCGCGCCGCCTGCCTCACGGCCCTGGCCGAATTCGGATGGAATTACCGCTGGATCCACGATAAAGGTTTTAATGACGCCCACCCGGCCGTGAAATCGGGCGCTGTGGAGGCCCTGCAGACCATTATGAAAATGCCCAACTTTTACGCTTTTTATGGAGAGGCTTCCAAATCCGTGCGCCGCGAACTGTATTACTATCTCCGCGAAACAATTGCTTCCGGCGATCCGGGCATGATTGCTGCCGGCGTCGGCGGGTTTCGCACAGAAGCGCTGAATTATCGAACCCTGCGCGATACCGCCCGCATTCCCGACTTTAAAACGGCTTTGGGAAAACTCAAAATGCCCCGCGATGTGGAAGCATATATGGCGCTCGATGACGCCATCGCTTACTTCGAAGAGCGCCCGACTCCGCCGCCTTATCAACCCAAATGGAACCATGCCATCGACTGGAACCGGATGAAGGTGGTCACGCCGCAAACAACCGTGAACATCGAAACGGCCAAAGGCAATATTATCCTTGAACTGTATCCCGAATGGGCGCCCGGTTCGGTAGCCAACTTCCTCGATCTGGCGGGAACGGGCTTTCTGAACGGTAAAACCTTTCACCGGGTCGTGCCCAATTTTGTGGTACAGGCCGGTTGCCCGCGCGGCGACGGTTATGGAGCGCTCGATTACACCATCCGCACCGAAATTGGCCTGGCCTGGTACGACCGGGAAGGCTACCTCGGTATGGCTTCCGCAGGTCCTGACACGGAAGGAACGCAGTTTTTTATCACCCATTCGCCCACCCCGCACCTGGATGGCAATTATACGATTTTTGGAAAGGTCAAATCCGGGATGGAAGTCGTTAATCAATTACAGCCCGGGGATGTTATCGACAGGGTGAATATTGTGTATTAAGTGATTATTGCGCTGCTTTCACCCACTTTAATACATGACAGTTGCCGTTGCGGGTGACTATTTTAAGCAGGTAAAAGCCCGCCGGTAACCCGCTGACGGAGACTTCATTGT
>JALHMA010000286.1 GCA_022844265.1 Saprospiraceae bacterium | reverse complement strand
ACAGTTGCCGAGAGCGGAGCGCCCCAAACACCATACACCAAACACCAAACACGCTCAAATGGCTTCCGCCCAGGCTTTTTTCAAATCCTTTGTTCCTATCGCGTTTTTAAGTTTCCGCTTGGGATTTTGTCGGATGTTTTCCAGCAAAGACATTTGCCGGGGCGACAATAATTCATTGGGCGACTGGCCTTTCCCGACCAGGCTGTTGGCGCGGCAGGCCTGCAGGGAAGTCATCGGGACGAATTTGTAATCCGTTTGGGCCAGGTAATATTTGGGTTCGCGGTCGCTGCGGAAGCCATCGTTTCCGGTGCAGGATTGGATGCCTTTGGGTTGCGTCAGCGCTTCTAAATCGGACTTTTTCACCACCGCAGGGTTGAATAACACTTTCACCACTTCTTTACCGTTCTGAAAACCGGGCTCGGTTTCAATTACACCCGGAATACTGCCGAAGACGCCTTCGCCGCTCCAAAAGCAGTGCATAGAGAAAGTGGCCGTTTCCAATCCTGCTTCCCGGGCAGACAATTCTTCCAGCAACAATTCCATGTATTCTGGCACAACTTTTCCGTTGGATTGCAGGGCATTCCGGATACCCAGTACAAGTTGCGCGGGGGAGTTAAAATTGGAAATGCGCGGTACGATATCTTCATAATCTGCGCGGACAATACGCACCACCGGGTTGTTCCAGGACGGTTCGTTGAATATTTTGAGCGCGGCAGCATCTTTCCCGCCCTTGTTGTTGTAAATACAAACCGGCACAAAATACGTCTCGATGGCTTCAACTATGAGCGGATTGGACAGTGTGGAATTCCCGTAACGGGTACAATTGGAGCATCCGGGCACTTCCTGAAACAATATCAATAGCGGTTTACCGGTTTTCTGTGCTTCCGCCTGACCGGCGTCGAGCTCGCGGAGCCAATGCACGAGTCCGAGTTCTTCGGGTTGCCCGCTATTGCCGGACGGAGACAGACTTTGTGGTGTGGAAATTTCAGCAGAAGGTAACTGGTGCGAGGAAGCCATGAAAAAGGCGGCGGCGACAAGTGTTGCCAACGCGGTGAAGGAAAAGAGTCTGAGTGTCATTTTTTGAATTTTTGTTTTACTACATAGGCACAGTAGAAAAAATCACATAGATCACATAAAAGAAAGGTTTAAAAGCAGGTCTTTGTAAACCATTGATTTTCATTGTCTTTTGCAACCTTTCTTTTATGTGATCTATGTGGTTTTTTCTACTGTGCCTATGTGGTGATAAAAGTAGTTCAATTGCGAAAAAGTGCCCATGAAAACCCGCCAAACTGTCGCATACGTAGCCTATTTGTCGGATTTCCAACTAACTTTTGAACAACCTGATTTACCTTGCGCCTCGCTGAAATGTATTTATCTGATGAAAAAAAATCTTGTTCTCGCAGCCTTTTTTTGTTTCTCAGGGCTTTTGTTTGCTCAAAAACAAATCACCCTCGACGATTGCTTTGTTTTTTATAAATTTTACCCCGAATCTGGCGCCAATTTTCAATACCTGAAAGACGGCGTACATTATGCAGTTGCTGAAAATGGCAGCCTGCACATCCACAGCGTGTTAAATGAAAAATTCGATTCGGTTTTGACGCTGAAACTGCCGCCTGCCGCAGCGGAATTCGACCAGTTTTCATTCAGCGAAGATGAAACCCTGTTGTTGCTTCGTACCGCTACGGAACCGGTGTACCGTCATTCCGTTTTGGCCAATTATTATGTGTATCATTTTCAAACAGGCAAAACCACCGCGGTTTTTGAAACGGAAAAACAGCAGTTCGTCGCTTTATCACCCGATGCAATGCGGGTAGCATTTGTGACCGGTAATAACCTGTATATCAAGGATTTAAAATCCGGACAAACCACGCAGATCACCCGCGACGGCGCCAAAAATAAAATTATCAACGGCCTGCCGGACTGGGTGTATGAAGAAGAATTCAGCCCGGTGGACGGCGACGGCATGGTGGCCGCCAAATGGAGTCCCGACGGCAGTAGGCTTGCCTTTATCCGGTTCGACGAGACGAACGTACCCGAGTTTCCACTCACCTGGTATGAAGGCGGCATGTATCCGCGCCGCAGTTCCTTCAAGTATCCCAAAGTCGGAGCGCCCAATTCCCTCGTAAGCGTGCACCTGTACGATGCGGGTGCGGGCAGCATGACCGGAGAGGTGATGGGCCTGGAAACGGACGATTATGTACCCCGCATCAACTGGACAACCGATAACCGACTGGTATTGAGCCGGTTGAATCGCCGTCAGGACACCCTGGAACTGCTGCTCGCAGTGCCCGAACGCGTGATTTTCGACCAGGAAGACCGCAAAAACTGGATTCCTACCCGACTGTTGTTGCGCGAAACGGACGCCGCTTATGTCGAACTGGAATCGGAGAACAAACTGACTTTTTTGCAAAATGGCGGCTTTCTGTGGACCAGCGAGCGCAGCGGTTTTCAACATATTCACCAGTTCGGCCCCTCCTCCGGCGATGCGGGCAGGGACGCTACTCCGGGCAACTTCGATGTCACGGCTTTTTACGGTGTCGATCACGAAAACGGCAAGTTTTACTACCAGACTGCCACCCCGACGCCGCTCGACCGGCAAGTCTGGGAAGGCGATCTGAAAGGCGCCCCTCCCCGCCTGCTCAGCCCGGAAAAAGGTACGAACAGCGCTGTGTTCAGCCCTACGTTCGACTATTTTACCCATACCTGGCAGGACGCGAATACGCCGCCTGTCGTCAGGCTGCGCAAACGTTCGGGGGAAGAACTGCGCACTTTGGTCGACAACGCACGGGTGCGCCAGTTGCGCCGGGAATACGGTTTTGTGGACAAAAAGTTTTTTCAGATCAAACTGCCGGACAGTACAGCCCTCAATGCCTGGATACTGCAACCGGCGCGTATGGATTCTACCAGGAAGTACCCGATTTTATTTGACAATTACGGCGGGCCGGGATCGCAAACCGTTCAGGATCAATATGATGGATATGTAGGTAGTTGGCATCAACTGCTGGTGCAAAAGGGCTATGTGGTGGTGAGTGTCGACAACCGGGGTACCGGCGCGCGGGGACGCGATTTTAAAAAATGCACCCAGTTGCAACTCGGTAAATTTGAAACGCAGGATCAGATCGCAGCAGCGCGTTACTTTCGGTCGCAACCCTGGGTCGATGCCGGTCGCATCGGTATCTGGGGCTGGAGTTTCGGTGGCTACCTCAGCACTTCCTGTATCCTGAAAGGCAACGACGTGTTCAAAATGGCTATGGCCGTGGCCCCTGTGAC
Organism: Saprospiraceae bacterium; assembly: GCA_022844265.1. Taxonomy (GTDB): domain Bacteria; phylum Bacteroidota; class Bacteroidia; order Chitinophagales; family Saprospiraceae; genus M3007. The sequence goes on along the minus strand of JALHMA010000286.1, from coordinate 4,513 downwards.
CAACTGGAAATGGTATGATTCGGCCTATACCGAACGCTATATGCACACCACGAAAGACAATTCTGCGGGTTATGAAGAAAACTCGCCGGTCAATTTCGCCTCCTTGCTGCGCGGCGACAATTACCTGATCTGCCACGGTACTGCCGACGATAATGTACACTGGCAACAAACGACGGAGATGATCAATGCGCTTGTGAAAGCCAATAAACAGTTCGAGACGTACTACTATCCCAACCGCAACCATGGCATTTACGGCGACAATGCCACGCGGCATTTGTTTTCCAAACTGACGGATTTTGTGCTGGAGAAATTGTGATATCCGACCAAAGGTGGTGCCTCTTATGGTGACCCGTGAAAACAACAGTACATGGGGTGAGTGGTGAGTAGTGAGTAGTGAGTAGTGAGTAGTGAGTGGCATATCGTTAGAGGAATGTTGAGAACATTCCTCTAACGATATGCCACTCACTACTCACTACTCACTACTCACTACTCACTACTATACCCTCCGTTTCTTCAAAATCATGCCCGGCAAAACCCCAGTCCTCCGGATTCAGGTTTAAACGTTTTTGATGTTTTAGGATATACATTCCGGCTTCGTACAACATCCCGTAATCGATACCCGGGCGTTCTTCCAGAAATTTCAGTTTTTCCATAGGCGACATCGACTCCCAGCCGCTCGGATGATCGATATGGTAGGTGCAGCGTTCCGGCGGAAACACATGCTGCCGGTATCCCAGTGCGGCAGCGGCCATCAGCGCCAGGCTGTCGATGTGGATAGAATACAGGTCCAACTCCACATACCCCTGAATATCCATCCAGGCATCGCGCGACAGGAGGGTAAAGTCGCCGCAGGCAAAGGTATCCATCTGGTAATATTGCCACTTTTCGGGGGGCCACATTGCTTTGAGTATCATACTTGCCTGGTTGGCTATGATTTTTTTCAAACGGCTTTTCCCGTTGAATTCAAAATGTTCCAGGTTGATATTGGAATAACGCGATTCGCGGCCGATGCGGCGTATGATGTGTTTGCTGCACCAGTCTAATTGCCGGTCAAGCGTCCAGGCAGGGTCTATTCCGTCGGGAACATCGCAGCGGTTGGCGCGGTAAAAAGTGTTGGTTTCGAGCGATTGAGTGGCCAGGGTTTGGAATAGAGCGTCAGAAAAGAGCAAATCGACATTGGTACACAACACAAACTTCCCTTTGGCGCGGCGAATACCGACGTTTTTTGCGATCATTTGAAAAAGTGGAATCGCTTTTGCGCGCCGGTATCGGTTGTGGATGTCAGGCGACACTTCGATATACCGGATACGCAGCATGCTTCCTTTCGGCGGGGCGGGCAACACGTCGCGCAGCCTGGGTTTGTCGGCAGGCGGATTCCATTCCACCAGGATTAATTCGGCAGGGAGCCTGTGCCGGTCGCATTGCCCGATCAGGCCATGGACGAACAACTGCATTCTTTTGAGGATATTTCCGCCGTGGCCGTCGTTGCGCGAAGCGGCCACAAAGGAAATATAGGGTTGTATTTGATTTTCCATGAGTAAGTGGGTGTGCAAAATTAGTTAATACCAAATCTTCTGTAACCCATTGATTTACATTGCTTTTTGCCCTTTGCTATTTTGCCCTTTTACCTAGTTTCAGATTGTTTGTTCTTCCAGCGCCTGATGCGGCAGCCCCCAGTCGTCGTCGGCATTCAAAGTTGCTTTACCGCTGTGCAGCATCGTTTGCACGTCGTTCAGCAGCCGCCGGAACATTCGACTCACATCCGGGTCATTCCGGTCGAAATTATACCTTCTTTCATGGTGCTGGTGGTAAACCGGAAAAGGCAAAACGACGATGGGGATACCCGAAACCCGGGCGCCGACGGTATGCAGAGCGTCCGTATGGGTTGAAATCCAGGTATCTTCGAGGTATCCGCGGAGCAGATGCCAGCTGTCCCGATCGAGCAAGGCCATATCGCCGCTGGCATGACAATGGTATTGAAACAGAAAAAAAGTCGATCTGATGGTGGGTAAAATATTCCGTACAACGCTGTAAAAGCGGCGGCGCAAGCCATTGTACCGGCGCAAAACTGCTATGCGTACTGGCAGGGAACGCGGAAAATGCAGCGTATAGTTGCCGCCTTGCAGGTAAAACCTGAAAACGCCTGACCGCAGCCGCTGTTCCAGTTGATCCAATGGTAATTCCGGCGTTTGCCGGTCCTTTCCACGCAACCTGAAGTCGAACCTGTCGCAGCGGTACAGCACTCCTTTTTCCAGTTGCCGGGTAGCCAGTAATTTTATGAATGATTCTGAAAACAGAATATCGGCGTTGGTACAAAGAATAAATTGGCCCTTTGCCCTGCGGATACCGGCGTTTTTAGCAATAAATTCAAATAGTGGAACCGTTTTTCGTACATTCGGCTGCACAAAGTGGAGGTGTACCGCTTCCGGCACGGTGATGATCCGAATCCGGAGAAAATCCCTTTCCGCGGGCCACTGTATGCTTTTATCCAGTCCATCGCGGTCGGGCACAGGGTTGTAATTCACCAGCACCAGCTCCGTCTGCAACTGGTATTTTTGAGTCAGGTGTGCCAGCCATTGAACCGACAGCTGCAGGCGACCATTAAAATCGCCGCCGTAGTTATCATTTCTTACCGCGATTACAATACTGAGAAAGGGATTGGGCGTATATTTATCCATCACTGCAAATATCATGATTCCGTTCAACAAACCATTTTTGATTGGAAAAGAATTGGCCTATATCCGGGAGGCGGTCTTGTCGGGTAAAATTTCCGGTGACGGCCCTTTTACCCGAAAATGCCATACTTTTTTTGAAAAAACGCTGGGATTTCAAAAAGTTTTTCTGACTACTTCCTGCACGGATGCGCTGGAAATGGCGGCCATTTTGTGCGATATTAATCCCGGAGACGAAGTGATTGTACCGGCTTTCACCTTTGTTTCCACGGCCAATGCCTTTATGTTGCGGAAGGCCACCATCGTTTTTGCCGACAGCAGCCCCCTGCACCCCAACCTGGACCACACGACCCTGCCCGATCTGATCACAAGTCGCACCAAGGTGGTGGTTCCGGTGCATTACGCCGGTATGGCCTGCGATATGGAGCCAATGCTCCGGGAAGCGGAAAAACATCAATTGTACGTGGTGGAAGACGCCGCCCAGTCCATGGATGCGCAATACCGGGGACGCGCCTTGGGTTCGCTGGGGCATTTCGGCGCATTTTCATTTCACGAAACCAAAAATATTATTTCCGGCGAAGGCGGCCTGCTGGCAGTGAATGCCCCTGATCTGATCCGACGGGCAGAAATTATCTGGGAAAAAGGCACCAACCGAAGCGCTTTTTTCAGGGGCGAGACCCGGAAATACGAATGGATGGACATTGGGTCTTCTTTTTTGCCTTCGGAAATTACCGCCGCCTTTTTATTTGCACAATTGGAACAACTGGATACGATTCAAAACTGCCGCAGAAAAATCTGGCAGTCGTATCACGACGAATTGCGGGATTTGTCGGCCTCCGGCGCCTTCGAACTACCTCATGTCCCGGAATATGCCACCCACAATGCCAGTATGTTTTATCTTGTTTGCAAAAACAAAACGGCCCGCGACGGACTCATTGAGTACCTGAAACAATTTGAAATTTATGCGATGTTCCACTACCTTCCGCTGCATAAATCACCGTTCTACCGGCAACAGTCGCCCCGGATTATTTCGCTGCCAAACGCAGAGCGGTTTTCGGATTGCCTGGTTCGACTGCCATTTTACTTTGGACTCACGGAAGAGGAACAACAAATGGTGATTCAAAAAATTCACGGGTTTTTTCAGCAAAAAACGCGTGTTTAAGTGGTTATCGGTTATTAGTTAAGTGACTATCCGCTTGTTGTACAGTAGCCCGATTTTAGTTGGACTCCATGGCCGCGTAGCGGCATAAGGTCGGTAGAAAACCAAAGAGCAAAGTACAAAGGTGCGTAGCACCGTAACTTTGGGTTTTGTTTCGGTGCTACGCACCTTGTCAACAAGCACAGCATTTGTTACTACCGACGTTATACCGCTACGCGGCTATGGAGTCCAACTTAAATCGGGTTACTGTACAACAAGCGGATAGTCAAAATTAATTATTGGTTATCAGTGTTCGTAATCAAGCATTTACAAAGAATTTTGCCCAAACCCATCCTTGTGTAACGCATTGATTTACATTGACTTTTGCGAGTTTGCTCTTTTACTTAAGATGCTCTCTTATGACACTTTTGAAAACATCTTTTTTTTACCCTTTGCTGATCTTTGTGATCGCGTGTTTACAATACGCCAACACGCTTTCACACGAGTATGCCTGGGACGATAAATTAGTCATCACCGCCAACCCCGCAACGGAAAAAGGAATTCAGGGCATACCCGAAATTTTAACGCAACGGGTGAGCGTACCCAATAAAAACGTGTATCGCCCCGTCACCCAATCGCTGTTTGCGCTGGAATACGGACTTTTCCACCACAATCCGTTTTACGGGCATTTATTCAGTGTATT
>JALHMA010000285.1 GCA_022844265.1 Saprospiraceae bacterium | reverse complement strand
AGCCGGTATTCATCGGGCAAATGCGTGTTCGTGGAGAGGGCCTCTTCGTATGCGTCTATAGCGGCTTTTTCACCGAAAGCGCATGAATTAAGGATGCTTTCGCGGTCGTGATTGGTGACAGCAGATTTCACATCCATCCATACACGGTACACCTTACCTCGAACAGTGGAATCCGATGCGGGTTCTTCTCCCAAAGAACGAACCTGCTGTTGCCAGTATGCAATATACTCACGGCTCATGTCGGCATATTCATTAAAAATGGCCTTCAGGTCAATATCTACTTGTTCAGTTTCTGCTACTGCTTTTTCGTAGCCATAAACACGGTCAAAATTGATGCGAATCAATTCATTGAATGTATCCGCCAGTTCTTCATTATTGTATTGCATGTTGGAAAATTTATGGATGAGTAATGAAGAATAATTTTCAAAACGGGTGCCAGGCCGGCATGGTGTCAAAGTGATTCAAAATGGGGAATTCGTTCCACAGGTTGAAGGCGTGAGGCGCCCCACTTTGTTTACCTCCATTCCATTTTGCAACACCACAGGCATGGCACTGTTGTTTACTGAAAGTGGAGCGCTTGATTGGTGGTCAATGTACGGGGTTGTGTCAAAAGTCGTATTCTACTTAAGCCATGGTTCTAGTGTAAAATTTAATTTCGCGTTACCTCCAACTTCCCGAAAGTTTAAAACTTTCGGGAAGTTTCGAGCCGAAAAAACCAAGTATAATTTGGCGTCTTATTCCACTTTGCCCCTTTTGACACACCCCCATGGATGCCGAACAGGGTTCGACAGTACATTTCAGCACTGATCTGAAAAATGTCCGGTAGTGTAGATTAATACGTCTTCAATTCGCTCTAAACCGAATGTAACTGAAATAAGAATATGAAAAAAAATCCTTGGATTGGGCGCGTCCTTATAGCATTACTTGTAATCTGTATCGCAGCTGCTTTTTCGATAAATTATTATGCAAAGTGGCGCATTCAGAAGGAAATAGAGCGTTTTTCAGCACAAAACAGCAAGGGTGTGTATTCCCTGTCCGTCGGAAATACCTACCTGAACGTTTGGAACGGCGTCCTGAAAGCCGCTGATATTGTTGTGACGACCGATACCGCAAAATGGGCGGCTATCCGGCAGACCTGGCCCGACTCATTCCCGCCCGTCATTCAGATGTCAGTTGGTAGCGTGGAGATTCTGCATGTAAACGTGCTTCGTTATCTGTTTTCCAAAAAGATCGGGATGCGGGCCATTAATATCCAACGACCCATTCTGAAAATAATCCGGCAGCGCGATACCACACAACGCGATTCTGTACTGTTACGCACCTTGGCGGAATTGCCCGACCTTCTTGCCCCGGTATCGAAAGTATTGAAAATCAATGAAATATCTGTTGATCATGCTGATATTACGCTTCATACATGGCAGGCGCGCGATACCGTGCAACAGTATTTAACCGACGTAAACCTTTTGTTCAGCCAGATCGATATTGACAAAGCATCAGCCGAGGTCACTTATTGCAAAGACATTACCATACAATTGGGGCATTTTGAAACGCGTAGCAATGAGGGTACGCACCTCGTTTCACTGGACAGTTTTTATCTGTCAAAAAATAGCCGCAAGATTTCGTTTCGCCAGTTTTCGGTGGCGCCGCTTCAGACCGAGCAGGAATTTTTCAGGCAGCAACCCTTCCGAAAGGCATATATTGCATTCATTTGCCCTGAAATAACCCTCACCGGTTTCGATATGGACAGCTTGTTGCGGCACAATTATTTCAGCGCGGATACCCTGCAAGTCAATCAGGCTAAATTGATCCTCACCAGCAATAAATTACTGCCGCTGCCTTACCGGAAAATCCTGCCGAATGAGGCTGTCAGGAAAATCACGGGACTGTTCAATATCAAAAATGTAGTGATGAAAGACTGCGATATCGGCGTGACGACCAAAGAACCGGATGCCGATTTTTTGGTCACTTTTAATCATACCTATGTCACGGCCAACAATCTGACCAACGATTCCATGCTGATGGACGAGCAGCGCCCGTTTGAATTGTGGGTGGAGTCGAAATTTATGAACCGCGCGCCCATCAAAATGAATATGCGCGTTCCGCTTTTGTCCCCCGCCTTACAGGTCGATTACACCGCTATTATACGCAATTTTCCTTTGGCGGCCCTCAATCCGGTGATCAGCCATAAAAACCTGATGATTGAAACGGGGTACGTGCAAAAGACAGAAATCAACACATCCGTCCGGAACGGGGTGGCGCGTGGCACGGTGAAAATTCACTACAAAGACCTGAAGGTAAAAGTACTGAAGGAAGACAGCCGGAAAGTTCGGAGGCTCATGACTAAAATAGCGGAACTGTTTGTCAATGAAGAGAATATGCTGGATGGAGACCCTGACACACCCTTCAAAACAGGAACCATTTACCACGTCCGAAACAGGCAGGAAGAATTTTTTGTATTCCTTTGGCATGCTTTACAAACCGGGCTGCTTCCAACGATTGTACCGGCGTATGATAGGTTGAAAAATTAGGCAGTATCGCCACGGTGGAATTCCGCGCTGCACAGGTGAACTATATCAATGCCACGACGCGGTTTACGACGGCTCAGTACGAGGCAAAACTGGCGGAGGTGTTTTTTAAGGGAGTTGGCGGGAACGCTGGGGCAGTAGGGCAGGCCAGTGAAATATCTGTCGGAAAGAAAGGACGAGGCTGATTTTTTGTTGTAGCGCCTGACGCTTGATAATCAATTTGTTAGCAAACAGGCCAGGGGAAAGAGCATTCGATTTTGAACGATCTGCGTGCAGAATGGAAGAAATATTGAAAAAAAGTTTTGTGTTGTTGAAATCCTGAATACATTTGCCCACCCTAAATTTGTGAGCAATGACGATTGAAATTATTTTCCCCAAATAATTTCAATTAACCTTCCCAAATGTCAACATTACTTCATCTTGGCATGATCTTGGATAGTTGTTTACTTCTTCTTCCAGGATATTTTAATCCTGATCGTTTTTTTCGATTTATCCCGTTTTTCTCTAATCAGCATGAAAAGAAACTGTACTCAGTTTTGTAATCACATATTGAAATTTTCAAAAACGCACTGACATGGAGCCTTGTAGCTCTATGTCAGTGCGTTTGTGTTTCAAGGCTGATAAATAATCATGTCAAGACAAAACGGTTCTCAATAAAAAAAAATAACTCACTGATTATCAATCTTTTATCAACTATCAGCATTTTCAACATCTCAACTTTCAGTATAATATGATGCGTGTTTTTGGATTCACTTTTTGGAAGTTTATGATGGGTGTGCTTGTACTGCCAGTATTTTTTTCAACAGCCTGCCAACAAAGTGTAGCCGAAAAGAATACGGAAGTTATCCAGGCAGCGATACCGGTCATGCTGGCGCAGAAAGACAGCCTGAAAACAGAAGTCCTGAGTACCCAACAGGCATTTGAAGCATTCAAAATTAAAATTGACCAGACCCCTTCCGACGTCATCAATAAACCCGAATACGCCAGGTTATCTGAAACGATAGAAGCAATCGTTGCGAAGTCAGCAACATTGAATGGTGTGATTCCGGCGATTGAAGCAAAATTGCAGGCATTGGAAAATATCAACCGGGAGACCCCTACGGAAACTGTTCAGCACGAAATAGTTGTACTGAAGCAGTTACTGGAACAGCAACGGGGAAGAATGACCAACTACAAGCAGACCTACGAAAAAATCCAATCCCAGTTGGATAGTATTCAAAGTCTGATAAAATAAAGTCATATTATCTGTCAACTCAACGCATTTTTTTTCACCTTTTTTCATTATTTATTATGATCCACACTATTGCTCATTCCTGGAAAAAACTGGCGGCCCCTGTGGCTTTTCTGGCTTTTTTCCTGCTGCTTGGTGTAAACCAGGCTAGCGCTCAGTCCTTGACTATGTCAAGCAGTCTCAATCCTGAAAGTAGACTGGCTCAGAAGTACGGTGTTACAGCGTACCCGATCGGTACCTGGAACATGAACAACGCTGCTCAGATACTGATTGCAAACACGCCTAACGTAAAAGGCCAGCCGAATGCACCTTTGGCGTCTCGGGTAACGTATGCCTACTACCAGTTGGTACTCAGTGACGTACAGAATTACAGCATTGCTCCTGAAATTGCTTTATTGACCAATCTGCAGAAGGTGCAAGAGCAATTTAAAACAAGCGCTGTTACTGAAAATTTCAGCTTGCTTGCCAACATGTACAATTCAACAGTTGATTTGTTTTAATCGCTGCTTTTCCTGTTACCATTGTTTTTGTTTTTCACATTTTTTACAAAATTAATCTCATGAGAAGAGAGAATTATACCAATTTGGGTTCCGTATTCCTTGCGGCCCTCTTTAGTCTGTTCTGTTTGCCGGCCTTTGCGCAGGTGACCCAGACTTTTACCAGCGCAGCCGGCGCTGTTGCTATTCCTGATGATGCTTACAACGGAACGGAGGCCTCGATGGCTTCTAAAACGGTGAGCGTTGCGGGTGTTCCTGCTGCCAATACGCTGAACAGCATTATCATAAAAACCAGAATAACACACACGTGGGTGGGTGACCTGGTACTTAAATTAAAAGCGCCGGATGGCAAAATCCTGGCGGTACAAAGCCGTGCAGGCGGCGCCGATACAGGCGACAACGGCACCGGCCCGGTTGGCTTCAGCGCTAACCTAGTGGCTGCCAACCAAATGACCTATGACGATGCGGCTGGTACGCCTTCAGAAAACATGGGCATGGGTTTGACAAGTGCGACTGTTATTCCTGCCGGATCTTTTCAGCCGAGTGCAGGTTCCATCGCGGTACCTCCTGCTTACGCTACCTTTACCCTGATCGGCGCTGCTGTTGGCATTGCTAATATCAACGGTACATGGACGCTACTGGTCGGTGACGGCGGTGGCCTCGACGTAGGTTCGATCGAAGAAGTACAGATTGAAATCACTTCTACTGCGCCAACCGGCGGCGGTGGCGGCAATCCAAACGCTTGTACCATCAACTGCCCGAATAACATTGTTGTTAACCTCGGCCCAGGTGCATGCGACGCCATTGTAGACTACAATGTTACGTTCAATGGCGGTCAGGCTTGTACGGAGTTTTCTACTTTCCAACAAGCGCTTTCTGTTTCTCAGAACGTAAATACGACTACTGTTACAAGTGGTGGTATTGACTGTACAAATCAGGTTAACCCAAGCCTTACTTCTTTCTGGCGCGGATACGCTTCATTGAGTGATGCATTCACGATTACCTCCGTTAGAGCGGGTGCTTTCAATGCCGGTGGTATACAGGCATTTGTATACACCTATACCGGTGCAATTGGTGGAACTACCTTGGATCCAACCTTGATGACGCTCGTAGGACAGTCTCTTTCTACTGTATTTACGGCCGGTCAGGTTCAGAACCTGAATATGGTAGTGCCTCCCGTTATTCCTGCAGGCACAAGATATGTAGTTGAACTGCGTAAATCCGGAACACAGGCTCCCTTTACAGTGGGCTACAATACGGGTGGACAGACTGCACCTACCTATATTTCTTCGGCACTGTGCGGTCTTAATGTACCGACAGACCTTGCAACACTTGGTGCTTTTGGAGGTTTCCATGTACTCCAGGTGGTGAACGGTACACTCGGAATCCCGGGTACGCCTGTTCAGCCGGTTCTGGTGCGTACCAGCCCTGCCAATACTGCCAGCGGTTCTACTTTCGAGCCGGGAACATACACAGTTAACTACGAACTGCGCGGCGGTTTGTCGGGTACCGTATACGATGAATGCTCCTTCACTATTACTGTGAATCCATTCGCCAATCCGATCACTTCCCTGATCTGTAATGATTTGGTAACGGTTTCTTTGGATGAAAGCTGCTCTTTGGTTGTAGGTGCTGACCAGGTTCTGGAAGGCGGCCCATACCACTGCTACGATGACTATCTCGTACAGATCGACCGTACCCTTCCTTTGGGTAACGGCCCGTGGGTAACGGCTGTCCTCGGCCCTAACGATGTACACAAAACGTATGCTATCCGCGTAGTGGATGACTTAAACGGTGACGGTATTGCACAGACCAACGAAACTTCCTGCTGGGGTAATATCTCCGTAGAAGACAAACTGCCACCGGTATTTGTAGACTGTGGTTGTGCGCCAATTGAAGTGAGCAGTTTTGAAGGTTCCCTCGATGCCACTGATCCTCAATTTGATCGTCCGCTGGCCGGTGCTACTCCTGGTAACTGTTTTATCAGCGCCAACTCACCTAACTATTACGATGCTTATACCTTCGAGGTATCTACAGCAGGTACTTATACCTTCGCGCAGTCTGACGACGGCGCCCTGGATGGTTTCGGCGCCCTGTATTCCGGTTTTGCGGGAGACGGATGTACGAATATTGTTGTTACCGATGACGACAGCGGCCCAGGTTTTGCATTCCAGATTTCAATTGCTTTGGCTCCGGGTACGTATACCCTGGTAGCAACGTCTTTTGCTCCATTGGATGCTTACGGTGCATACACGATTTCTATTACCGGACCTGCTCCTGTAGCAGCCGGCAACAACTGTGCATTTTCTTGCGCAGACAAAGACGGTCTGTTGAATGGTACTATTGTTGCTCCGGTTCCAACTGTTACGGATAACTGCAGCACACCTACCCTGACCAAGAAAGATGTTTATTTCCCAGGTGAAGATGCCTGCGGTGAAGCGTATATCGAACGCACATGGACGGCTACTGATGCATGGGGTAACTCTTCTCAGTGCACACAAGTGCTGACACTTGCGCCATACACATTGGTTGATGTTGACTTCCCGGATGATATTACGATCGACTGCCTGGGTTGCGGCAGCGCACCTGGCATTCGCCCTTGCGACCTGCCTACAGCCTCTAGCGTTCCTTTCGCTGACGGCTACCCGCTGATCGCTAACGCACAGAATATCAACGTAGTAGGTTGTGGTACTTCAGGTGGCTTGTGCAACCTGGGCGCTTCTTACATCGACACACGGATCAATGTTTGTGCCGGTACGTTCAAAATCCTGCGCCGCTGGACCGTTCTGGACTGGTGCACGAGTGAAGTCCTGACACATGACCAGTTGATTAAAGTAGTAGACGACGAAGGTCCTGCCATTGCATGCCCTGCAGACATGACCGTATCTACCAATCCTTCGCAGTGCTGCGCTACCGTAGACCTGCCGAATGTGATCGTGGAAGACTTCTGCTCACCGACCGCTTCGATCAGCGCGATGATTCAGGTGTACGACCAATACCTGGAAGATCAGGTAATTGCGACTTACACGTTGAACAGAACCACCAACCCAGGCCAATTCGGTCTGAGCAGCTTCCCAGGCAATAACTTCTGGGATTGCGATACTTTGGGTAACTATGGCGTTACACCTTGCCTGCCGATCGGTCACCACCTGGTAACCTACATGGCTGAAGATGTGTGCGGTAACATTAGTTCCTGCACGTTCTGGTTAACCGTTGTGGACGACGTTCCACCGGTTGCTACCTGCACAGAATATACTACTGTTGCAATTGGTACAGATGACCCAACCGACTGCTACAATCCAGGCGGTGACTGCCAGTTTGCAGGTATTACCTGGGTTCCGGCTTCTTCGTTTGACCAGGGTTCTTATGACAACTGTAACGATATCGCCTTCACGGTTCGCCGTATGGGCCCGTACAGCCAGTGCATCGAAGACCTGAAATTTGTAGAAGGTTGCGACAACTGGTCCGTAGATATCTGCGGCGAGTTGAACTACAACCAGCCAAACGGTTTGAATGATGAATACGACATCGCCAC
>JALHMA010000284.1:2726-7798 GCA_022844265.1 Saprospiraceae bacterium | reverse complement strand
ATAAACAGCACATCTTCAACGGGATTGGGATACAGGGAAAACGCTGCCATTTCAAGAGGCGCGCCGCTGGAAGTCGTCTCAGCGCAGCCGGCGAAAATATTATCGAGGATGGCCTCGTATTTGGGTGCAGGAACGGCGCCGATATCCTGCGTCACACTTTCCAGAATACCCCAGCTGCCATATCGGGCCGAGCGACTGCTGACAAAAGAAAAACTCATAAACAAGGCAGGCCGGTCGCCCTGGTGGATGGCCCGCAGCGTATCGAACCAGGAATCGTACAAATCGTACATGACCGGGTCGCGCTGCACATCGAGCAGCGCCTGCGCATAAGTAGGCTCTGCACCGAAAGGATGCGGCGTGATGTGTTGTCCGCCTTCGTAATAAATCATGGGCAGACCGAGCGCGTCGCCGATTTCAGTCTGCTGTGTGCGGAGCCAGGGAATGGCGTCGTTCTCGCGGTCGGCATACACACGCGCCGATACGTCGGCAGCCGCCGCTGCACTGCCCAGCGCATCCAGTTCCGCATCTGAAGCGTCGGACAGGCCGAAATAGGCCGCAGGGCTGAAGGCGTCAACAGAACCCGGGCGCATATTGAATATGATGCGGTTGCTTACATCCTGCCAGGCGCCCTGAACGCCCACTACCCGCACCAGCCGGTCGGATTGTCCTTCAAATACCTCTGTCCAGATATCCAGGCAATTCTGGATATAAGGCACGATGCCTTCCGGCCAGGGTTTGTTTTGCTGCACGCAGCCGAATTTGTTCAGCCATTGCGCCTGACCGAATATCCAGTTCCAGAGTTCGTTGCTGTATTCTACATACACCGTCAGCGAGGGGTCGAGTTGGTCGCGCACGAGGGTTGCCATTTCCAGGATGTATTCGTTGGAGGCATTGTGCGGCACACAGATCCACATGTCTTTTTGCAGGCGGTTGCAGAGGTCGACCATCACTTCGTAGGGCACACCTTTGTTCTGCGTCCAGGTGTAATCCGTCGTCCGGCTGCGCGCCGACCAGGGCTGGCGGATGCTGTCGCTGTCTTCATTGTAGGATTCCCAGGCATCGTTGTAGCCCCAGCTGTTGGTTTGGCCCCAGTCCATAAAACGCAGGGCTTTGAAGGGCGCCAGTTTGTCGAGCCAGGGTTGGTAATAGGGGTTTTCTTCATAGGTGTTTGCTGTGCCCGGCATCAGAAAACGGATGTTTCGGACGTGGTTTTGCGGGTTGCTGCTGTCGATGCGCAATTGTATAATGTTGTCTATGCCGGGGGTTACAGTGGCCAGGATGATACCCGGCTGCCGGCTGATAATGTCGGCGTCGCCCCAGAGGTCGAGATCGCCTTCGCCGTCATAGAGCAACGTGTAGGTACCGGCAGGCCAGGCTTCGGTGTTCGCCCAGACAGTGTAGACGCGCTGGCCGGTTTCCAGTCCCGGCTGAAAAAAAGGCACCTGCATCGGGTATCCTTCGGCATCGCGGGGGATGGCTTCTATAACCTGTGTGTCCCAGGCGTTCTGGCCACCGCCGATCCAGGTAGCGTTTTGGGTGCCCCAGCTGCGACAATGCCGCATCAGGTTGACGAAGGGCATTTCAGTGGTCCAGTCGAACATACCGGACAAATTGGTGCCGATCTCGATTTTGCAGGAATCGGGCAGATTAGATTGGGCTGCGAGTTGGTTCAGGAGCAGCAGCAGGGCGAAAAGCGGTGTTTTTTTCATGGAAATCGGCTGTGAATGAGCTGGTAAAATTACTCAAATGCAGCTTTGGCTGTGTATGGTTTTTGGTGTTTGCCCCCCGGCCCCCCTCTCCAACAGGTGAGAACACCTTGATGCGCATGGAATGACAAGGGCCATCGGTACAAATTTTTGATGCCCCTTATTGTGCAACCAAAAATTTGTTCCGATGGCCCCCTACCAGCCCTAATAACTGATAACCAATAACTGATAACCAACCTAAAGCACCTTCAACAGTTCCTCTTCCAAATTATTCCTTGGATTGATCGCCACGATCTTCCCGTCGCGGCCGATCAGGAAAGTTTTTGGAATAGCCCGTACGCCATAAGTGGCAGCCGGAGCGCTGTCCCACCATTTGAGGTCGCTCACGTGGCTGTCCCACAGCAGACCGTCCTGTTTGATGGCTTGTATCCATTTTTCTTTGCCGTCGGGGCGGTCCAGCGATACGCTGAATACATCAAAACCTTTGCCGTTGTATTTTTTATACGTGTCCACTACGTGCGGATTGGCTTTGCGACAAGGACCGCACCAGGAAGCCCAAAAATCGAGCAATACAACTTTTCCTTTCAGGGAAGACAGGGAGCGCACTTTACCGTCGGGACCTTCCAGGCTGATTTCAGGCGCGGGCATACCTACCTGAATGAGTTCGCCTGCATTCTGCTGGCTCATCTGTTTTTCAATATCGCCGACCATTTTAGTATAGTCGGTCGAGTATTTCGAGCCCGGCATGGCTGCGGCGAGGTTGCTACCGGCCGTTTTGAAATCATCCAGAAACGATGCAGGGTTTTGTCCCAGCAACTGTGAAGTCAGAAAAGCCTTCATCAAGGGGTTGCAGCCTTTTGCAACCACTGCGCGGGCTTCTTCCACACTTTTTGCCTGTTTTTTGAGTAAATCCTGTATAATATCGGCATAGCAGGAGAATGTTTCGGAACCTTTCACTTCCACCTGCATGCGGTCGATGGTAGAGAGATCGCCTTTGATCTCTACCGTATTTTCTTTGCCATCCAGCATGAAGTACATTTTTTTTGCGCCGATACCGAGGCGATACAATCCGGCTTCAAAAGCCTTGTCCTGTTTGATTTCAAAATTGCCATTGGCATCGCAGGTTACGCGCCCCAGTGCGACATTGGAGCGGTCAAAATGCGCCTGTTCCAACAGTACCTGCAGGTTGGATGCGCCGGTGATCGTACCTTTCAGCGCATGATCGTTCTGGCCGGCGCAGGCATAAAAAATCAGCGTTGCAGGCAGCAGAAATGTGAGTAATAAAGATATTTTTTTCATAAGAATTTGATTTGCGAAAATGAGTGATAAGTTATGAGTGATGAGTTATGAGTTATGAGTTATTGGTGTTTCAGGCTGGAATGAGAAAGAATATATACTTAATTTCCCTATTCCAGCCTGAAACACCAATAACTCATAACTCATCACTTATAACTCATCACTCATCACTCGTTAATGTTTCATTATTTCTTCCAACACGTTCGAATAGACCCGTTTCCATTCCGCTGTGCTGCCCCAGTTTTCACCGTCGATCAGCAACTGCGGGCCGGTTACGGTACCCAGCAATTCGTAGGACGCATTTTCAGACTGTAAAAAACGTTCAAAATCGGCAATTTGTTCTGTCCGCACGCTGACCAATACGCGACTTTGCGCTTCTCCGAACAGCCAGGCATCTTTGCGGATGTTTTTGTTGGATTGAATATCGAAACCCCGTTCGCCGGGCATGGCGCTTTCCAGCAGCGCTGCAAAAACGCCGCCGTCTGAAATATCGTGTGCAGATTGGACCAGTTTCCGACCAATGGCTTTTTTCAATACCTGTTGCATGTTGTATTCTTCATCCAGATCGAAATGCGGACAGGTGCTGAATTCCACGCCGCACACGGTGCGCAGGTATTCGCTGCTACCGAGGTCGTCGCGGCTGGTTCCGATCAGGTAAATGGTATCCCCTTCATTTTTAAAATCGAGGGTCATCATTTGGTTATAGTCGTCCAGCAAACCCAACATACCAATGGTGGGCGTCGGGTATACCGGTATGACCGCTCCATCGTGCGCATACTGGTTGTAAAAACTCACGTTGCCGCCGGTCACGGGCGTTTCAAATTTCCGGCAGGCCTCGCCCATACCCCGAATAGCCTCTGCAAACTGGTAATAGACTTCAGGGTTGTAAGGATTGCCAAAATTGAGGCAGTTGGTAATGGCAACGGGTTCGCCGCCTGCGCAGACGATGTTGCGGGCCGCTTCGGCCACTGCGATCATAGCGCCCCGGTAAGGGTCGGCATACACATAAGCGGCGTTGCAATCGGTCGTCAGAGCGATGGCTTTTCGGGTGCCTTTCACATACACCACCGCAGCGTCGCTGGGGCGGTTGGTCGTCATGGTTCCTGTGCGCACCATGCTGTCGTATTGCCGGGTGATCCAGTTTTTGGAAGCCAGGTTGGGCGAATGCCACAGTTGTTGGGCGGCGGTTTTGTAGTCGGCCGGTTGCGGGACCTGCTGCGGATCGAATTGCCGGATTTTTTCAAAATATGCCGGTTCGCGTTGCTCGCGGACATACACCGGAGCGCTGCCGCCCAGCACGAGGGTTTCGGCAGGCACATCGGCTACCAGTTCGCCTTCGTAATAATATTCGAGTCGACCGCCTTCGGTGGTGACGCCGATTTCGGCGCAGGGCAAATCCCATTTGTCAAAAACATCAAGGATTTCCGATTCCCGGCCCGGTTCGCACACGATGAGCATCCGTTCCTGGCTTTCGGAGAGCAGAATTTCCCAGGCTTTCATATTCGCCTGGCGCGTGGGTACTTTTGACAAGTCGATACGCATGCCGCAGCCTGCTTTGGCGCTCATTTCGGAGGTGGAACAGGTGATCCCTGCCGCGCCCATATCCTGCATACCGACGATGGCGCCGGTTTGTATGGCTTCCAGGCTCGCTTCGAGCAACAGTTTTTCCTGAAACGGGTCGCCCACCTGAACCGCCGGCAAGTCTTCATGCGAATCTGCGGAAAGGTCGGCACTGGCAAACGTAGCGCCGTGGATACCGTCTTTACCGGTAGAAGAACCGACAATAAACACGGGATTGCCGGGGCCGCCGGCTGTGGCGCTCACGGTTTCTCCGGCCTTTACGATGCCGGCAGACATGGCGTTGACCAGAATATCGTGGTTGTAGCAGGGCATAAAATAAACCTCCCCGCCGACGGTCGGCACCCCGAAGCAGTTACCGTAATCGCCGATCCCTTTTACGACACCGGCTATCAGGCGTTTCATACGCGGATTGTCGGGCGAACCGAAGCGCAGCGAATTGAGCGCGGCAATGGGTCGCGCGCCCATCGTGAAAATATCGCGGTGGATACC
>JALHMA010000284.1:0-2626 GCA_022844265.1 Saprospiraceae bacterium | reverse complement strand
AAGAAAATCGGGCAAATCAGGGTACAAAAAAACCCCCGGCAACTATTGCCGGGGGTCTTGCATAATATGTAACCAATGTCGTTACGCGATTACGCGCGCTGGACATTTACTGCATTCATGCCTTTTTTGCCACGTGCCGTTTCGAAAGTGACTTTATCGCCTTCGCGAATGTCATCGATTAAACCTGATACGTGAACGAAGATTTCCTCGCCGGAGCTATCGTCAACAATGAAGCCAAAGCCTTTAGATTCATTGAAAAACTTAACTGTTCCTTTAAACATTGAAAAAAAATTGAAAAATAATAAAATAGGTGAATACGGCCCGAGAGCCGCTACAAACATAAGGGCTTTTTCGTTTACAAATTGCGGATAAATGTATCAGACGGCATTGTCAATTCGCTTGCCCCTATCTGTCGCTCACCGACCACATCTCGTTTTTTGTCTATTTTACCGACTTTTTGCAACAAAAATAGTAGTTTTGCGGTCTTTATCTTGTCTGATAAGGATCATCCTTTCTGTTTAAAAATTTATCCATTCAAACTTAATTTTAACATGATTTTGAAAAAAAGTATCATTGTCGCAGCACTGTGCCTGCCGTTTTTCATGGTATCTGCCCAGACCAAAGCCCCTGAAAACTGGTTTACACTTGATGCAACGAAAGATAAAGTGCAAGGTACAGGTGCAGACGAAGCACTCCGCCAGCTGAAAGAAAAAGGCAAAAAAGGTCAAACTGTCATTGTTGCCGTACTCGACTCGGGCGTAGAGGTGGATCACGAAGACCTGAAAGATGTGATGTGGGTCAATCCGGGCGAAATCGCTGGAAATGGTATCGATGATGACAAAAACGGCTACATCGACGACATCCACGGCTGGAATTTCCTGAGCGGAAAAGGTGGAAATGTCAACCACGAAACCCTCGAAATCACCCGCGAGTACGCGCGGCTGAGCAAACGTTTCAAAGGTACCGATCCAAAAAATCTGTATGGCGAGGCTAAAACCGAGTACGAATATTTCGAAACCGTGAAAGCCGCGTTCGAGGAGCAACGCGCAGAAGCGGAAGCCGGTATGGAAAATGCCACCAAACAGATCAAACCGATCGAAGACGCTTTCGATATGGTGGAAAAAGCAACCGGCAAAAAAGACATCAGCGCGGAAGAACTCGCGAAAGTTGACGCTGGCAGCGATGCCGATCTGAAAAGATCTATCGCTATCATGCAAGCCGTCATGGCGCAGGGTGTCGCTACCCGCGCCGATCTGGAAGAGGCTAAAAAAGAAATGGGCGACCAATTCTACAGCCAACTCAACTACCACCTCAACCCGGACTACAACCCGCGCACTATGGTGGGCGACGACCCGAACGACCTGACCAACCGCAACTACGGCACCAATGACTACGAAGGTCCCGACGCTTTCCACGGCACCCACGTGGCCGGTATCATCGCTGCCAGCCGTGACAACAACACGGGTGTTCGTGGTGTAGCCGACAATGTGAAAATTATGACTGTTCGCTGCGTACCAGACGGCGACGAGCGCGACAAAGACGTTGCCAATGCCATTTTTTATGCCGTCGACAATGGCGCCAGCGTCATCAATATGTCTTTCGGTAAAGGTTACAGCCCGCAAAAATGGTATGTAGACGCTGCCATGAAATATGCCGCCGACCACGACGTGCTGCTCGTTCACGCTGCCGGTAACGATGCCGAAAACAACGACACCGACCCGAATTTCCCGAACGACATGTACACTAAAGCGGCGAAAAAAGGCCTGTTCAAAAAGGAAAAGAATGTGCCTACCTGGATGGAAATCGGCGCATTGAGCTGGAAAGGCGCTGAAAATCGCGTGGCCCGTTTCTCTAACTACGGCAAGAAAAACGTAGACCTGTTCTCGCCCGGCGTAGCCATTTACTCTACTGTTCCGGACGGCAAATACGGCAATGCACAGGGCACTTCTATGGCCGCTCCGGCAGCTGCCGGCGTTGCTGCCATCCTCCGCTCCTACTACCCCGAATTATCGGCGGTGCAGGTAAAAAGTATCATGGAAAAATCTGTGATCGCTCAGGAAGGCGAAGTGTACAAACCCGGTACAACGGAAAAAGTCGCTTTCACCGAACTGTGTGTGAGCGGCGGCGTGGTCAGCGCTGTCAATGCCGTTGCAATGGCCGACCAGACCAAGGCTAAAAAGAACAAAAAAGCCGTTTGGCGCGAAGCGGGCATGGGTAAATCCGTAGCCGGAAAAGTGACCAAAGCGAAAGTGGTGACGCCTTAATTCGATGTGCGCGGTCGTGAGACCCGCGCACGGCGTCAAAGGGCAAAGCGCAAAAGGCAAGAAGCAAAGGGCAATATTTTAAGCCGTTTGTGGGGTGCTTTTTGGGCTTTGCCCTTTTTTTGTTTTTACCACATAGGGCACAATAGGGGGTTCACATAGATCACATAGCGTTTCTCGGCCGCGCATGGAGTGCTCCTGGGCTTTGCCCTTTTTTTATTTTTTACCACAACGGACACAAAGCGGCTGCACAAAGGACACTAAGCGTAGAGTCGACCGCATTTTATGCATCATTTGCAATGATTATGGCGATATTTTCATCAATTATTGAAATACCAAGCGGGACGAGTCAAATCTACGCTTAG
>JALHMA010000283.1:1979-7825 GCA_022844265.1 Saprospiraceae bacterium | reverse complement strand
CATTCTTTCTCATTCCAGCCTGAAACACCAATAACTCATAACTCATAACTCATCACTGATTAGAGGTAACTACTTACTATGAATAAGATTCTGTTTAGCCTTTTAATTGCGGCATTGCTGCTGCCTGCTTCCGTCAGAAGTCAATCGCAGGGCATCCTTACGCAGCATGGTTACCGTTTTATCAACCATACCCAGAAAGGAGGCCGGAAACCACAGATGGGAGAATCCGTAGCCGCCCTGGTTGACGTATGGGCAGGAAAAACCCTGCTGAGCAGTTCCAGAAAATCCGGTAGCGGCATTTACCAGTACGACCTGCCAGATACCGCCACCATGAACCACGTACCGCCGGTGATTGAAGCGGCCTTAATGATGGGAGTAGGCGACAGCGCTACTATTTTCCAGAAAATTGACCCGTACATGATGCAGTTTATTCCGGAGGAAAGCCGGAATGAAAAAGAAATTTATTTCCAGATCGTTTTACTGGAAATCCAGGACATAGCAGAAAAACAACGCGCAACTCAAGCCGCACGGGAACGCACCCGCCTCCTGCGCGAAAAAGTTCAGGCCACCGTGCTGGACTACACGCTGGGTCGCCTGAATACGCGTTTGAGTACTACCGCCTCAGGGCTGAAAATGCTCGTGGAAACGCCCGGAACAGGCGCGCGCATTGCCGAAAAAGAAGCTGTCCAGGTTCATTATTTCGGTTTTCTCACGGATGGTACGACCTTCGACAACTCCTTCGAACGCCGCGAACCGATTACGTTTCCCGCCGGCGTCGGTCAAATGATTCCGGGTTTTGACGAGGGCGTGATGCAACTGAGACATGGCGGCAAAGCTTACCTGTTTATCCCTCCGGCACTCGGATACGGCGAAAATAACCCCGAAAACATTCCCCCGAATGCTGAATTGGTGTTTTATATTGAAGTATTGTAGGTTAGTGTTTTGGTGTTTTTGGGTTTTAGTGTTTTGGAGGGTACATTGCCTGAAAATTTAATGATGCCCAAAGCGAAGCACCTCCAAAACACCAAAACACCAAAACACCAAAATACATAAACACACAACTACTTATGAATCGTCGCACGCTGTTATTAGCCTTTCTTTTTATCGCACTCGGCGCCGGCGCCTGGTATGCCTGGAACAAAAGAAAAAACCAGTCGGGTACCCGCAATTCGCCGGACATGGAATTCGCCGTAAAAAACACGGAGGATATCGGCAGGATTTTTATAGCCGACCGGAGCGGCCAGACCGCTTTGCTGGTGAGAAAAGACGGCTACTGGGAATACAACGAGCGTTACAGGGCGCGGAGAAGCGCGATGCAAACGCTGCTGGAAACCATTCAAAGGGTGAATGTGCAGAATATCCCGCCAAAAATTTCGGAGCCGTCCATGATTAAAGACCTGGCTTCCAACGGAATCAAGGTGGAGATTTATGATAAAAAAGGAGAACGTATGAAATGCTACTACATCGGCGGCGTCACCAACGATGAACAGGGCACCATTTTTATCATGGATGGATCGGAAAATCCTTATATCTGCCACATACCCGGGTTTATAGGCACCCTGCGCATCCGATACCTGCTCGGCGACGATGCCTGGCGGGATCGCGTTGTTTTTGAAGAAAAACCCGAAGAAATCCAGTCCATCAGTGTGGAATACCCTCAATCCAAAAGCGAATCTTTCCGCCTGGAAAAAACGGGCGAGGGCGAGTACAGTGTCACCCCGTTTTTCAGCACCACCACCCGAAACACAACCCCGCTGCGCAAAGGCGCCGTAGAATCTTATCTGCTGCAGTTTGAGCGACGCGGCGCCGAGGCTTTTGAAACCAACCATCCGGGGCGCGACTCCATTTCCAGGCTCGTGCCTTTTGCTATCGTTAACCTGAAAAAAACGGACGGTACAGAAAAAAACGTTCGTTTCTGGCCTGTGGAAACCTCCTTCGACCCCTCGAAAGGCAACATGGTGATAGCCCGCTACCTGACGGATTATAACAATGGCGAAGCATTTCTGCTGACGCAAAACCTGGTTTTTTCGCCCGTTTTCAGGGGTTATTCTTTTTTCTTTGAAGGGAAGAATAGCCCGAATGTGCGGAATTAATGCGTACCGGCTGATTTATCTGCCGGAAACATCTGATTACCTTTTTTCGTCTACTGCGACTAAAGTCGCCGCTACAAATCATTCTTCCCTTAAAAAAGCGGGCACCTGCACAGCCCTGCGCGCCGGGGCAAGCGAGGCCAGCAATCCGATACCGATGACCGTCAGGATGACCGGAATAAAATCAGTTGCACGCATGGCAATCGGGTAGCTGTCTACCAAAAACCCCTGCGGGATAGAAATCAGGCCATACGTTTTTTGAACAAAGTACAGCAGAACGGCCAGCAAAATGCCTATAGACATGCCCAGCAGGGTGAGCAAAATGCCTTCCAGCAGGAAAATATTGCGCACCAGCCTGTCCGTCGCGCCCATACTTTTCAGGATGCTGATGTCTTTTTGTTTGTCGAGAACGATCATCCACAGCGCGCCGATGGTGTTGAAAGCCATAAGTACCAGCATAAGACTGGTGATGGCGAATCCCATCCATTTTTCCAGTTGCATTACTTTGAAAAACGCTTCGTTTTGCTCGTATGCATCTTTCACCACATAGTCGCCGCCCAGCAAATCCTTTACCTGTGTTTTTAAAGCAGACAATGACACGCCGGTGCGGCCTTTGATCTCTATGGAAGAGACCGTTCCCGCAGGCGCTTCCAGGAGTTCCCGCATAAAATCGAGGTTGGTCAGCACATACTGGTTGTCAAAATCCTGCTGGATGGCGAAGGTGCCCATGGGATACACGTTTCGGGTTTTGAAGGGTTGATCCATCAGGCCGCTTTGTTGTTCCGGCATATAAATGGTGAGCGTTGCCAGCGGGTTGGATACATTAATACCGAGTTTATTGCGCATCCCGGCGCCCACCACCGCGCAGTTGCGCTCGGAAGCCCGCAAGCGGTATTCACCCTCCTGTATCGTGGAATCAATATTATTTACGCGGGCAAACAGACTGTCCACACCTTTCAACACGCCAAAATTCTGGGAACCTTCGTATTCAAAAAAAGCGATTTCCTCCAGGGTTTCACTGGCATATAAGACACCCGGCAATGCGCGCACCTTAACCAGCACAAGGCTGTCCGCCTGAAACGTTTTGCCTTTCACCGGACTTACTTTTACTTCCGGGTTGAAATGCCCGAACAGCCCGGAAAGCAGGTCTTCAAAACCATTAAAAACGGACAACACCAGGATCAACGCCGCCGTGCCGATCGCTACTCCCAACACGGAAATACCGGTTATGATATTGATGGCATTGGCGCTGCGGCGGGCAAACAGGTAACGCCGGGCAATAAAGAGTGAAATATTCAAAGGAATTATTTTTGCGACAAAAGTAAGGGCTGGCGCTGAGTATGGGTTTATTAGTTTGTGGTTTATGGTTTATTGGTTTATAGTTTATGGTGCTTCGCTCCGGAATTTGGAACGCTTATAGGTCGAATGAGACAGGGAAAGTGCAATTGATGCCATCTTTGCATCCAGGCATTTAATATGATGTGCCTATTTAGCCATGCCAAAAACGAAAAGCCCGAAACACCAAAAACGAAACACCAAACACCTTTCATGCGCATCCTGATCCTCACCCCCGGTTTTGCCGCTTCCGAGCAGGATTACAATTGTATTCCGCCCATGCAGTTGCTTGTGCGTGCATTGCAAAAAAAAGGAATGGAGGTGCAAGTGGTTGCATTGGAATATCCTTTTCGCGACGAACCGCAGGACTGGCACGGCGCAACAGTTGTTTCAGCCAACGGGCAAAACCGGCGCTGGCTGCGATGGCGCACCTGGTCGCGGGCGTTTCGATACGCCGAACACATCATCCGAACCAATCAAGTAGATATTTTGCACAGTTTCTGGCTGGGTCCGGCCTGGGTGATCGGTGAACGGCTGGCCGAAAAATGGCAAATCCCGCACTGGACTACCCTGATGGGGCAGGACGCCCGCGCCGGCAACCGCTACCTGCGCCGCCTGCAGCCGAAACACGCCGGACGGTTGGTTGCCTTGTCGCCATTTCACGCCGAGGTGTTTGAACAAAACACAGGGCTTAAGGCTGCTCATCTGATTCCCTGGGGAGTAGATACCGCAGAAACGCCCGAATCGTTGCCTGCAGAACGACCGCTCGATGTGCTCGGGGTGGGTTCGCTCATTCCGGTAAAAAACTGGGAAAAATGGCTGCAAACCATCGCGTTGGTCAAAAAAGAGATGCCCGCACTCCGCGCCGAACTGATCGGAGATGGCGTGCTCCGCTCCCGGCTCGAAAAGCAGGTGCATCAACTGGATTTGTCGGAAACAGTGCGTTTAACCGGCAGTCTTCCGCGCCCGGAAGTGCTCGCCCGGATGCAGCAGACAAAAGTACTGCTGCACACTTCCGACTACGAATCATTCGGCTTCGTGTTGCCAGAAGCCGCCATGAACGCCTGTCGCCTCGTGGCTACCCCCGTAGGTATCGCGCCGCAAATGGCCGATTGTGAAGACCGTCCGGAAGCACTGGCTAAAAAAGTGCTGGCAGCGATACAACAGCCGCCCATGCGCGCTCCAACCTTACCGTATACCATAGAAAAAGCCGCTGATGCGTATCAGCGGCTGTACCGGCTGCTTTAGCTGCCGGAGTCTTTGCCATCGGCAGCTAAAGCAGCCGGTACATACTTCGGCAGCTAAAGCAGCCGGTACATTCGGCAGTTAAAGCAGCCGGTACGGTACGTTTAACGCAAAAAATAAGTCAGCGACAAGCGCAGCGAATTGGTATTGATGCGGTGTCCGGCTTCTACAAAATCGAGGTTGTTGTACAGGTTGCTGATACCGTAGTAGTAACGGGCATTTGCCTGAAACCGTCCGGCAGACACGCTGATACCAGCCGCAGGGCCGAAATCCATACCTGCAAAAGAGTCGTTCAGGTCAACTGCGCGGGTGGCGTTATTAATGCTGACATAATCGCCGACGTACAAGTTGCGGTTGTTGCGGTTGAGGTTGTGGAAATTGGTGCCGAAAAATCCGCCACCTTGCAGGCCGATAGGCAAACCGAAGGGATGAAACGTGGCAAAAACGCCCGCTTCAAAAGAATTGTAGTGATAATCGTAGAGGTGTTCTTCGGTAATTTGTTCCGGCACGAAATAAACCGCTTTGGCGGTGCCACCCTTGCGGGTAAACATAATTTCCTGGCTTACGCTGAAACGATCGTTGAATTCAAACTGAAAATTGCAACCCACCACGGCGCTGAGGCGACCGGTAGAGGTAGTAAACAAATCGGATTGAACGGAGGAGTAGTTGCTGCCGACGGTAAAACCTAAGCGGTGGCGTACCTGGGCCTGAGCAGTTTGGGGAATGGCAAATGTGGCAACAAATAATGCAGCAATAATAGATGTCCTTGCAAGCATGATCGGTGGTTTTTTAAAATTGAACAATAAAGAAAAGAGTCCGATGCTCACAGCAAGGTGATTTGTTTTCATTTTGGTATCGGAATCAGTGACAAAGTTGGGGGTGTAACAAACAAAATGCAAGTTAGCAAAAAATATTTGACAAAATTTTAACACTTCAACCAAATCATAATCGGCTACTATACTGATTTTAACGCATCGACAAAATTAGTATTGTCCAAAGTAATGCCAACTTTTATTTTTTGTCGGAAACTTGACAAATATTTATGCTGTTTAACCCAAGTTGTGACCCCTGGCCCGGAGGGCCAATATCTTTGTAGCATTTTCAGCATCAAATTGCACCCGGCCCAGCGGGCCGGTATCTTGTCAACAACGAATTGATATAGCGGCCCGCTGGGCC
>JALHMA010000283.1:0-1879 GCA_022844265.1 Saprospiraceae bacterium | reverse complement strand
ATAACCGATAACTAATAACCGATAACTATTTATGCCGGGACAACAACACATGCTCTACTTCATGAAGCCTTATTTCTTTTGCCGCAAATAAAACCAGCAGGTGATAGAGCAGGTCGGCGCTTTCATTCAGCAGGCGGTCGCGGTTGTCTCCCAGGGCTTCGATGACTGTTTCTACGGCCTCCTCCCCTACTTTCTGGGCCATTTTCGGAATGCCGGCTGCAAACAGTTGGGCGGTGTACGAGCCTTCGGGTGCTGTGGCACGCCGTTGCAGAATGATATTTTCCAGTTGATGCAAAAAATCGGGCGCTATATTGGGCTGGTTCCAGCAGGTATCAGCGCCGGTGTGGCATACGGGGCCTGCCGGTTCTGCCTGAATAAGCAGGGTGTCGTTGTCGCAATCGAGCGCTATGGAGCGCAGCCGCAAAACATTGCCCGACTCTTCTCCTTTGGTCCACAACCGTTGTTTGGACCGGCTGAAGAAAGTAACAAGCCCTGTTTCTTGTGTTTGTTGCAGCGCAGCGGCGTTCATGTAGCCCAGCATCAGCACGGCTGCCGTCTGTGCATCCTGCACGATGGCGGGAACAAGTCCGTCGCTCATTTTGTCAAAATCGGGGGATTGGGGAAGAGCCATGATTGGATAATTTAATAGGTGAAACCTGTATTTAGCGGCGCAAAAGTAGGGAGATAAAATGGGACTCGGATTTTTTCCCTTGTAGCGTGGTGGAACACGGATTTGAGGGATGGAACACGGATTTTGAGATTGAATTGAACACGGATTTGAGGGATGAGACACGGATTTCCGCGCTTCGCGCTCGTAGGAATAATGGCAACACGGATGACGCTGATGACGCGGATTTTCACGGATTTTCCCGATTTAGAGTTGACATTCATCTAAATGTGTTCACTTTTAATAAAAACAGGTCAACTCTACATCGGGAAAATCCGTGAAAATCCGCGTCATCAGCGTCATCCGTGTTGCCATTATTCCTACGAGCGCGAAGCGCGGAAATCCGTGTCCCATCCGTCAAATCCGTGTGCTATCACTCTACGAAGAAAAAAATCCCATCCATCATGCAGCAAATCCCCCCCATCCTGCACCAATACAATAAAGCAAGCCGATTATGGAAGAACCACTAAATAAACTTTTAGCAGGATGCCGGCGGGGCAATGCAGGTGCGCAACACCAGTTATTCGAGCGGTATCATGCGGATTTATTCCTTGTTTGCCTGCGCTACGCCAGGGACCGACCGGAGGCCCAGGATATGCTGCAGGATACTTTTCTGGCTATTTTCAAAGACCTGGATCAGTACAACGGCAGCGGGGTATTTGAAGGCTGGTTGCGCAAGGTGACGGTACGAACGGCCCTGCAACACCTCCGAAAAAACAACCCGTTGCGCTTCGCAGAAGACTACGACCAGTTGCCGCCCCACGCATTCGATATGCAACCGGATACGGAACTCAATAGCGAGGCGATTCTCCATCTCGTGCAACAATTGCCGCAGGGCTACCGCACGGTTTTCAACATGCACGGCATCGAAGCCTGGTCGTACCCAGACATCGCCGCCGAACTCGGCATCAGCGAAAGCAGCGTACGTTCCCAATACACCCGCGCTTGCAAACAACTCCGCCTGATGGTGGACAAACTATTCACCTGTTTGATCTAACAACAACATGGAAAAAGATAAAAATACACAAGACTTTGAAAAATTTGTCCGCGAGCAAATGGAAAGCATACGGCCCAAGCCGGATGCCGATACCTGGTCGAAAATAGCCGAACGACAGCAGCCGCTTAATGCATGGCTCCGCCTCCGCTTTTACGGCATCCGATGCGCGGTTTTGCTGGGTACCATCGCCGCCATCTGGGCCGTCTGGCAATATT
>JALHMA010000282.1 GCA_022844265.1 Saprospiraceae bacterium | reverse complement strand
GGCCGCTGACCGGCGCACATGCGAGCGCCAGTTGCAATGAATGCCACGCCAATGGAAATTACAACAACACGCCTACGACTTGTTTCGGCTGCCATGCTTCCGATTACAATGGGGCCAATAACCCGGACCATGGTGCAGCACAGTTTCCAACGACTTGCCAGAACTGTCATACCACGAACGCTTGGGACCCTTCCACCTGGAACCACGACCAGCAATATTTCCCCATTTACAGTGGCAGACACGATGGAGAATGGAACCAATGCGTGGACTGTCATACTACCCCGAATAATTTTACTCTTTTCAGTTGTATTGACTGCCATGAACACGATAACCCAACATCACTCGGACAAGACCATCAAGGTGTTTCCGGATACCAGTATGTGAGTACTGCATGTTATTCCTGTCATCCGGATGGTAATAATTGATTATAAAAACCACGCAGATGAGGTACTTTTTGTCCATATTATTACTGCTGCTTTGCTCGCATTTTTTGTTCGGGCAAAAAGAGACTGTCATTGAAAAAGGCGTGGTCTCGTATGTCTCCTCCCAAAACATTTATGTGAAGTTTGTGAGTACCGAACATGTCAAGCAAGGAGACACCCTTTTTGTAGAAAAAGGCAGCCAGTTGTTGCCGGCGCTTTTGGTAAAAGATAAATCTTCCACTTCGATTGTTTGCGGATCCTTGTTATCTGAAAAAATTAAAGTGGGCGATACATTTTTTTCCAGAAGCATTGTAGAAAAAAAAGAGGAAAAGCCGAAAACAGAAGTGCCGGATGTCAAGCCAAATCCCGCTCGCCCCAACCCGGCAGTGAGCACTCCGGAGGATAAAGAAGATGGCGATGCACCAGCCCGGCAACTGATCAAAGGAAGAATATCCGCTGCTTCTTACAGCAATTTTTACGATGGGACAGCCAGCCATAGAATGCGTTACACCTTCAATTTTCAGGGAAATAACCTAAAAAAGACACGCTTTTCTACAGAAAACTTCATCAGTTTCCGCCATACGATCGGTGAATGGAATACAGTGCAGGAAAATCTGAAAGACGCGCTGAAGGTGTATTCCCTTTCTATAAAATACAATTTCGATAAAACATCAAGCATTGCGCTCGGCAGAAAAATTAACCACCGGATTTCAAGCATGGGAGCCATCGACGGTTTGCAATTTGAAAAAGGGCTCGGGCAGTTTATTCTGGGAGCCATCGGCGGTTGGAGACCCGATTTTGCCGATTACGGATTCAATTCCAATCTCTTCCAGATGGGCGCATACGTCAGCCACAGCTCCGGAAAAAATAATAAAAGCGAAGAAACCACGCTTGCTTTCGTCGAACAACGCAATCTATCCAAAACAGATCGCCGGTTTGTATATTTCCAGCATTCCAATGCGATTTCAAACAACCTGAACGTATTCGTTTCTTTTGAAACAGACCTGTATCAAAATGTCAACAACGAAGTTTCGCACGACCTGAGCCTGACCAACCTGCTGGTGTCTATCCGATATAAAGTTTCCAAAAAAATCAACCTTTCGCTGGCATATGACAACCGCAAAAACATCATATACTATGAATCCTATAAAAACTACATCGATCAACTGATCGAGGATGAAACGCGGCAAGGCTTGCGTTTGGGTGGTAGTTACCGAATTGCCAAATGGGTGAACTGGGGTTTCAATGCCAGCCTTCGTTTCCAAAAAAGTGGTGTGAATGCGTCTAAAAACATCAATTCATATCTCAACTTCAGTCGTTTGCCATGGATCGATGCCGCTGCTTCCATTTCTGCCAACTTGCTGCAAACCAATTACCTGAATAGCAAATTATTCGGCGCACAGATTTCCAAAGATATTATCCGCAACAAGTTGCAGGCAGAAGTCTACTATCGGCTGGCAGATTACGCATACAAAAACTACGAATACAAAATCCAGCAACATATCGGCGGGCTGAATCTTTCCTGGTACATCAACCGGAAACTGGGTTTATACCTCTATTATGAAGGTACCTTTGACAAAAAAAATGCCTCCTTTAATCGGTTTAACTCCAAAATCATTCAGCGTTTTTAAACCTGCTGAAAATCATACCCATCACTTCAATCACAGTTTACGATGCAAAAGATAAAAATTTCTGCGATGCTCTTGTGTGCGCTGGCTTTCACAGCCTGCGACTCCCAACCAAAAGTTATTGAAGCCGAAACTACCGGCGACCAAAGCAGCACGCCCATTTTTCAGGACGGTCCCGCTGCCACAGTTGCAGCGGGCGGCCAACAAGACATGACCGGCTCCGAACACAAAGTAGTCGTGGCCGAGGCTTTGAATACCGATAAATATTCCTACCTGCGGGTGAAGGAAAACGGGGAGGAAAAATGGATTGCCATTTCAAAAAGAGATGTAAAAATCGGCGGCAATTACTTGTATACCGGCGGTCTGATGAAGAAAAATTTCCAAAGCAAAGAGTTCAACCGGGTTTTTGAAACCGTGTACCTGGTGTCCGATTTCAGGGAAGCAGGCGCCGAAGCAGCCGGAGCGGCCCAGGGTGGAATGCTGCCTGCAGCGGAATCGCTGGAACCGCCTAAAAATTTGAAACCCGCTCCAGGGGCTATAAAAATTTCCGATTTGGTTGCCAATATTCGCAAATACGATGGCAAAGTCGTGAAAGTAACGGGCAAATGTATCAAGGTCAACCCAATGATTATGGGAAGAAACTGGTTGCATATTCAGGATGGTTCCGGAAAAAACCTCGATCTCACGGTTACCACAACTGAAAACATTCCACTCGGCGCCATCATTACTCTGGAAGGCACCATTGCTGTGGACAAAGATTTCGGCGCAGGATACAGGTATGCGTATATTATGGAAGGGGCGGTAACAAAATAGGGATGAGTTATGAGTTATGAGTTATGAGTTATGAGTTATGAGTTATTGGAGTTTCATGCTGGAAGGGGAAATGAAATTTGCATTCTTATTACTCATTCCCGCCTGAAACTCAAATAACTCATAACTCATCCCTCATAACTCATAACTCATAACTCCTATAAGTTCTGTGTCGCCAAAATGCACCAAGGCTGATCAGCACCAAAGATCCCACAATATAATATACAAAAGTCGGCACCGGCACCGGATCACCTGCGGCATAAGAGTGCAGACCGGACAAGTAGTAATTCACCCCGAAATACGTCATAGCTACCGAAGCCCAGCCAAATAAAGTGGCTACATTAAAAGCGTAAATGCCCCTTAATCCGGGAATAAAACGCATGTGTAGAATAAAGGAATACACCAGAATGGTTACCAGTGCCCAGGTTTCTTTCGCATCCCAACCCCAGTAACGCCCCCAGGATTCATTCGCCCAAACACCGCCCAGGTAGGTGCCCACGCTGACCATGAACAGGCCGCCGATGAGCGTCATTTCACTGATAAATGATAATTCTTTTACGATCCGGTACACCTTTTCTCCATTCTGTTGATTAGCGAAAATCATCAAGATCAGGTTGAGCACGCCAATGATGGCCCCCAATACCAGGAAACCGTAACTGCCTGCTTCCAATGAAACGTGTATGGTCAGCCAGTAAGATTTTAAAACAGGTACAAGTGGTGTAATTTCCGGATCCAGCCAACTCAGACCGGCTACCATCAGGATAGTAGCGGCCAGCACGGTGGTAGCCGTCAGGCCTCCAAAAGATTTTCTTGCAAATATCAGTCCGGCCAGAACGGTCGTCCAGCCGATATATATCATGGATTCATATCCATTGCTCCAGGGCGCGCGGCCCGAAATATACCAGCGCAAGCCAAGTCCCAAACTGTGCATAGAGAACCCAAAAACCAATAAACCCAAGGCTATTTTGGCGGGCAACTCCATCTTGAGTGTAGGATTGAATACTGAGGTAAACAGCAACACCAAAAACAAAAGCCCCAACAAGCCGTAGAGTCCGCTTAACCGATTAAAAACATCCAGTTTGTTCAGTAAAAGTTCTGCTTTGACCTTCGTTGATCCGGGCAATACCGCACCGCCATATTTTTGCTGGTAGATATCAAGCTCGTTCAACATTCGATCGACCAATTTAAAGTCATTGTTTTGAACAGCAGCCTGCAAAGCAGGGATATACATCGGATAAAATTGTTCGATGATACTGCCGTGGGCAGCGCTGTGTTCGTCGTGTTGATGTGATACATCGGCAGGGGACATCCAGGTATTAGAGGTATCGCCGGGAACAGGGAATACTTTCATAAAACTCCCGGAGAAAACCATATTGCAGATATTCACCTTCTCGTCCAATTTGACAAGTTCCTTTTCAAAAACACCCCGGTCTCGTGGTGCGGCATTGAACGCGTTTCTAACGGCTGTTTTAAGTTTGTACTCGCCGTTTTGTTCAAAAAAGTCGTTGTAAGAAGCCTTGTCGCCGCTGATGTTCAGCAGTTTTCGAATTTCTTCGTGTTTCCCGATTTGTATCAGCGGCACATCGTACCAGGCCTCCGGGTTAGATGCCATGCCCAGTACGACTTGCTCTGCTGTCTGCCCCAGCAGTGTTTCCTTATGGGTAAGTTTTCTCAGTATCTCTCCGGCAAAAGTATTCATAGGTTTAAACCTGCCCCTGCTGTCCTGAACCAGAATTTTTCCAAAACGGGACGCGTGTGCCGGACTTACTTCCTGTATTTTCGGCGTCGGGCCACAAATGCCCTGTGTCGAAAACCCCAGGAAGAACGCCAGTAAAAACACCGTTAGTGCCGCTGATTTTTGCCTCATTTTTTTAATGTTTTCCGCCAATTGTTGGAAACGGCTGTTTTTACTGAACAGTGTCAGTATCATACCCAATGTCAGCAGGATGTATCCAATGTATGAAATCCAGGTGCCGGGCGCGTCGTGGTTGACGCTCAAATAAGTACCCAATTCATCCTGGTCATAGGAAGACTGAAAAAAACGATACCCATCATAATCGAGAATATGGTTCATGTAGATGCGCTGATCGATGGTAAAATTGTTGCGTTGATCCACCAATTTCACTTCACTGGCATAGGAGGATGCACTATTGGTGCCCGGGTACCGTTCCATGATGAAGTCTTTTAATTGAATGGCGAACGGAAGCACTACCCTTTTAGCGCCGTAAGACACAGCTATCCCGGCATTTTCAAAGGAGGCAACGCCCGGTTTACCTTCCACTCCTTGTTGGCCGCTAATAAACAGGGTTCTTTCTTCACCACCGAATCTGACTTTTATATCCAGTCCACCAATTCCCGTACTCGCCATTTTTTGAGACGAGGAACTGATTTCCGACCGTGCGCTCGGCTTAAAATCGCCAAAAACAAAACTTTGCACCCCATTGGAATACATACTGCGGAGCATCAAAGGATGATAGATGCCCGGCGCAAGGGTATCGCGCGCCTGGGTGGCCATCACCATCTGGGCAAACGGGGTATTTGTCAGAAAAGACAGGTTTTCATTTTCATATTTGATATTGAAAGCATCCGGTATTTCCGGGTTCCCAAAATTGAAAAGCGTCCCGTAAATATTCACCTTGTCCAGGTACTTGACCAGAAATTCTTCCCGGCCATTGGCGCCGCCGATCACTACCTTCAGTGTCGGCACTCCACTGGCATCTTCCACCAATGTTTCTTTTGGATTGGGAATGAAGTTGAGTACTTCCACTGCCAGTTCCTGGCTCCCGATCAGGTATGACTTTTGAAAATGATTGTCGCCGAGGGTAGCAAACAAAACCGGTTCGTCGAACACGTATTTTTGACCCTGTTGCTGCACCTGAAACTGTAGATACGTTTCAGCGGACAAAAAAGAATTGGAGGCGCTGCCTTCCCGGATATCCATCATGCCTTCAGTGCCAAAATAGCGGGTTACTCCTGCGCCGATCAAAATGATAACCATTGCGGCATGGAAGGTCAGGGTACCCCACTTTTTTTGCTGTACCATCCGAAAACGGAAAATATTGACAATGAGTGAAATCCCAAACAAGATCAGCAGCAATTCAAACCAATGGGTTTTAAATATGACTTTTTGTGCAGAACTGGTACCAAAGTCGTTTTCAATAAATGTAGCTACGCCTATGGCGATAGCAAACAATAAAACGTAAAGCCCCGCTGCTGATGTTGAGAAGAGCGCGTTCAAAAATTTTTTTAAGAAATTCATGATTGATATTTATGAATGGAAGCAGCACTACTGGTTTTGCCAACCAGTTAAATTAATAAAACCTGAGCAGGAATCATTAAAAATTTGAGTATCATTTGGATCGAACCAAATTGTAAAAAAAGGCAGTCGATGACTACCTTTAAAAAACAACGTATCGATGTTGTTTTTTAATGATGCAAAAATAGAAAAAAAACAAGAAAAATTTCTAATAAAATTAGAATATTTTATATAAAAAAACAGGTTTTTTTTATATCAGAAAAAACTATTTTCATATATCAAAATAAACCGCTTTTTTATTTAAAAAAATAGTTATTTTTTTGGGGTGTATTTCAAATTTTTGCTTGGCAAAGCGCCTAGCTTATTGACGGGGTGACTTCAAGTCACCCCGTCAATATACCACAACGACAATTTGAAATGCACCCAATCAATCAGTATTGCCCAAAAGTCAAAATCGTATGTTGTGCATAAAAACAATATAGATATACGGATCATCAGGGGTGGTAAATAACCGGATGAGGTCGCAGCGTGGTTTGGAGCGTCTTCCTGTTTTTCATTACTCGTTTTTGTATGTTTATGGACCGAACAAACATGAAATTACTCAAAAAAGGACTCCGCTCCGACGTATATGATCTGGAAGATGGCCGCCTGCTGAAGTTGTACAACGGCTGGGTAACTGAGGAAGATGTTGTCCGCGAATTCAAAGCCACAAATGTCGCCTTTGATGCCGGTATTTCCTGTGCTATTGCCCATGAAATTATTGAAAAAAACTACCGCCACGGCATTGTTTTCGATCTTATAAAAGGTATAAACCTGCGTCAACACATTACTTCCCGGCCCTGGAATGTGCGCCGATACGGTATTCAAATGGCGAGGCTTCACGCACAGGTACACGCCGTCCGGCGGAGTGGTTTAATAGCGCAAAAAGCGCAGATGGAATCAGCGATACAGGCTTCCTACTCGATGCTGAAGCCTTGGTGGAACAAGATCATGGAATGTATGGAGCAGTTGCCTGACAGCCCGTCCTGTCTCTGCCACGGCGATTTTTCCGTGGAAAACATCCTGCTTGCGCCTGCGGGTCCGGTGCTGGTTGATTGGTCGGATGCCTGTGCAGGAAACCCCGCAGGCGACGTGGCCAGGGCCTGGATATTAATACACACGCCCTATGCCAATGTAGGAATGCCGGGATGGGCAAAAGGTATTTCCAGCGCGGTAAGAAGCAGTTTGTTCCGACATTACCTGAAAGAATATATGGCGATCACCAGTATAAGCAACGCGCAATGCATGGCATGGCAGGTACCGACAGCGGCGGCCCGGCTGAAAGAATGTGTGCCCGATGAAAAAGAGTGGTTGCTACGAATTATTCGTAATTGTGCACATCCGCCGCATTAGGCGGCCCCCAGATCGTCGCGCCGGCAGGCTGGCTGTCGGCGGTGTATGGCTTCCCCTTTATATCACTGGCCTGAATATTAAAATGCGCCAAAGCCAGTGCAACCCAGGCAGCGCCTTCGTCGTGGTTTTTAAATTCCTTACTACTGCAATAGACATCCCTGTCTTTGGTTTTGAAACATTGATAACCGTAATTTCCCATTTTTTAAGCATTTAATAATTAGTCATTGCTAAATCTTTTGCAACGCATTGATTTACAGAATACTTGCATTGCTTTTTGCCTTTTGCGATTTTGCCCTTTTATTTAAACATTCTTTGTATCGGCAGATATACCAGC
>JALHMA010000281.1 GCA_022844265.1 Saprospiraceae bacterium | reverse complement strand
CTGTTACGGAAGAACGCCTGAAACAACGCGGCTACCGTTCCTTCAAAGACTACTACCACCATGTTCGACCGAAGATGTCTGCTCGGTGAACCGCCGTGTACCAGGCCGGTACGCACGGTGGTGTGAGAGGGCTGAGGTGGGTAAATTACTCACCTCTCCCTACTCGATTACATACAGGCTTTTTTCAAATTTTAAATTGTTCTTTCAACTTCAATATTGTTTTATTCCCGATTCCTTTAAGTGACAAAAGATTTTCTTCATTTAATCTCCCTAAATTTATTCTTGCCTTTATTATTTCTTTTGCTACAGATCTTTTCATATTTCCCAATACTTCTAATTCATCAATAGAAGCTTTATTAATATCTATTTTTCCATTTGATTTTACCTCTATATTTAAATATTCAAGTAGGTCGGCAAATATTAGATATAAATGAAAAACAGCTTTTATTGCTTCCAGTTTTGTTAATTCAGCATGTACGCCTTTATTGGATATCTTATGTGTTGCTTCTAAATATCTTCCCAAGTATTCCAAATGACTTTGTGCGATATTTTTGTTGGAACTACTTTCTACAACGGTATCAATGAATGCCCACAACCTATTTATGTATTGAGATTTATCTACTTTTCTTCCTTTGTGTAACTCTTCTCTTGGAGGAAATACAATGTCTGCAAATTTCTCAATAATTCTTCTGCATGTTGCAAGAGATTGAGATAATTCTTCTTTTGAATTAGATGATACTGATTTAAAAGCAACCATAAGCTGTTCTGCTAATTCAGGATTTAAATCTAAAAGTTTATCATCAACTGCAGATTTTAAGAAATCAAAACTGGTTCTTGGCACATCTTTGAAAGCAATTTTATTATTTATGAATGATGCCTTTCGATGACCATTGGCTTTTATCAAATTTAAATGTTTACTTAAATTTGATTTATAATAGGTGTCATCGTTTCCCTTCTTTAATCGTACTAAATCGTTATATTTTTCTTCAATAAATCCTATGCTTTCGAGCCCCCCGGATGAGGTACTTGATTTATGACTAAGCTCCAAGCTAAGTTCTTCAAGTTCATTCTCATCTAATTTGAACCCTAGTTTTTTGAAATTCAACCCTTTCTCAGCTAATTCTTTTAGGTGTTTCTCATTTTTTGATTCTCTATACTTTTCAAAAGTATCAATATAATCTCTTGCAGCAGAGACATGTTTTGGATTCCCTAATTGTAAGTCACACCATGCTATGATGTTATCATATTCTCCTAATTCGGCAGCTCTTTTCAATTTTTTAATTCCATTCGCAATGCTACCTTTCGAAGATTCGAATTCATTTAGGCTATCTTCTGTAAGCTTTAATATTTTGTCATCTATAGTTTCGGGCATGTTTTTCTTTTTATTGCTTGTGTAACTATTCCACTACCGCCCCTAACGACTAACCAAAAACCCGAAGTGCCCGATACCCACCTCATTCAGCACTTAACCGGCACGTCGCGTTTCAC
The DNA here is from genome assembly GCA_022844265.1 of Saprospiraceae bacterium. Taxonomy (GTDB): domain Bacteria; phylum Bacteroidota; class Bacteroidia; order Chitinophagales; family Saprospiraceae; genus M3007. The sequence continues at coordinate 6,370 of JALHMA010000281.1, read as the reverse complement.
TTAGTCGTCAGATGCGTTTATGCCCGCTATAAACGGACACGCCCTCTTTCCCGGGTGTGCGACCGAAAAAAAGGGCGTGGATATTCATTGTGGTTGAAGCGTTTGATTCATTGGATTTTGTTGTAAGTCGAAAGATAAAACAGATATTTGGGCTTGTCAACGAATGGGCGAATAAAAAAACCAGACATCCAGACTCTCTATTGGGCTTTTTTTCGCCTTGCCAAGTCTTTTGCATGCTTTTAACGAACGCCACCTCACGACTCACTACTGACTATTCACCACTCACTTCCTCCACCACCCAATCAACGCCAGCCTAATATCATTTCTCAAATCGCTTTTATCCTTCGGGTCCGGCTTCAGGATCACCGGAATATCCGGGTTGCTGCTTTTGCCCGTGGCATCGAGCGATGCTTTCAGGAAACCCATGTTGTATTCGTTGCCGGTCAGCAGAAAATCGGGCATAGTGACATGGTATAACTTATTGTCGTCTAAGGCATTGGCGCCGATAAACCACTTGCCCGTGGCTTCGTCGCGGCGGGCGCGGTTGATTTGCAGGAAACCGCCGTTGCCTTTGTTCGCCACGCCGGTATCCAGCGTTTTACGCAGCATGGAGCCGCGCATCTCCACTTCCACGATGGCGCCGCCAAAAGGCAGCATCCGAACGATGTCCAGTTCCGTGAGCGTGCCGCTGAGCACATCGTCGACGCGGATAGAGCCGCTGTTGAGCAGGGCGCAATCGGGTTTGTTTTTGGATACAAACAACATGGCTTCCGTGATAACAGCGCCTGCAGGGGCGGGCTGGTGGCGAATGACGCCTTCACGGCAATCGAGGGGCTGGGCGAGGGTGGTCACGGGTTTGGCAGCGTCGAAACCTGCGGAACCCAAGGACTCGTTTTTGATTTTTTCCCATTTAGCGATCACGACTGCCGTAGCGGGTTCGTCGGCAATTTTGCCGTCCACCTTGCGCAGTTCCGATTTCACCGTAGCAACACCTTTGTTTTTATCGTAGCGCAGGGTGTGGATGTAAACGGTTTTGGCATTGGCATCGGCTTTGGCCACCGTCGCTTTGCCGATTTTGTAAATCTGGTTGTCGTGGTCGTGCCCGCCCATCACCAGCGGCACCTCGGGCAGCATGGCCGACAGTTTTTTATCGTCGTCGACATTCAGGTGGGTGAGCGCTACAACGACATCCGTTTTGGGGTCCAATTCGGCATAACTCTTTTTAGCGGATTCAGCCCAGTCGCTGTACACGGCCCAGGGCTTTCTGCCGGTATCGACGAGCACGCCGAACACGCCGAGGTTGATGGTGGTGCCGTCGGCGTCTTTCAGTGTAACTGTCTGATTATCAGGACAAATTTCGGTGCCGCCATTCCGGTTTTTAAAAAACTGCTGCGTCCAGGTGGTTCCTTTCAAGCGCACATTGCCGGCCAGCCAGGTAAAATTAGACTCATCGAGGCGGGCTTGCAGGTCGGCCAGGTCGTCGTAGTCGAATTCGTGGTTGCCGAACACCACCCAGTCGAGGCCGAGCGCATTCAACACCTCCACCATTTGTTTGCCGCGGATACGTTTGCCTTCGTGGCGCAAAGTACCGATCACGGAAGGGCTGATAAAATCGCCGGCGAGCACAGTGATGGTGTTTGGGTTTTTGGCGAGCAGTTCCTTGCGAATCGTGGCGACCCGCGCGAGACCGCCGATATTATCCGACAGCGAAGGTGAAATTTCGTACACGTCGTTCATTTGCAGGAACGTCACTTCGATAATGCCGTCGTCTTTGCCGGGCACGGTATTCGGCGTAGCGACCACTTTTTTGGTGCTGTCGCAGGCGAAAAAAATCAGGGCAAAGAGTACAAGGGCAAAGGATTTGTATGCTTTCATGGTAGAATAATTTGACAGGTGGTAGATTTGCTGGACTTTCGTGGGGATTTTTACCACATAGTACACATAGGAGATTCACATAGGTCACATAGACTGGGAAACTGCACTTTATTCCTATATGATCTATGTGCATCTCCTATGTGTACTATGTGGTAAAAAATTCCTAAGTGGTAAAAACCACGCGAAGCAAAGGTAATGAGCAAATGAACGAATCAAATACCACCACACCAAAAGTACGCTGGCAACCGACGCCGGCAATCATCCGAAACAGCCACCTGCGGCACTACATGGACTGGCTGCTGCGGGAAAAAGGATTGCATTTTGACAACTATCAAGCGCTCTGGCAATGGTCTGCCACGCATATTGCCGATTTCTGGGAAAGCCAGTGGCAGTATTTTGAAGTTATCAGCCACGCGCCGTATCAACAAGTGTTGAAAGGTACTGAAATGCCTGATTTTCAATGGTTTGCCGGCGCAACACTCAATTATGCGGAACATATTTTCCGGCAAAAAAACGAAACGCGCCCGGCCATCCTTTTCCAAAACGAACGCCGGCCGTTGGGTGAAATGAGTTGGGCTGAACTGGAACGCCAAACGACGGCCCTTGCCCGGTATTTTACGCAATGCGGCATACAACCCGGCGACCGGATAGCGGCGTATCTGCCCAATTCGCCCCATGCCATCGTGGCGGTGCTGGCAGCCATGTCCGTCGGGGCCGTGTGGTCGAGTTGTTCGCCCGATTTTGGAGCGGCCAGCGTGGCCGACCGCTTTGTGCAGATTCAGCCCAAAATATTGATTGCAGTCGACGGGTATGCCTACGGCGGCAAGTCATTCGACAAACGCGACACCGTGCGGGAACTGTGCCAACTGCTGCCTACGGTCAACCAGGTGATTTTTATTCCGTACCTCGATGAACATGCCGTTTTGGAAAACAGCGGAAAAGACATGGCACTGTGGAATGATCTTATTTCGGCAGGAACAGCCGATGCAGCGCTGCCAATACTTCCCGTGCCGTTCGGTCATCCGTTGTGGGTACTCTATTCCTCGGGCACCACAGGCGTTCCCAAAGCCATTACCCATTCGCATGGCGGCAACCTGCTGGAACACCTCAAATACACCCATTTTCACAACGATATTCAGCCCGGAGAGCGTTTTTTCTGGTTTTCCACTACCGGTTGGATGATGTGGAATTTTACCCTGGCAGCCATGCTCGCCGGTTCCACTATTGTGCTGTACGACGGCAGTCCGGGTTATCCCGACCTCGGTGTTTTATGGGAAATGGCGGAAAAAACCGGGCTTCAACATTTTGGAACCAGCGCGCCGTTTCTGGTAAGTTGTATGAAAGCAGGCATCGAACCGGCGAAACAATATGACCTTTCCCAACTGCGCAGCATCGGCTCTACCGGCTCGCCCTTGCCGCCGGAAGCATTTGCCTGGGTGTACGAGCATGTCAAATCGGACGTCTGGCTGAGCAGCATGGCCGGCGGCACCGACGTCTGTACGGCCTGGGTGGGCGGCAACCCCTTACTGCCTGTGTATCAGGGAGAAATACAGTGCCGGTGCCTCGGCTGCGCCATGGAAAGCTGGGACGAAAATGGCCACGCCGTCCCCCCTGGCGAAGTGGGCGAAATGGTGGTGACGCAGCCCATGCCTTCCATGCCGGTGTTTTTCTGGAACGACCCGGACGGCGCCAAATACCGCAGCAGTTATTTCGATACGTTTCCCGGCGTCTGGCGGCATGGCGACTGGATTCAAATCACCGAACGCGACAGTTTAGTCATTCTCGGGCGCTCGGACGCTACGCTCAACCGCCAGGGTGTCCGCATCGGCACGGCTGAAATTTACCGCGCCATCGACACCATTCCCGAAATCAAAGACAGCCTGATTATCAACCTCGAACGCGCCGACGGTACGGACTGGATGCCGCTGTTTGTGGCGCTGGCGCCCGGCGCTGTGCTGAATGACGATTTAAAAAAACGCATCAACACGGCCCTCCGAACGGCATATAGCCCACGCCATGTGCCGGATGTGATCCTGGAAATACCGGAAGTGCCCTATACCATTTCAGGTAAAAAAATGGAAACGCCGGTCAAGAAGATTTTACAACGCAGGCCACTCGATAAAGCCTACAACCGCGATTCCATGCGCAACCCGGAAGCGATGGATTATTTTATTAAGATGAGTATTTGAGGATGCGAGTATTTGAGTATCTGACTGGTAATGCATGGACCTGTGGAAAACGGACGCCCGGCGATACCAGTCAGATACTCAAATACTCGTATACTCAAATACTCAACCTCTTGCAACCCATTCCACATCCTGCTGTCTCTGGATTTAATTACGTACATCTATCCACTTCAAAATCTTTCTGACAGCATGAAAATTCGTCCGTTCATCTCTCTGATGGCAGGCCTTGTTCTGACCGCCATGGCTTCCGCCCAAACCCGCAGCCTTTCCTCTTTCGATCAAATCGCCATTTCAGGAGGTTTTGATGCCATTATCCTCCAGGAAGGCAGTAGCGAAAGTGTCAGCCTCGACATCAGCGGCATCGATGCCGACAAAATCATAACGGAAGTAAAAGGCAACACCCTCGAAATCGGGGTGAAAAAAGGAAATTACAGAAATTTCAAGGCCCGGATCACCGTCACGTATCGCAACCTGCGTAGAATCGCCAACAGTGGCTCCTCCGATATAGAAGTTGTGTCGGTACTGAAAGGTGATAAATTTGAGATCGCCAGCAGCGGTTCGGGTAATTTTAAAGGCGAATTCGATGTAAAAGACCTGAAAATTGCCATCTCCGGCAGCAGCGACATGGCCCTGAAAGGCAAGGCCGACAACCAGGCCATCAAGATTTCCGGTTCCGGCGATATTCTGGCATCTGACCTGAAAGGCAGCCAGGCCAGCGTGGCCATTTCCGGTTCGGGCGATGTCAAACTGGGTGTCGACGGGCCGGTGCGCACTTCGGTGTCTGGCTCGGGCAGGGTCACTACAAATAAGAAGTGAGAGAAAAGTGAGAGGGTGAGAGAAGTGAGAGGGTGAGAGGGTGAGAGAGGGTGGCCACTCGATAAAGAGATATTAAGAAGCGTTTGTAGTTTAATGATGGGGTGTAGCCGTAGGGTTGCGCCCCATTTCTTTCTTAGTTATCGGTTATCAGTTATCCGTTATTAGGCTTTCAGGCTGGAATAGTGAGAATATGCTCCATCCATTTCCCCATGCCGAACCTGATAACTGATAACAAAACTAAAAGGGAGCAAAATGCACCCATATTCACCAATTCCAGCCTGAAAGCCCGATAACTGATAACGAATAACAGATAACTAACAGGTACTTTTGCCCCATGGATAACCGCCTCGATGTTGCCGATTTTTTACGGGGAAGTACTACCCGCGTGTTGCTCGATGTGCGCTCGCCGGGGGAATACGCCCAGGGACATATCCCCGGAGCGGTCAGTTTCCCGCTGTTCAGTGACGAGGAGCGCGCGCTGGTGGGTACCTGTTACAAACAGCAGGGTAAAGAGCAGGCATTGGAATTGGGCCTCGAACTGGTCGGCCCCAAAATGGCCGGATTTATCAGACAGGCCCGGCAGTTGGCGCCCGACCGACGGCTGGCGGTGCATTGCTGGCGGGGCGGCCAGCGCAGCGGCAGCATGGCGTGGTTGTTCCGGCAGGCCGGTTTTGATGTGGCTACCTTGGATGGAGGGTATAAAAAATACCGCCGGTATGTGCTCGATGGTTTTCAGGAAATACATTTGGACATGCGGGTGGTCGGAGGGAGAACAGGAAGCGGTAAAACCAAAATTTTGAAAGAACTGGCGCTTTTAGGCCAACAAATCATTGATTTAGAAGGTCTTGCACACCACAAAGGTTCGGCCTTCGGCAGCATCGGAGAAGTAGGGCAACCTACGGTGGAGCAATTTGAAAATGATCTGTTTCAAGCATTGTCTGCGCTCGACCCGCAGCGCCGCGTCTGGATCGAAAACGAAAGCCGCAGCATCGGCCGTGTGTATATCCCGGCGCCGTTTTGGGAGAAAATGCGCGCTTCCACCTTGTTCAATGTTCAAATTCCGGAAACCGCACGTATTGACAACCTGCTGCAGGATTACGTATTAACCGACAAATCGGAACTGGAAGCCGCTTTTTTGCGGATTGACAAAAAATTAGGCGGACAACACCTGAAGGCTGCGCTGGAAGCGCTCCGGGCCGATGATTTCGCTACAGCTGCCCGTATTGCCCTGCATTACTACGATAAAACGTATCAGCACGGATTGGAAAATAATCCGTCCACCGATATTCGGCTGCTTGAATATACGTATGGCGACCCGGCGGACATTGCCAAGGATTTAGAGGTGAGAGGGTGAGAGGTGAGAGAGTGAGAAACGTCCCGTTTGGCAACTCTTATGGTTTTGGCTTGGGTTTTTCAGGCCTGTAATTGTGAGTAGTGAGTAGTCAGTAGTGAGTGGCATCTCGTTAGAAGAATTATTGAGTTCCTTCTTCTTA
>JALHMA010000280.1 GCA_022844265.1 Saprospiraceae bacterium | reverse complement strand
CTTAGTGTCCTTTGTGAAACCGCTTTGTGCCCGTTGTGGTAAAACCTTTAAAAAGTGTTTTTCATGGTAATTTACATTTCTAAAACTGCTTAATTGTAGTTGTTTAATATATTTGGAACCGAATTCACCACTATTCCTAACAACCTGAACTATACCAAATGAGAAATATCCTTCTCTTCAGCCTCGCCATCCTGCTTTCCAACTGCACCCAACAACCCCCTGCCCTGGATTTTGAAAAAGAAAAAGCCGCTATCCAGGCCGTCATCGCCAAAGAAACGGAATCCTACTACAAACAGGATTTTGAAAACTGGAAAAGCACTTACCTCGAATCGCCCGCCTTCCGAAAGTACTGCTATTGGGAAGGGTTCCCGGAAAAGGTCACGTTCTACAATGGTTTTGAATCCTTGAAAGCAGAAAAGAAAAAACAGTTTGACGCAGATGCCACCCTCTGGAAAGGCTCGACCGAAGAGCGCGCCAATGAAAATTTCAGGATTTCACACGACATGGCCTGGTACACCTTCGAGCAGTATTCCTACGAAAAGGACACCCGGAAACTGCTCGGCAAATCACTCGAAACACGCATCCTGGAAAAGGAAAACGGACAGTGGAAAATCGCTTACCTGGGGTATCATTATTTTCCGGATACGCTGGTGCAGAAATGAGGGAAGCACATTGTTTGAGAAACCATTTGGAAATTCTAAACGTTTAAAATGTATATTTGCAAATACAACAAAAAAAATGGCAAGAAACACTGGTGAAAATCACCGAAAAGGTTCGGTAAAGAAACGTACTCAGGTTATCAATCCTAAAACAGGGTTATATGTGAAGCGAGATGCCACAACAGGGAAGTTTATATCTGTCAAAAAGGATGGGAGCCCTTATAAAGGAGTGACTAAAGAAGAAATCGCCAAAATGGCTCCTACGTTAAGACGCCTTGCAGAATATGATAAAAAAGGCAAAAAGTGAGATTAACTATCTCTCAATAGAGGATTTTGAGGCTATTGTTTCAAGTTTAATTGCCACTAAAGACGAATTTTCTGAAGACATACCTCATTTCAATACCCGTTACAAAGGTCGTTTAGAAGGGATTCTTGGCCAAATTGAGGCCCATTATTTTGATAAAGAGTTGTATCCCGGTTTGATAAACAAAGCAGTGTGGCTTTTTTACTGTCTAGTTAAAGGTCACCCATTTTTGAATGGCAATAAACGCATTGCAGTTGTTGCATTATTTGATTTTTTAAAACGTAATAGCTCAGAATTATACATAGATGAAGCAGCACTAATAAACGGCTTGTTTCAAATGGCTATCCGTACGGCAGAAAGCAAACCTGATGAAATTGAGCGAATTAAAGCCTATCTAAAGCGGAAAATTCGGGCCTTTATTATTGTTTACTAAAATACCAACCTGTACCCTACCCCCTTCAAGGTCAGTATTTGCACCGCCGTATCTTCTTTCAAATAATCCCGCAGCCGGGTGATGTACACATCCAGGTTGCGGGAGTTGAAGAAAGAGTCGTTGTCCCATACCTGTAGCAAAATGTCTTTGCGCTGCACTACCTCATTGGGTCGTGTAGCGAGTATTTCCAGCAATTGCGTTTCGCGGTGCGAGAGGCTGCGGAAATCGTTTTCAAAGTGTAGTTCCTGGCGCAGGGGTACAAAACGGTAGCGGCCCAGGCGGATCACGCCGTCTGACGGCGGCGGAGCAACAGGAGCTGCGCCGCTCATACGCAGCAGGTTCTGAATCCGCACGATCAATTCCTCCTGGCTGAAAGGTTTGCGGATATAGTCGTTGCCGCCCGACTCGAAGCCCTGCACGACATCCTGGGTCTGGTTTTTCGCCGTCAGAAAAATAATGGGCAGCTGCGGATTGTGCTGTCGGATTTCCTGTCCCAGCGAAAAACCATCGCGGTGTGGCAGCATCACATCCAGCACACAAATATCCGGCTGGAACTGCCCGTAAGCAGCCATCACTTCCCGGCCGTCTGCCACCAAGAGCACGTCGAACTGGCGGCTTTCCAGGCTTTCACTGACGATTTTGCCCAGGAAGGGTTCGTCTTCGACGTATAGGACTTTGATTTTTTTCATCGTGTTATACCGGTTTATCTGGAATTTTTATGGGGTTGTGTCACAAGGCCCAGAGGGCCTATATCTTTGTAGAAATGCCAAAGTAAATTTCACCCGGCCCAGCGGGCCGGTATCTTAATCAAATAAATACCGGCCCGCTGGGCCTTGCGACACAATCCCTACTTTTCAGGCTTTTCAGCGGGCAATACAATGGTAAACCGGGTACCCGATTGTTCCCTGCTTTCGACAGAAATGCTGCCGCCGTGCAGCCGCACCACGCCGGCCACATAACTCAGGCCGAGTCCGTGGCCTTTTACATCGTGCACATCGCCGGTGGGCACACGGAAAAATTTTTCAAAAATACGTTCCTGAAACGCCGCCGGAATACCGATGCCGTTGTCTTCCACCCGCAGCAACAGTTGCTGGTTCTGATGGGAAATACCGACCCTGATTTCGGGGTGCAGACTGCTGTATTTCAGGGCATTGTCCAGCAGGTTGTACACCACACTGACCAGGTGCATCCGGTCGCCTTTCAGCGCAAAAAAGTCGCCTTCCGGCACGAACTGCACCTGCGCCCGGTATTTTTCAAATTGCAGGCGCATGGAATGCAGGATTTCTTCTACCAGGATTTTCAGATCGAGCGATTCGCTGCGGAGTTCGGGTTCCTGTTTTTCAAACAGGGAAACGCGCAGCACCTTGTCGACCAGCAGCGACAGCCGGTTCAGTTCCATCCCTGCAATGTCGAGGTATTCCCGGGTGCGCTGCGGATTTTGCAGGGCGTCAAAATTTTGCAGGGCTTCCACGGCCACGCTTACCGTCGCGATGGGCGTTTTCAGTTCATGGGTCATGTTGCGGATAAAATCGTTTTTCAACTCCGTGAGCCGGTGTTGCCGCAGCAGGCTTTGGTAAACGAACAGGAAAGCCAGCGCCACACAAACAACCAGCAGCACGGAAAAAAGCAGTTGCGGCCACATGCTGCGCAGCACCTGGTTCCGATAGCCGTTGAGCACAGCGCCGTATTGTTCTCCACTGAAAGCGTCGGTGTATGTGGCTGCCACCAGGCCCGGCGGCGCCACACTATCTTTGTGTATCCGAACCAATTGCGCCGGTACGGGAGCGCCCGCTGCTGCTACAGTCTCTGAAAACTTCTTTTCCAGCATCGGGAAAACATCCTGCGCCGCTTGCTTCGACAGCGTCGAATCAAAAACCAGCTGCGCCGAATCGCGCTCAATCGCCACGATCATCGACAGGCTGCCCACGGTGCCGCCGGGTTCTGCAGGCTGCCGTATGCCGGGCGTTGCGGATTTCCAGAAATGCGCAGTGTCATTCACCTCGATATGCTTGTATTCAAATCTGGCCGAATCCATACGAATCATCCTGATTTTTTTCTGCCCATCATCCGGCAAACGTTCAGGCAAGCGCAGATCGATCTTCACGCTGTCTCTGTCCGTATCCAGGGTGCGCACGATAAACCGGTCGAATGCGCCGAGTTCAATGTTGCGTACGGCATTGACCAACAGCAGGTTGGTGTCCTGTTTCAGTTTGTCCACCTCGTCGTCCCACACTTTTTCCAGAAACAGGTACACAAACGCCAGCAACAGTCCGATGCCGAGGGTCATCAGGAAAATGGCGAATCGTTGGCGCGTGAATGTGAACATGGTGTTTCGTGTGTGGTGTTTGGTGTTTCGGGTAGTAACTCTTGGTCAGGGTTTCAGCCCCAGACATCAAAATACTTTTATACGGCGAAACTTCCCGAAAGTTTTAAACTTTCGGGAAGTTGCAGTTAACGCGAAATTAAGTTTTATAATAAGAGCTCTCGCTTACATAGAATTCGATTTTTGCACTATCAACAATGTAGAACAAAGATACGGCAGGCAAAACCACGCAAAACACTGATTAACCTTAATTAACCTTACATCAAGGTTGTTTAACCCGCCCCCGCTGAAAGGCCTGCTACTTTTGCCCCATCATTTTCACCAAACTTATTTTGAAATATATGAAATACCTGATCCTGCTTCCACTTGTGTTGATGCCCTGGCTGCTGGCATCCCAAACCACGGAAGGCGAAATTACCTTCAACGAAACCGTTCAGATGAGAATTGAACTGGATGATGTGGACAACAATGACGAGATACGCAAAATGCTGCCCACTTCCCGCAGTGCCGCTTCTACCTTGTTTTTTAATGAAAACCAAAGCCTGTACAAAAACAAAGACAACGCTGATAACGAAACAGGCGGCAGCCACCAGCAGGACGGCATGCAAATGGAATTCAAGATTATGCGCCCTGAAAACCGTATTTACCGCGACCTGGAAAGCGGCCGCACGGTGGAAAGCCGCGAGTTTATGGGGCGTTTTTTCCTGATCGATGAGGAAGCGCCGCGCAAATCCTGGAAACTGAGCGGCGAACAAAAAACCATCCTCGGTTACCCCTGCCAAAAAGCGCTGTTGCAGGATACCAGCCGCAAAGTGGAAGCCTGGTTTACAGCACAAATTCCGGTATCCGTCGGCCCCGGCGAATTCAGCGACCTGCCCGGTATGATCCTGGAAATCAGCGCCGGCGAACGCACCATGGTCGCTACCCAGATCGAATTAAAAGCACTGCCCAAAGACGCCATCGAAATACCCACCAAAGGAAAATCAGTTAGCAAAGCGGAGTTTAAAAAGATCGTAGACGAAAAAATGAAGGAAATGGGCGCCGAAGGCGGCGGCGGAAATGTGCGGATGATTATCAGGAATTAAAAAAGGTGTTTGGTGTGTGGTGTGTGGTGTTTGGGGCGCTCCGCTTTTGGCAACAGTGAGTGGCTTAGGCGAAGCGCCCCAAACACCAAACACCACACACCAAACACATTACAATTAAGCTATGAAACAACTTCTCCTCTTTCTTCTGTTCGCCCTGCCCCTCGGCCTGCTTGCTCAAAACAAAAACATCACCCTGGAAGGCGCGGTGGCCGATTCGAGCGGCATCGGACTGCCCTCCGCCAGCCTGGTGTTATTACAACAATCGGACTCGGTTATGCACACGTTCGGGCTGACAGGGCCGGAAGGGCGGTTTGCCATCAAAAGGGTGACACCGGGCGACTATATCCTGCAAATCACGTACCTGGGTTACCAGACGCATTATCAATCTATAAAAGTACAGGCAGATCAGCCAAAAATGGCCCTGGGTATCATCCTGCTGACGCCCTCTAATACGCTGCTCGACGCCGTAGACATCCGTGCACAACAAGCGCCGCTGAGCATCCGGAAAGACACCATCGAATACAATGCAGGCGCTTTCCAGACACAACCGGGTTCGGTGGTGGAGGACCTGCTCCGCAAACTGCCCGGGGTGGAAGTCCAGCAAGACGGCACGATTAAAGCGCAGGGCGAAACGGTGCGGAATGTGCTGGTAGAAGGCAAGGAGTTTTTTGGGCAGGATCCGAAAATAGCCACCAAAAACCTGCCTGCCGACGCCGTGGACAAGGTGCAGGTGTTCGATAAAAAATCGGACATGGCCGAATTCACCGGCATAGAAGACGGGCGCGACCAGAAAACCATCAACCTGAAACTCAAAGAGGACAAAAAACAGGGCTATTTCGGCAATGCCAGCGGCGGATACGGCACGGAGGAGCGCTACGAAGGCAAATTCAATATCAACCGTTTTGGTAAAAAAATACAGTTTTCGGCGCTTGGAGCAGCCAATAACAACAACCAGCAGGGTTTTTCTTTTGAAGATTATATCAACCTGATGGGTGGTTTGTCCAACTTTATGTCCGCCGGAAGCGGCGGCGGGCGGGTACGCATCGAAATCAACTCCAATGATGCGGGCATCCCGATGGCCGGCAATACCGACCGCGGATTTACCGATACGCAGGCCGGCGGCCTCAACCTGAACTACGATTTTTCACCCAAAACGGAATTGAGCGGCAACTACTTTTTCAACCGTGTCCGCAATGACCTCGACCGCCTGGCCACCCGGCAAAACCTGCTGGGGGACGGCAATTTTGATTCGCAGGAGCGGGAGTTTCGCAACAGCGGCAACATGAACCACCGCCTCAACCTGACGCTGCGCCACAAACTCGACTCTTTCCAGAATATCATTGCACGCACGCGTTTCAGTTACAACGACGCTACGCTGTTCAGCGACCTGAACAGTGCCACTTATGACAACGTGGGCAACGTCCAGAACAACAGCCTGCGCAATTTCGACTCGGACGGGCAAAACCTGCGGGGAGAAGCCAGCCTGGTGTATCGCCGCCGTTTCGGTCGCAAAGGCCGTGCTTTTGTTGCCGACTTGTCGTACAGCAACAACAGCGACAATCGCGCGGCTAACCTGGCCGCCGACAACACGTTCTATCCCAATGGGCAAGCCACTACCAGCAGCGTCCGCCAGCGGCAGCAATACGGCGACGACGCGGAGAATTACGGCCTTTCGCTGTCGTACACCGAGCCGATCGGAAAACGACAATACCTCGAATGGCAGGCCGGACGCCAGCAGTACACCAACCGAACGGACAAAAATTTCTACGATCTGATAGAAGTGCCCACACCCGGCGAGGTATTCAATCCGTTGCTCAGCAACCAGTTCCGGCGCGGCTACCGCTACGACCGGGCGGGGATGAATTACCTGCGAAACCGCCAGAAATACAACCTGACGGTCGGTGCAGCGGTTCAAAATTCTGTGCTGGACGGCACCCTCGCCGGCTCGACGGAGAACCTGAGCCGCAGTTTTACCAGAGTGCTGCCCGCTTTATTTTACGACTACGAATTCGGTGCCGGGCGCAATTTTTCGATGGAATATACCACCAACCTGCGCGAGCCCTCGCTCGAACAACTGCAACCGGTGGTGGACAACAGCGACCCGCTCAATACCTACTCCGGCAATCCGGACCTGAACCCGGAATACGGACACAACCTGAACTTCCACCTGCTGCACTTCGACCAGTTTTCAATGACCAGTTTCTTTGCCGATTTCAACGCGAACTACATCCGAGACCGCATCACCAATGCCTCGACGGTGGATTCTTTATTCCGCCGCAGCATTCGCCCGGTCAATGTAGCGCGGGACCTGACCCTGAGTTCTTACCTGAGTTTCGGAACGCCCCTGCGCTTTATCAAAACCAACCTGAACGTCAGTCTGAACAGCACCTACAACCGCGGCATTTTGTTCGTCAATGAAGTAGAAAACAACACGGACCGCTGGCAACATACGCTCAATATCGGATTCGACAACCGCAAAAAAGAAAAACTGGATGTCAGCGTGGGCGCCCGGCTGCTGCTCAACAGTACGCGTTATTCCGTCAGCGAGTCGCTCAACCAAAGTTTCCTCAACCAGCGCTATTTCACCGACGTCACTGTTTTCCCCAGTAAAAAATGGGCTGTCGGCGCCGGATTTGATTACGCTGTGTATTCAAAAGAAGCCTTCGGAGAACAACGTTCGGTGCCGCTGCTGCGGGCCAACCTTACCCGCTATCTGCTGAAAAACAACCGGGGGCAACTCAAACTGGCCGCATACGACCTGCTGAACCGGAACATCGGAATTAACCGCAGCAGCCAGTTCAACTATATTGAAGAAGAACGCATTGTGTCGCTGGGTCGCTATGTCATGCTGACGTTCGGTTATTCGATTTCGGGTTTTGGCAATGAAAAGAAAGGATTTGAGATGAGGATGATAAGGTGAGTCGTGAGTCGTGAGTGGTGAGTGGTGAGTGGCGTCCCGCTTGGCGGCTTTTCTGGTTTTGGGCTTGGGTTTTTCAGGCCTGGAATCGTGAGTGGTGAGTGGTGAGTCGTGAGTGGCATATCGTTGAAGAATTATTGA
>JALHMA010000279.1 GCA_022844265.1 Saprospiraceae bacterium | reverse complement strand
AACTGAAATCCACGTTCGCAGGTATCACCCAGGTTTATTTCGGATTCGCAAGGGTACACGAGTTGCGCATAACGCTCCGAACGCACCTTGCGCAATTCGCCGTGCAAATGTAACACACTGCTGCTGCCCGCGCGTTCGTGCAAATCATCTACATTCTGGGTGATGATCTGCACCTCAAAATCCCGCTCCAGCGACACCAGCGCCTGATGTCCTGTATTCGGTTGTACGTCAAACAGTTGCGCCCGGCGCTGGTTGTAAAACCGCAGCACCAGTTCGGGGTTCCTGGCCCAGGCTTCCGGGGTTGCCACATCTTCAATCCGGTGTTGTTCCCAAAGACCGTCCGCATCGCGGAACGTGCGGATGCCGCTTTCCGCAGATATGCCTGCACCGGTCAGCACCACTAATTTTTTCATAGATCAGGTTCTCGCTAATTTACTATTCTTATACCCATAACTGAAATAAATCGCAAGTCCGATCACTAACCAGATAAAAAAGCCCATCCAGCTTTTGGCAGGTATCTGTGCCATCATATAAAAACAAGATACCAGTCCCAGCATTGGAATGAGCGAGAGGTTGTGCCGGAAGGCCAGAACCGTCAGCCAGAGGCAGGTGATGATAAACAACCACATCGGTATTTTATGCTGAAACAAGGCCCAGCCGGATTCATACTTGTGCTCGTCCGAAACAGGAACCCTGCTGACCACTTCGGCATATTGTTCCTGATTGAGGGTAGCCAGGTATTCCACCAAATCGCCGTTAGCGTTGGCAAAACCCGCGCTATCGCGTTGGATGAGCATGGTTTTTGTTCCCGCCACTTCCGTTTCTGACATATTCGCCACCAACATCTCTCCATCGAATATCTGGGGAGCATTGCTGAGCCAGTCTGTCGTATCTTTTTGAAAACGGGTGAATAAAAAAGCCGTCATCCCGATCAGCATGAGTGGGAAAACCCATTTGCCATTCACATAGGGCGTGCGGAATTTACCACGCGGCGCATCGGGCGTGATCTGCATTTTCAGCACCCCTGCGCATACCAACACGAAGGCAAACAAAGTGCCCATACTGCATAAGTCGAGTACGGTATCGCTGGGAATAAACAGCATCGGCACCACCACAAAAAAGCCCGTGACGATGGTTGCGAATGCCGGGGTGCGGTATTTGGGGTGAATTTTTGAAAAACGTTTGGGCAGCAGTCCGTCGCGGCTCATGGTCATCCAGATGCGCGGTTGTCCCAGTTGAAACACCAGAAACACCCCCGCCATAGCGACCACCGCACTCACGGCAATGATGCCAGAGAACCATTTCAGGTTGATTTTCTGGAATACATAAGCCAGTGGATCATTGACATCCAGTTCTTTATAATTGACCATTCCGGTCAGCACCAGCGCAATTATAATGTACAAAACCGTACAGATAATGATGGAATACACCATTGCGCGGGGTAAATCGCGCTGCGGATTCTTACATTCTTCTGCTGTTGTGGAAAGCGCGTCGAAGCCGATGTAAGCGAAAAAAACCGACGAAACGCCGGCCATCACCCCGCCGAAACCATTGGGTACAAAGGGATGCCAGTTGTCGGTATCGACGTAGCCGGCGCCTACAATAATGACCAACAACACCACGATCAATTTCAATACCACCATGATATTACCGGCGTTTTTGGATTCCTTGATACCGATATATACCAGTGCCGTAATCAGGATGGACATCACAATGGCCGGAATATCGAGGATCGTACGCAAACTCCCCAGGCGGGGCGCATTTTCCCAGGCATTCCAGGATTCGCGCTGCGCATCGGTCAGATCAGGCAAGGTAGCGCCTCCTTTCAACAACGCAGATACCGTTCCGTGTCCGTCGCGGGCGCTGATGTAATCTATCGTAGCCCATTCGGAGATATGCCAGCCGGCGCTTTCGCACAGACCCGTAAAATAGCCCGACCAGGACACCGCCACGGTAATATTACCCACGGCATATTCCATAACCAGCGCCCAACCAATGATCCAGGCGACCAATTCGCCAAATGCTACATAGGAATAGGTGTAAGCGCTGCCCGATACCGGCAGCAGAGAAGCAAATTCGGCATACGCAAAAGCGGCAAATCCGCAGGCAACTGCCGTAAAAATAAACAGGAACACCACCGCCGGACCGCCGTTGTAACTGGCAGAACCGATGGTACTGAAAATGCCTGCTCCAATAATAGCGGCAATACCGAGCGCGGTCAAATCGCCTACCCGCAGGTTTTTTTCCAGTCCGGTAGTACCATGTATTTCCTCTTGTTGAGCGGCTGAAATGGCGTCCGGGACAGATTTTTTTCTAAAAAGATTGGTCAGAAAAGACATAGGGCAGAAGTGTAAACAAGTGATTTTAGCGGGCCAAAATAGGGCTTTCCCGAAATTTTCTTCCCTTACTTGAAATAAACTGCGTTTATCATTTTGAGCGCTTAGCGCCCCTGAAAGTCCAATTTTAGTTTCAATGGCTACTTTAGTGAAAAATCAGTGGTTTTATACCCTATTTTTGCCCGCTTTTTAACGCGTGTTTCACAAATTTCTACCCGATATTTTATCATGCTCGATCTGCTGACGCAATTTATTGACATCATTCGACACCTCGACGTCCACCTGGAAAATATCATGCGGGACTATCAGTTGGCCACTTACCTGATCCTGATGCTGATTATTTTTTGTGAAACGGGTTTAGTGGTAACGCCCTTTCTGCCGGGCGACTCGCTGTTGTTTGCCGCCGGCGCCATTACCGCTAAAACGGGTATTCTCAACATCTGGCTGCTGATACCGCTGCTGTTTTTAGCCGCCATTCTCGGCGACAATACCAATTACTTTTTCGGGAAATATATGAGCGACAAGGTTTTCACCCGTGACTACTGGTTTATAAAACGCAAATACATCGACCAAACACAGGATTTTTATGCAAAATACGGCGGGCGCACCCTGATTATTGCGCGTTTTGTACCGATTGTACGCACGTTTGCCCCCTTTGTGGCCGGCGTGGGCAAAATGGCATACACCCGTTTTATCGGTTTTTGTGTAGCAGGAGGCATTTTATGGGTAACGGGTCTGACACTGGCCGGCTATTTCCTCGGATCGCACCCTTTTGTAAAAGAGAATTTTGAACTGGTCATATTTGCGGTCATCGGCATTTCGGTGTTGCCGATTATAGTCGAATTCCTGCGTATGAAACTGGGCAACAAGGATAAAGGGCAAGAACCAAAAGGCACTGATAACTGATACTGTGTCATCTAAATTTTTGAATATTCGAGGATGTGAGTATTTGAGTATAAATGATTCGTTATCAGTCAGATACTCGAATACTCAAATCTTCATATACTCAAAAAAGTTAGGCGACTATGTACTATACTGCGTCATCTGAATTTTTGAATATTCGAGGATGTGAGTATTTGAGTATTTGAGTATAAATGATTCGTTATCAGTCAGATACTCGAATACTCAAATCTTCATATACTCAAAAAAGTTAGGCGACTATGTACTATACTGTGTCATCTGAATTTTTGAATATTCGAGGATGTGAGTATTTGAGTATTTGAGTATAAATGATTCGTTATCAGTCAGATACTCGAATACTCAAATCTTCATATACTCAAAAAATTACCCATGAGCATATTTAGCATACCCGTCTCCCTGCGCTGGGCCGACCTGGACCCCAATTTCCACCTGCGCCATTCGGTCTATTACGACTTTGCGGCTACAGCCCGTGTGGAGTTTCTGGCTGCCTGCGGCCTTTCCACCCAACGGATGATCGAGCAACATTTCGGCCCAATCCTTTTCCGGGAAGAAGCGTTGTTTAAAAAAGAGGTGCGTCCGGGCGACGCTTTGCATATTACCGTCATGGTCACCAGATTGCGCAAGGATGCTTCCCGTTTTTCCTTCCGGCATGAATTGATCCGCAGCAGCGACCAGGCCGTATGCGCGATCATGAACATCGACGGCGCCTGGATCGATACACAAAAACGAAAACTCACCGTACCGCCCCCTTTCGTTATTGAATTGATGGAAAAGGCAGCACGCTCGGAGGATTTTGAATGGGTGTAGATTAAGTAAAAAGGTTGATGAAGGTTGATAAGGGTTTATAAAGGTTGATGAAGGTTGATAAGGGTTTATAAAGGTTGATATACATCCGCTCGAAAAAAGTAAAATCGTTTCATTCCCGAGCGGATGTATATCAACCTTTATCAACCCTTATCAACCTTCATCAACCTTTATAAACCCTCATCAACCTTTTAAGACGGCTGCTTCCCTTTGCGTTTAACTTACTTCAACACCGTCAGTTTTCGCACATCCCGGCCGTTCTGCGCATCGAGGACGACAAAGTAAACCCCGTTCGCCAGTCCGTCGAGTGGAAGTTCGAGGGTTGTTTCGCCGCCGGAGATGGCCACATTATTTTGTTCGTATACCAATTGACCGGCAGGATTGACGATACTGACCCTTGCCTCAAAACCCGCACTTGTTTTGACGGCCATATAAGCGATATCGCCCGATACAGCCGGATTTGGATATATGCTCCAGGCTTCCAGTCCTTCGATGTTTTTCACAGCAGAGGTAGCCGGTGTGCGGAAAGTGCTGTTTCTACCGGGGTCACAGGTAACATATTCATTAAAAGGACGCACCCTCCAATGGTATAATCTATTCGGTGACAGGGAAGTGTACAACAAGGAAGTTGT
The DNA here is from genome assembly GCA_022844265.1 of Saprospiraceae bacterium. Lineage (GTDB taxonomy): Bacteria > Bacteroidota > Bacteroidia > Chitinophagales > Saprospiraceae > M3007. Next base: position 3,240 of record JALHMA010000279.1, on the reverse strand, counting down.
GGTGGCGGGCACCATGACGGACTGAAAATTCGGCGTGGCAAAAAACGCGGAAATATCAAATTCCACGAGGTAATAGGTAGCGCCCGGTACGGCCTGCCATTGCAGGAAAACTTCATCATAAGTCGGTTGCATGGCGTTGCCGATGGGCGTGACCAGCAGGTTATTCGGAACCGTGATAGACGTTGCTTCCGGCTCAAAAGTGTTATCGAGGTAATTGCGATCGGAAGAAGCCAGATCGGACAGTACCACGGAAGCCTGTCCGGGTGTAAATTCAAAATCGCTGCAATTGAGAAAATAACTCATAAAATTGTTTTCCATCGGATCCACCGATTCGCCCAGCGGATCTTTAGCAAGGCCGTTGTAGGGTTCACAATTGCCATTCTCAAAGCCGAAATTATAATCCTCCGGCGTATCACAAATTTCATCCGCGGCGACCTGGCAATTGGTGCCGTTGGCGCGTTCGGTGAGCGGGCCGCCGGGCGAAATAACAGGCGCAATAGGCCAGGTAGGGTCATTTACACCATCAAAAGGGTTGCTTTCATACCCCAGAAAGGTGTGAGACAAGGCGAAAAAGTGACCCGCTTCGTGCGCCAGGGTACCATTTCCGTTTCCATTAATCTGGTCTTTACGGCACACCAGCCAGTCGCGAAAACTATTGTTATAGCCCAGCACAACGCCACTGCCACCAATACCGACAGCCACTTCATTGACCACATAGACATTCATCGCATTTTGATGGCGGCGGTTGTTCATCAAGGATTCGTTGGTTTGTGTAGTATACACAGAATTGCTGTTAATGGACTGATCGATCAGGCCATAGGTAGGGTGCGGTCTCAGGTAAAAACGAATATCCATAGAGGCATAGGCCTCATTCATATCGCAAAGTTGATCGAGTACAAAACGTTCTTTGAGCCGGCCTGCGCCATTTGCATCTGCGACCAGGTGAAAATAAATGGGAACGTATTGTATGGCACTGCGTTCTGAAACGGCAATCTGCTCATTGTACTGGCGCACGCGCGGGAGCAAGTTTTCCACCTGATCCGCTGTGGAGTTGCCGCAAACGCCTGAAACTTGCTGGGCTGAAACAGTGTACCCCAAAAAAAGAAACAGCCCTGATATAATTAACTTCATGGAAAAGAAAAGTTTGATTTGGAAAAATAATTTGCAAAGTTAAGTGGTATCTCTGTATCAAAAAGATAGCCATGAGCAAATTCCCACTTTTTTGTAATCTTTGCCAGTATAAATAATCTGGTTGGATGGTTGGAAAGGTTGGAAAAGGTTTGATAGTTGGATGGTTTGATGGTTGGAGAGGGTTTGATGGTTGGATGGTTGGAAAGGTTGGAGGGTTGGATGGTTTGATGGTTGGAAATGTTGGATGGAGTCATCATAAGCATCTTCGTTTTTATTCAAAAACACGTTGCGTCGGGTACAAAAACAAATTCCATTTTACGGACAGGCACAAATGTTATGGTTTTCATTTTTGACAATAACTTAACACCGCTCCAAACAAAACGGCACTAACTTTGTATTAATTCTGTATCGACCCTCTAAAAATCTATTTCACAAAATATTTGATTGATACTTTTCGTTTTTTATATTTGTATTCATTTAATAATACCGAATCTCAATAAACCATTTTTATTTCAGAATTAAATTCTGGGCAAATGAAAAAAGAACAAACTACGATCGCACATATCCTTTTCGGCTTGCTGTTTTTCCTGATTCCATACCATCAACAGGCGCAAACCGAAACCGATCTGCCCTCTGTTTTTGAGCGGCTGACTTCCCAGGAAGGGGTCAAAATGACCCTGGAAACGGACCTCACCACCATTATTTCCAATAAAAAAACAAACCAGTATTTTCCTGGAAACCTCATCACGGCGGATGGGAAGACGTATAAAATAGAATTGAGGCCCCGGGGCAAATACCGCCGGAAAGTGGCGGAAATTCCACCGCTGAAAATCAAATTCAAGAAAAAAGAACTGAACGCAGAGGGCCTGGACACCCTGAACGAAATCAAACTCGTGTTGCCCTGCTACGACAATGCCCTTGGCGATGAACTCATTGTGAAAGAGTACATCATTTACCGGATGTTTGAAAAACTGACCGGAGCCAGCATTCGCGCCCGGCTGATTCGCCTGACCATTCGCGATACCCATGTCGAAAAGTCCAAAAAAACCATGTTAGCCATTTTGGTAGAACATGATGAAGAACTGCTGGCGCGCCTTAATGCAAGACCCGTGGAAGAATACGGCATTCCCGCTGACAGCCTGATGACGCATCAGGCCGCCCTGGTATCCATGTTCGAATACATGATCGGCAACACCGACTGGGAGGTTTCCATGATGCGCAATGTACGCCTCATTCGATCCACTGACAGCACGGGCAAAGTGCTTGTAATTCCGTATGATTTCGATTTTTCCGGCTTGGTGAGCGCGCCTTATTCAAGCCCTGCGTCCGAAACAGGCCTCAAAACAGTGCGCGACCGTTTTCTGATCTCAAACGGCATCAAAACGGCTGATCTGAAAAAAGCAGCCAAAATACTCAAAGCCTCTAAAAAAGACCTGTACTCACTCTGCAATTCCAAGTATTTATCCAGTACGGCTACCCTGGAAATGAAGGATTACCTGGATACTTTCTTCAACGTTCTGGAAGAGAGCGACGAGATTCCACAAATTCTGAAAATGCCGCCGTCGGATTGAGTCTTTTGCCTATTTTTTTTCCGGGAGTATTTTTTTTTGAAAAAATGCCTCTACCTTTGCGGCCCGATTTGTCCGGAGGAATGCCAGAGTGGTTTAATGGAGCGGTCTTGAAAACCGTCGTACTGAAAGGTACCGGGAGTTCGAATCTCTCTTCCTCCGCAATCTTATAACCGTCAATTCGCTGTGATACAGCGTCTTGGCGGTTTTTTTTATGTACATATTCGGAGCGGATACAATTAACTTAGGGGCACATTAATCCCTGCAACAATCTATATTTACCTGACATGAGTCATCCCGAATTATACAAGGATTCTATTGGCCAAAGTGGTCTACGGGCGGATGAAATCCGCGATCCGCGAAAATTCGGTCAACTCTAAAGCGGGAAAATCCGTATAAATCCGTCGCATTCGTGTCATCCGTGCGACTATTATTCCTACGTGGGAGATATGAGTGCACTCTATGGCGCGATTTAACTCCATTTATTTGTAGGGTGTGGACTATTTTCCCCTCGTAGGAATAATAGTCGCACGGATGACAC
>JALHMA010000278.1 GCA_022844265.1 Saprospiraceae bacterium | reverse complement strand
GTTTTAACCCAAAATGAGTGTTCTGGGGTTAAAACCCCGTTAGGTCTGGTTGCTTCGAATCCCCCGGCTAAAGCGCGGGGGTTAGTCAAATCGTGAACTTGTTTTTTTAGCGTTACTAAGAGTCGCTACAAAAATCCGGGATGACTCATATTTGTACAGATGCTCCACTACCACCACTAATAACGAATAACCGATAACCAATAACTAAAAATCACTTCATCTTATTCAGTTTCCCGTCTTCGCCATACATCTCTTTCGACATTTTGTTGTAAGCCATAGCGGCTTCTTCCGCAGAATCGAACATGCCGAGATGAACGGGGCGACCATGTACGGATATAACGGCCCGGTACCGGTTATGCTCCTGGTAGACACCGGTAAAACCTGTTTTACTGCTGGTTTTGCGCTGGCGGCTGGCAACTGCCCTGGAGCGATACACCAGATTTTCGACCCGGCAATCCAATTTATCTCCGTTTTTGGCGCCGACCAGGGATTTTCCATTTCCTTTTTGGTCGTTCAGAAACTTTTCTGCAATGAGCTTGTGCAGGTATATGGTTTCCGTTTTGTAATCGCCGTCTGCTTTGCGCCAGGTTTTTTGGAAAACCGCGCAGCCGCTGGAGTGTTTACGGAGGTTATTCAGGAAATCGATTTTAGTGAGGTAAGGGTCAGCGATGATCCATTCATAGGTTGGGCTGTCTAACAGCACGGTATCATCGGCATTTTTCAGTTTTACTTTGTAGACCACGGGATAATGTTTTTCAAGTTTTTGGATATGCAAAAGACACCTTGGCGTGTACTTTTGCCATGGAATTCAGTTGGATTAGCAATATAAGCACTACAAATACTGGCAGGAAAAGGGCTATCGATCGTTGCGAAGAAAGGTAGCAGGCACAACTTTGAGCGGGCTGAGTAGCCTGCAGGACAAGGAATAGTATCCCGAAGCCATGTCGGAATGAAAAACGTTTTCATGTGCAATTAGGATTGCTTTAAGCAGCGAATTTCGCCATTCTCTCCTACATTTCAAAATATTCGGGCCTACATTTCAAAATATTGGACCCTTTAAACTCAAAGTATTAACATTTCTTTCCAAATTTTCTTACAAAATCCACCTTTTACAACGTGCAACAAAACATATACGCAGGTTTTTCACACCTGAGAAAGATGATGCCGGAAGATGCTTTAAACTTACCCTTTGAAGAAATTATAGGGTATCTGGAAACCCTGTACGGCTCGCGGGTCTACCAGGCGTTCGATTTTAACCAGGCTATCGAAGGCCCTGCTACACAATTTCAGGATACAAAATGGCTGCGATCAGCCAATACTGTCGGTATCAATGTACGCACGATCGGGAATTTCTGGAATATCGTGCCGTATGCCATGACCCTGCCTAATGCTTTCAATGCCATCCATATTTTACCCATCTGGGAGCCTGGTGTGGTGGCCAGTTTGTACGGCCCTTCCAGTTGGAATATCAACCCGGAATTTTTCAGTCCCACCCTCCAATCATATTTTCCCGGTTTGGATACCGTAGAAAAACAATTAAAAGTAGTGATCAACATCCTGCACCTGATGGAAAAATCCGTAGGCATGGATGTCGTCCCGCATACGGATCGTTATTCCGAAATGGTACTGGCTAATCCCGCTTTTTTTGAATGGTTACAGCGCGACGAACTTCGAATCCTCCAACAAGGAAATGAGTTGTACCGCACGGTGGAAAGTATTATTTACACACATCTTTTAAACAACAGTTCCCGTCAATCGTTGCCGGATCAGGAAACTTTTTTTCGACAACTTTCTGAAAACGAACGCCTTAACATCTTGTTTGGGGAAAAATACGACTACGCCGGGCGGCTTCGCCGGCGTAAAGAAATGGTACAATTGCTCTACGAACAAGGCTACGAGACCGTGCCTGCCACCATGGGGCCACCCTACCGCGGCATTGAACCGGACCCTCGCCCGGAAGCCCAGGTAACGGATGAGGAAGGCCGTATCTGGCGCGATTACCGGATCACCAACCCGCAGGCATTCTCCAGGGTGTTCGGCCCCCTGGCACGCTACCGGCTGTACTGGTCGAAAGACGACAACCGCAACTGGGAATTAGACTTCGACCAGCCCAATATTGCTGCCTGGGAATATGTGGCGCATCAATACCGGGCCATCAAAACGGAATTCGGTTTCGATTTTATGCGGGGAGACATGTCGCATGTGCAAATGCGGCCCGATGGCGTGCCGCCGCAACCGGTCCCGTATTACGACCTGCTGGGATTTGTAAAGGAAGATATGTTGCGCGACTACCCATCCTTCGGGTATTTTGCCGAGAGTTTTCTGGCGCCTCCCGGTGAAATGGCTTACGGCGACGAATGCGACCACCTGGAAGCATCGCTGGCCGATTCCACGCTCGGCGACCTGCAATCGGAACCCATGGGCACGGAAAAGTTTGTGCGCGATTTTGCACAGTACCGCAAGTGGCTGGAAACCAGGAAGTTTGCTCCAAACTTTACACTGATCACAGCCGACAAGGACGATCCGCGTTTTGATACCTTTTATCTGGATGGTAACGAGATCCGCTATTTTATGGCGCTATTCCTGACGGATATGCCTGCTTACATGGGTTTGGGATTTGAATGCCGCGACCCGCACCCCACCCCGGCGCCCAATGAACATTACAGTAAACTCTACGTATTCCAGATGCCCGAGGGGCCGAAAGGAACCCAAGGCCCGTATGTCTGGGGAAAGAACCGTGGTTTGTATAATAAAATTTCACGTCAGAAAATTCTGGCTGAGGAAATATTTTCTTTGATAAAGGACCAGCCGGTGCAGTGGTTGTTAGCGCCCGACCCGAGCGGTGAACGGCGGGTGATTGCCTGGACGCAGGCGGAGCAGCCGGCATTTGTTTTTGTGGCGAATATGAATCCGAAAACGGGTTATTCCGCATTGGATATTCAATTCCCGGAAGGCAACTGGCAATTGTGTTTTTCTACGGAAAAAGAAGCCGTGGAGGCAGGGCTATTTTCAGGGATTTTGCCTGTTGTGGAAGCCGGAGAGGGTTTGGTGTGGAGGTTCACTTGATAATCTTTCCATCCTCCATTTCAATGATCCGGTGCGTCCGCGCTGCAAAACCGGGATCGTGGGTAACGATAAGCAAGGTTTGATGGTATTGTTCGGCTAATTCTTTGAATATCTCGAATACAACTTCACTGTTTTTTTTGTCCAGGTTGCCGGTAGGTTCATCGCCCATAATAATCAGTGGGTCATTAATCAAAGCCCTGGCAATGGCAACACGCTGCTTTTCGCCGCCCGAAAGCTGGTTCGCACTTTTAAGCGCCTGGCTCTGGATACCCAGCATGGTCAACTTTTCCATGGCGCGGTGTTCCACTTCCTGCTCCGGGTATTTTTGAAGTTTCAAACCCGGCAGCATGACGTTTTTGAGCACTGAAAATTCATTGAGCAGGTAATGAAACTGGAAAACGAAGCCTATTTTTTCATTCCGGACCCTGGCGAGTTCCGCTTCTGCTTTGCCCCGCATACTTACCTGGTCGATCAACAAATCACCTTCGTAATCGGTATCCATGGTAGAAAGAATATAAAGCAGGGTTGATTTACCGCAGCCCGACTTGCCGGTAACGGACACGAACTCACCGGAATCAATGGAGAAATTGATATTGTTCAGTACCTGTATGGTAACAGGGTCGTGGAAATTTTTGCTGATATGTCTTGCCTCAAGTACGGTATGCGCCATATTCAATTTGCTTTTTGCTCTTTACCCCATGACTGAGGAACGTTTCGCTACTTACCCCTGATGATTACCACAGGATCAATTTTACTGGCTTTTCTGGCAGGAAAATACCCCGCGAAAAAGGTGGTTACGATGGAGAAAACGATGCCTATGACGTAATATACCAGATCGTAATTGACAGGGTAGGTCTTGATGGTCGGTAGCGCTGCCGTATTAAAAGGAATCTGATCGATCAGCAAGGAAAGAGATAATCCAAGTATTAAACCCAAAAAACCGCCGAAAAGTCCAATGCTCAGCGCAATACCCAGAAAAATGCGTTTGACATCCTTGCCCGAAAAACCTGTTGCCTTCAGAATAGCGATAGAGTCCATTTTTTCATAGATCATCATATTCAGAATATTATAGATGCCGAATCCTGCAACAATCAACAAGGTAATACCGACCACATAGGATATCAGTGTTCTTACAAAACTACCTGTCTCAAATTGTGAATTAGCGGTCTGAATATCTTCTGCATCCGTTTGAAACAAGGCTGCATACTCTTTTGCAACAGCAGGCGCCTGGTCGATATCTTTCAGTTTGATCTGAATATCCGTCACATAACTATTGGATTTCCCCATTAGTTTTTGAGCCGTGGCAATAGAAGTATAGCTTTGTACTTTATCAAACTCCTGTATACCCGACTGAAAATAACCGACCACTTTCAGCGACAGCAATTCTCCTTTCGAGGTGGTGACCTGGATTATATCTCCAATCTCAGCCAACAGTTTATCTGCCACACCTTTTCCTAAAACAATACTATTGGCAACATTTTTAAGGTCGATCGCCTCTCCGGTTGTGACATAATCATTAAAAAAGAACAGTTCGTTCTCGGCAGCAACATCTATCCCGTTGATGGCGCCATTGATATCTACCACGCCCGCATTGTACAATACCGGTGTGGTGATGCGCGGTGCAAACCCCAGCACCCGTTGATCCGCCCGGATGGCCCGCATGATGGCAGCGCTGTTGTAAATATCCAGCCTGCCGCCGCTGGATTTAATGGATTGGATAAAATTATAAGCACCCATATAGTCTATGGAAGCATTAACGGGCTGGTTGGGATTGGGTTTTACTTCCTGGAATAAACGTACATGAGCCGTTCTGTTCAGAATCAGGCCATCCAGCAGATCATTCAGTCCGTTCATAAACCCCAGCAACGTAATAAACATCCCAATACTAAAGGTGACGCCTATTGCCGCAATGAGCGTTTGCCGCCACCTGGCAAGCAGGAGCGATTTGGCGATGCTGACAATGAGTTTGTAATTCATTTGGAAGGCATTATAATGACATCATCGGCAGTGAGTCCTGAAAGAATTTCTACTTTCCGGTAGTCCTTCAATCCTGTTTTTACTTTTCGTTTTTCTTTGCTTCCCAGCATTACAAACGAGTCCTGCGTCAGATACAACCTCGGAATGGTTAATGTTTGCTCTTTGGTGCTAATTATGATGTTAGCCTCGGCAGTCAAATTCGGGTACAGTACCGGCGGTTGTTTCGTAAACATGGCTTCCGCAACAAATGTCCTCGACTTCTCATTCATGATTGGGTTGATTTTATCCACCACCGCTTCAAAAACTTCGCCTTTGTAACTATCGAGACTCATCAGCACTTTCTGCCCCTTTTTCATTCGGACAATATCGTATTCATCTATCTGTAATTCAATGGTATAGTTGCTCGCATCGCCCACGACCGCTAAGGGCGTTTGTGGCGTCACCATCTCCCCATTTTCTATTAAAATGCTGTAAATACGCCCATCGGACTGGCTCCTGACGGTGAAATCACTTTCGAGGGTTTTGCTGATGGACAGGTTTTTTTGTGATTGTGAAGCGGCAAACTTCAATTGTTTCTGCAGTTCATTGTATCGGAATACTGCCGTTTGCCAGGCTGTTTTGGAACTACTGAAAGCCAGTTCTTTGAGTTCAAGGTCTAATTTGGAGCCGATCTGTTGCGCCCAAAGTCCTTTTTGCCGGGACATTAAAACGGAATCGCTGAGCATTTTTTGTTTGGCTAATGCCATCGAAACTTTCATCTCGTTTAAACGATCGTTCTGCATGCTCATCGCAGCAAAATCTGCCGCCAGGCGGGCATTCTCCGTATTCAACCGGGAACTTTCATTGGATAAAACAAACAAGGGGTCGCCTTTTTTTACGAGATCGCCCTCCGTAACCAATACCCGGATCAGCAAGCCGCTCACTTTGGCGTGTACCTGGTGTTGATCTTTACTTTTTATCACGCCCGGCGCGTACACCGACTCTGTGATATGCTCGATAACGGGTTGCGTTTGTTCCGTTTGTTCTTTACATCCTGCCAGAAAAACAAGGAGTAACAGGATTGTACAGCGCTGTGCAGTTGCAAACATGGGATGTTGGCTTTTTTGCAAAACTACGAGAAATAAGTAAAAGGGCAAATTGCAATATGAGTCATCCCTTATTTTCACACGGAAAGACTGCGAAGCAGTCAAACCTATGTGTTCTACAACATTCGTAGAGTAATTTTACCACATAGGCACATAGTTTTCCCACATAGAACACATAGTATTTAGAGTACTCTACGCTATGTGTTCTATGTGGGAAAACTATGTGCCTATGTGGTTTAAAAATGTCGCGCTCGGCAAATAGAACACATAGGTTTGACTGCTTCGCAGTCTTTTTTGTGTCAAAATTAGGGATGACTCATGTTTGCCTTTTTGTCTTTTTACTTAAATACCCAACCCAATAGGTGTCACCCACGTTCTTTATTGTGGATGACACCATTTCGGTTCGGTTTATTGGGCCTATGGCGGGATACTAACTTACACACTGGTCTTTATGACACAGGAGGGGCGGAACGTGAACAGATCAGAGTGTTTTTGTGTTTTGGGGTTTTAGTGTTTTGGAGGTGCTTCGGGTTTGGCCGCCCCCGACCCCTGAAGCAGGGCTGTTAAGCGCTAATTGTATATTGGTAATTGAACCTTGGACATTATTTGAATTATAAATTAATAAATGTCCAATTTTCAATGCCTAAGTTTCAATTTTCAATGTAAAAAGGGCAGAACTTAACAGCCCTGCTTCAGGGGTCGGGGGCGGCCAAACCCGAAGCACCTCCAAAACACTAAAACCCCAAAACACAAAAACACCACTAAAACCAAAGAATATAATTCTGAATATACCACAACTTAACCCCGGCATTCAGAAATAAATTTGGGCAATTCACAAAAACCTGTCTATTTTTGCAAAAAAAAATCGGAATGGCACAGGTTTTGCCACAATAAGCGTGAAACCATTCCGTTTTCCTCGAAAAGCAACAAAAGTCATTAACAATAAAATTTCAATATTCAATGAAGAACTGGAAGAAAATGCTCGCTTTCGCTTTTATGGCTACCATCCTCCTGCTTGAAGCCTGTCATCGCGGCAGTGGCTGCCCGGGGAGTGATTTCTAAATCCGAATACTTACAGACTTACATGGCCATTCACTGGATCCCAATCACATCAGCATCCGACATCGCTCATATTCAGGCCCGTTCTTCTGAAGTACCCTGCCTGATTTTCAAACACAGTACGAGTTGTAATATCAGCGCCATTGCCAAGTATCGTCTGGAAGACGACTGGCCGACCGAAGCAAGCGACATCGAAACTTATTACCTGGATTTGCATCAATATCGGGACATTTCCAGGCAGATTGCAGACACATTTAGCGTACACCACGAATCGCCACAGGTTTTACTGATTTCAGGCGGGGAATGCGTTTATGATGCTTCTCATCTGGATATTACAGTGGACGAATTGCAAGAAGCGCTGAGTACCATGTAGTTACAAGAAGAAAATTACTAATCCAGATACCGATTTTGGAAGGCGCGGGCGTGTTGCTCACGCCTTTTTTCTTTTACCACATAGTGCACAATAGAACATTCACATAGATCACATTGGTCATGGTGTGCTATGTGGTCTATGTGAATGTTCTATTGTGTACTATGTGGTAAAAGAAAAAATCCATAAAAAAATCAGTAGCCCTATTTGCTATTTTTGCCCCGTGAAAACCCTCCGACTAATAGCGCGATTTCTATTTTTCCTATCCTACACCTTCGTCATCGTCGCTGAAATATGGCTGCGCGGACTGATCCACGGTCACGACATCCGCAGGGCCATGCGGGTGCGACGGCGCTGGGCGCGGCGGCTACTGCCTGCTGTAGGTATACAGATCGAAACACAGGGCGAAATACC
>JALHMA010000277.1 GCA_022844265.1 Saprospiraceae bacterium | reverse complement strand
GATGTTCCTCACAGTACTCGGCAACGGCGCAGGCGGCCCTTTCCACGGGCGGCATTATACGGCACAGGTGTTGCAGGTAGACAACCAATTCTTCCTGATCGACTGTGGGGAAGGTACGCAGATGCAGATTTTCAAATACGGGGTGAAAGCCGACCGCTTTCGGCATATTTTTATCAGCCACCTGCACGGCGACCATGTTTTCGGCCTGATCGGGCTGCTCACCAGCTGGTGTTTGAAAAAGCGTACCGAGACACTCCATATTTTCTCCCCGCCCGGTGTGCAGGAATTGGTTGCCACGACGGCCCGCATTTGCGGCATCAAATTCCCCTACACCATTGAATTTGTGGAAGTCGACGCCACTGTGCATCAAAAGATTTTTGAAAACAGCAAAGTGGAGGTCTGGACGATTCCCCTGAATCACCGCGCGCCTACTTCGGGCTGGTTGTTCCGGGAGAAACAACACCAGCCGAATATCCTGAAATCCAAAATAGACGAATACGATATTCATTACCGGTACATTCCCGGCATCAAAGCCGGAGATGACTTTGTGTTGTCCAACGGCGATGTCATTCCCAATGCCGAACTGACTTCGCCGGCCCCGCCGCCGCGCAGCTACGCTTTTTGCAGCGACACGGCGCCTACCGATGCAGTCGTGGAAGCTGTCAAGGGCGTTGATTTGTTGTACCATGAAGCCACTTTTTCAGAAGACCACACAGAGGAGGCGACGATTTCCTTCCACTCCACGGCAGCTCAGGCAGCCGCTATCGCCCGCCGGGCCGGTGTGGGCCACTTGCTGATTGGACACTTTTCGGGTCGGTACAGCGATGAAGTGCAGCACCTGGTGGAAGCCCGGGCTGTATTTCCAAACACGGACTTTGCATTGGAAGGGCATCGCTGGGCTATCGGGTCTTCTGCGACAAACGCGACTGGATTGGAGAACGGATTTAAATAGTTATTCGTTATTCGTTATTGGTTATTTGTGTTGATAATCAATCATTTACAAGTAAACAATAACGAATAACGAATAACTACTTACTTTTGCGCCGCTTTATGAAAATGCTCCTGTACAAAATCTGGGCTGCCTACGCAGTCATCCTTTTCCTGCTGCTGATGCTTGTGAGCCTGCCGGTCGTGGCCTTCACCATGATCGTCACGCCGGGACCGCGGGCACTGCGGAATAATATCTGGTACCTGCACCATGTGTTTACGCCTACTTTCCTCGCATTGGTGGGCATCCGGGTCAGGGTAGAAGGGCAACACCATCTCGATCCGAAACAATCCTACGTGATTGTGGGCAATCACCGCTCTTCGCTGGATTTTATCGTGAATGCCCACGCTTTCCCCGGCATTTTCAGGTTTTTAGCCAAGCAGGAACTGCAAAAAATTCCCATTTTCGGATTTGTCGTGCGCAAAATGTGCCTGATCGTCGATCGCAGGAGCGCCATCAGCCGCGCGCGCAGCGTGGTGGTGATGAAACAAAACCTGGCGGAAGGTTACAGTATTTTTATTTATCCGGAGGGCAGCCGCAACAAAAGCGACGAACCGCTGGCTACCTTTTACGATGGCGCGTTCCGCATTGCCATACAAACAAAGGCGCCGCTGGCGGTTCAAACGCTGGTCAATATCCACAACATCACGGCCAATGGCGCGGGATTGCGCCCCGGCACGGTGCGGGTGGTTTGGGAGGAGCCAATCGAAACAAGTAAACTGGGTTCAGATGATATCCAGGCACTGAAGAACCGGGTAGAACATCAAATGCGAACCAGATTATCAGGGCGTTAGTTTAGATTTTCTTGTACCAATCCTGATATTTATGAATTCTACTGTTACGGCAAAAAGCATGGAGACATAAACATAACCTTTCGGGATATGAAATTCCATTCCTTCAGCAATAAGCGTGGTCCCTATCATCACCAAAAAAGCAAGTGCCAACACCTTCACTGCTGCATGGCGATTCACAAAATCGCTGATACCCTTGGCTGAAAACAGCATAATGGCAACAGATACCAGAATAGCACAAACCATAATGCTTATGTTTTCGACCATACCGACTGCAGTAATGACAGAATCCAGCGAGAACACTAAATCGACCAACAGAATCTGTAAAATTACCATATTGAAAGTGATCTGTTTTAAAGGAGCACCTTCTTTAGTTCCTTCTGAGTCTTCCATCTTGTTGTGAATCTCATTTACCGCTTTATAAATCAAAAACAAACCTCCCAGGATCAAAATGAGGTCGCGCCCGCTGATAGACTGGTTTAAAACCGTGAAAAGTGTATCTGTTAAGCCCATGATCCACTTGATGGAAAACAATAAACCCAGGCGTAAAACAAGCGCCAGTGCAATGCCCAGTTGACGGGCCTTTGCCTGTTGGGCAACAGGCAGCTTGTTGCTTAAAATAGTGATAAATATTACATTATCAATCCCCAGTACAATTTCCAGACTGGCTAAGGTCAGAAAAGCAACCCATGCACTGGGATCAGCAATCCAATCAAACATAATTCGTTATTTAGTGAATACGGAAGAAAATGCTCAGTTATATTATGCGGTAACAATACTCTCTTTTCTTGGTTCAACAAGGATATTCTCAATTCGCAAAAACCATTTTCCGCGCATCCACCGCCTTCCCATCAATCAAGAGCGCATACTGAAACGCACCGCGTACGCCATATCCGTGCGTGTACATCACTTCATTCATGCCTTGTTTAAGTACGACCGGCAATTCCTGTATCATTTTTCCGCCCATATCGATAACCTGGATTGTGGCCTGGCGGTATGAGGGGACTTCATTCACCCAGAAACTGATCCAGGTTGATTCGTCGAAGGGGTTGGGGCGATTCTGGAACAGTCGAATCGGTTTTTCGGCAGCCTCCTCGTTGGCTTCCTCCGTTGCAGAAATCAGGATGATTTTTTCAATCGAAAAAAGGCTTTCAATGTTTGTGCTGTCTACCCGCGCTACACTGACGTAAAGGGCGCCCGTCGGATTGCAGGGGAAAACGCCTGCCGTACTGCCCGTCAGGGTATAAACAGTGTCCCAGTCATTGGTGGTCGTGCGCAACGCAACGCGGTAGACACCCAGGGTATCCAGGTCGTCGATTTCCAGCAAAAGCGAACTGCCCGAACGGATGCCCGTGAAACCCGCAGGCGTGCGAACACCCCGGGCAATCATGGCCAGGGCATTGCCGTTGATAACTGCATTGCGGGCCAGGTAGTTGAACTGCACAAAAAAAGAATCCACTTCGCCGTCGTTATCGGTGTCGACGCCCAGTACATCGCGGGTGGAATGCTGGCGGTCTTCATAGTTCGCGTCGATGCCGGCGTCGCCGTGTTCATTGGCTGCGGTGAAACGCATGGCAGGATAACCGCGGCTCCTGAACGGAATATGATCGCCGCCGCGGCCGGTGCGGTCTTCGGGCGACATGATGCGAACATTCATCGGCACAGCCGCCGTAGCCAGGAGGTTTTCCTGGTATTGCAGTTTGATGTAGCGCGCCAGTTGTTTGTGTGGTGAATTGAAAGCGCCGGATGAAAAAAGGCGTACGCTCGTGGAATCGATGCTGTTGTAACCCGAACAGGAGGGCGGTGAAGATGTTTCTCCACAAATCACGCCACCGATTACGTCATTGTTCAAGACTGCCCGCACTGGAATATTGTTGTTCTGGCAATAAATGGCAAATGCCTCGGCGCCGTAAAGCCCCTGCTCTTCACCAATCACAACCATAAAAACAATCGTATTTTTGAAAGAATACCTGGAAAGCACACGCGCCAGGTCCATCACCAGCGCAGTGCCGCTTGCATTGTCTTCCACCCCTTCGGCCAGGCAAGCGGTGTCGCAAAGCACTTCGCAGCGGCTGTCGATATGCCCTTCTACGATGATGACCCCGTTTGGGTCGGGATCTGTGCCGGGCAACACCGCCATAATATTGCGGTGTCGGCCCACGCTGCAAATCGTCCGGTCAAACTGGAAGTAGCCTGTCAGTAAACGATCTTCATTTTCAGCGCTGAACGCCTGAAATTGCGACAACACCCAGCGCCGCGCTGCGCCGATGCCCCAGGATGAAGACACGGTGTCGCTGCCCGTATTGCGGTTTCCGAAAGAACTAAGCGCCGCGATGTACGATTTCAGGCTGTCTGGCGACATACGGGCATTGATTTCCGTGGCTATCAGCGCCGGGTCGTCTATGACTGTGCCGGCGGCGTAATCCGCCGGGGTGTAATTACCTTTTAAAACCTGCTCCGCTAATGTGTTGGTTACCAGAAAGTTGGTTTGGGAAAACAAAGGAAAAGTGAGGAAAACAATGAACAGCGCGTGGGTAAATTTCAACATGTGTCGTCTTTTTGTAAGCCCGAATTTATACAAATTAGGGCCAGACAAACAAATCACACCTGCTTTCCAGTCAGTATCTGGCGAAACTAAAAGGAATAAGGGATGAGGAATGAGGGATGATTATAGCCGCTCTGTAAAGAAAATCTGGTTCATAGAGCGGCTGTAATCATTCCTCATTCTTTTTAATCCGTTCAATCCGTGTTCCATTTGTCACATTACTCCCCTTTCCGCTTTTTCCAGTTCAATCTAAAAACCAGGTTCCCCGCATCTCCGCAATTGATTTCCATCGTCTCCCCCGTAATGACGTAACTCCTGCTTTTTTCAAAGCGCTGTAAAAACATACCTTCCCACCTGGAACCGGGTTCGCAGAACATTTTGGTGCTGAAAAGCCCCGTCACGCTCAGGTTGCTGCCATCTTGTGTGTAGGCGCCGCCGACATGGTTACAGCCGCCGTGGCCGTCTATTTTGCCCGCCTCGAATTTGATGGAAATCGTGATGCTGTCCGGCACTTGCTGCGGCTGAGCGCCACCGGCGAAGTGGGTCAGTTGCCAGACTGTGCCTTCCAATCCGATAGCAGGTTTGCATTCTCCTTTTGTATACTTGCTGATGCCCGCACATTCTGCCGCGCAGGCGTTGCCGTAGGTTTTGTTGTTGCAGCCGCAGACAGGATCGTATTGCAGGGTGCAGACACAGTCAGGTTTAATTTTTTCCACACATTTTTGGGTGGGGTTGCAGGCCAGGGCTGCGGTAATAAGGAAGAAGGAAAAGAGGATATTTTTCATGTTTTGAATTTTTTAAGTTGAACAAGGATCAAACAGATGGAGGCGGATTTCTTTTATTGGTTTGTAGTATGTGTGTTACAATAGGGGCAATATACAATAAAATGCATGAAATTCACAACAGCATCTCGTTGATTTATTGCTAGAAAAACAAATTACCGGCTTCGATAAAAAAAACGAAAAAAAGTTGCATACCCTTATATTGGTATTTACATTTGCATGATAATCTTAATCCCAAAATCACAAACGGACTGTTTTTCTGATCAACGTTTGTTTTGTGTTCGCAATTCTTGAAGCGTTTGACACTGAGCTATGCTTTCGGCTCATTTTTCACTTATTTTAATTTATTTTTTATTTGCTTTCTTTTGATCTTTTAGAAGTTAATTCGTGTCGATGGTAGCGGCTGATTACCTTTTGATTTAACTTCAACAGGTTTATAAGAAAATCGCAATTGGTCTGTCTTTACGTAGCACTTCCTGCTGCCTAATCTCTTTATGTCCTTACTAAACGGGTAGATTTTTAACATTGTAATTTATACAACTACGGTTGTGCCGGTATAATTCAATGTTTGATAATCATCCTGCCGTATTGCCGCCTGGCTTTACTACGCTGCGCGTCGGCATCAATGCCGCGCATGGTAATGAATTCTATTTGCTTCTACCAGCCTGAACGGCTTTAATCTCCTTTACAAAACTATAACCATTCATCCATTTAACATGAACACACCCACTACATCTCTCTTTTCCCTTTTCTTTCTTTTTTGCTGCCTTGGTTCTTCTTCGTTGTCCGCTCAATGCGGCGGCGGCCCCTGTGACGCCATGCGTTACGAAAAAGGTTCTGCCTGGAAACTCAACGGTACGGTGGACGATAGTCCTCAGGCCAACGGCGGGATTATTCGTTGTGGAAACAGTGCTGAAACGCAGTCGAATATTACCCCCAACTCATGCTACGATCCGGCGGTATTTCCGGTCACAACCCTGAATTGTGTGAATCCCGCAACTGGCCAGCCTGTCGCACTGACAGGGCCTGTCGCGGGCCAGCCAGTTACCTGGTTCAATTTCGACGTCCGGCCTCTTTCCTCCACCTTCGATTTCCAATTGGTGAGCAACGACAACATTGCCTGGGCATTGTACCGGTCTTTCACTTTGACTACACCGCCACCGGACGGTTCGCTTTCCGGCAATTGTCAGTTGCTGGTCTTCAACTCCTGCGGGAACAACTTTAACGGCTGGGCAGAAACCCCGTTCGAAAACCTGAATTTCCCCTTTGCCAATAATTTTTACCTCGTTGTTTGGGACATGGATTATGATGCCGGAAATCCGGGTAGTGGCGCGTTTAATTTTAATTTTAAAGCCCGTTATTCCTGCGGAGAGCAGCTATGTTCTTACCAACTAGGCGAAAAAAGTGTACAATGTGACGGCAATACCTATAAGGTCACCATTCCGGTAAGTGGTAATAATGTTACCTTAATTGCTACCGATCCGCTGGCAAATTCCATCACCTACTCCCCCAACCCACTGACCTTAACCAACTCAGGAGTCAACAACCCTGTCACGACTGGTACAATTACGGCAACTTATTCCGCCGGCGAATCATACAACCTGACGATTACGCCCTCTTCTTCCCTGGACGGGTGTTTGCCAACGACCGTCGCAGGTTATAGTCCACCCGGCTGCTGTCCGATAGAAATCCAGTGCCCCGGGCCGGTGACGGTGCAATGCGCCAGTCAGGTACCGGCGCCAAATCCCGCTTCAGTAGTTGTTACGAGTAGTTGTACCGGCAATAACTGCGGCGCCTTTTGCACCTACACCCAGACGGGATACGGGTACGCAGGCGGCGCCCATTCCAACGGTATGACTACAACTCAAACCCTCCATGCACTGCTTCAATCCGGTCCGATCGTAATTGGCGGTGGCCCAGGTAGCTGTAAATTTCAAGTATGGACAGCGGGAAGTATCATAAATATGCTGCCGGGTAGCGGGCCCTCCGACCCACTTCCGCAGAATTTTTCCCTGGATTCTACACAAACAATTGATAATGCATTGGTGGGGCAACTTATCGCACTCCAACTCAACCTGCGTTACAACCTCCAGTTCAATAACAACCTGAACCTCAGCAATTCGGCACTTTCCTGCGTCCTGACTCCGGCACAAATCACGGCGTTAAACCTCAATGCCTCTGCCAAGGTCAGCCACCTCATTGCACTGGCAAACGCTTTCCTCTCCAGCAATTGCAACGGCAACTCTTATCCCAACGGTTTCGGCGAAACGCTGACCAATGCCATAAGTTGCATCAACGTATTTTGGAACGAATGCCCAACTGGCAACGCTCAACCCGTCGTCACATTCGTGGGTGATGTCATCAGTTATCAGGTCTGCGCCAACCGCTACATGATTACCCGAACCTACAAAGCCACCGACGGGGCAGGCAATACCGCCACCTGCACCCAGCAGATCAATGTCTTCGATGACACTCCTCCGGTGCTATCCGCGCCTCCGGCCAACATAACTGTAAATTGTAATGCTGTGCCGCCCCAAGCCACGCTGACGGCAACAGATAACTGCGGAGGGACCGTGACTGTCTTCCCGAGTTCTGGCATCAGCCAGGGCAACTGCCCGAATGCTTACATCATCACCCGCGTGTGGACAGCCACTGATGCCTGCGGAAATACCGCTACGGTCGGGCAAAAGGTTACCGTCATCGACAACACACCCCCGACGATCACCTGCCCGGGGCCGATTACGGTACAATGCGGCGCACAACCACCCGCTCCTAATATCAATAGTGTCACCGCATCGGACAACTGCGGCGGAACGGTTACCGTGACCTTCGTCAGCGATGTGACTGGCAACCAGGGCATCACCCGCACCTACAAAGCCACCGATCTGTGCGGCAATACCGCCACCTGTACCCA
>JALHMA010000276.1 GCA_022844265.1 Saprospiraceae bacterium | reverse complement strand
TGTGGACTTCGTACTCTACAGACTTCGCACTTCGCACTATGGACTTCGCACTGTGGACGGTGTACTCTACGGACTTCGCACTTCGCACTGTGGACTTCGCACTTTTCATCCTTGTTTCTCCCGCACATAAATCTCCTGATCCTTGTATTTCGAAGGGCATTTCAGGAGCATTTCGGCGGCGGCAAAGGTTTCGCCTTTCATTTCGCCGGTCAGTACGATGGATTCGGAGCGTTCAAAATCCTGTGGTTTGGCGGCATTTAACTCCACACGGCGGATTTCTCCTGCGTCGTCGCGCACCCAGAATGCCAGGAAGTCGGCATTTTTTTCCGGGTCATATTCCACAGGGCGGTCTTTCACCAATTGACCGACCAATTTTACCTTATCGCCACTTTGGGCGGCCTGCGCAAAATTGGCGTACGTCGTCACATCCTTACTGGCTGTGATAAGGATACCAATGGCAATAGCCAGAATTCCGATGGCGAGGATATGCGTTTTTTTCATGGCAGTAAGTATTTTTATGTGTTAAAAACCTGATAAACAGGTAATTAAGCCGCTTTTATTTTAAATTTCCAATCTTATAACGATGGAAATAATTTTAAATTTCGCTGCAAAAGTACAACAGATTTACACGTGAAATGGATGGAAAATGTCATCTCTTTTTTACTTCTCACCTCTCTCACCCTCTCACCCTCTCACCTCTCTCACCCTCTCACCTCTCTCACCCTCTCACCTCTCTCACCCTCTCACCTCTCTCACCCTCTCACCTCTCTCACCCCTCTCACTTCTCACCTCTAATCACCTCCCTTACATGTTCGCTATCCCAGCTCTGGTCGTTCATTTCACTGTGGATGTTGAGGTCATTCAGGAGCAGTTGTTCTTCCCATTCGATTTCTTCTTTCACCGAGAGGATATATTCTTTCAAATCGTGCCGTTTGGCGGCGAGTTTTACGAGCGCTTTTTCGTCGTACTGGATAAATTTCTGTCCCTGGCGGTTGGCAGTGTATTTTCTGAAACCTAAGTGAACCAGCGCATCCACGCCGAGATGTACCGCGGTGTAGAGTGTTTCGCGGTAAACGTCATGGACACCCATATCTATCAGTTCGTATGCATCATTGCGGTTTCTAGCGCGTGCCATGATCTTCAAATGCGGGAAATGTTCGCGCACCCGGCTGATCAGAAAGTTATTTGTCTCGGGTGAATCGATGGCGGCGATCAGCAAAGTGGCCTCTTCCAGACCGGCTGATTTGAGCAGTTCAAGTCGGGTGGCGTCGCCGTAATACACCTTGAAGCCCATGTTGCGCAACAATTCCACCCGGTCGGGGTCATTGTCGACGATGGTGGCCTCGACCCCGTTGGCGCGCAGCAGTCGACCGATGGTGTTGCCGAAATGCCCGAAACCCGCCAGAATTACCTTGTTGCGCTGGTCGATGGTGTCGGCTTCCGGTTTGTCGGCCGCTTCGGGTATTCCAAAATAGGGAAGTATCCATTTATCGTTGATCAGCAGCAGAAACGGCGTGGTGGCCATGGTAATCGCCACGACAGCCATCAATTTGGCATTCAGTGCCGGGTCTATGATGTTGATCTGTCCGATAAAAGAGAGCAGGACGAATCCGAATTCACCGATTTGGCTCAGGCCGAGTGAAAAAAGCAGGTTCTGATCGCGTCCCATTTTGCTGAAACGACCGATAGCGAACAGCACACCGAATTTTACAATCAATACCAGCGCGGCCAGCATAACAATGTTGGCCGGGTCATTTTTGATTTGGTTAAAGTCGATGGTAGAACCCACGCTCACAAAAAACAAACCCAGCAGCAGGCCTTTAAACGGTTCGACATTACTTTCCAGTTCATGCCTGAATTCGCTGTTGGCCAGCACCACGCCGGCCAAAAAAGCGCCAAGCGCAGGACTCAGTCCTACCACTTGCATCAGCGTGGCCACGCCTATGACGACAAACAACGAAGAGGCCGTCAGGAGCTCCCGCAGTCCCGATTTGGAAACATAACGAAGAAAAGGCACCACCAAAAAACGCCCGGCTAATAAAATCAGGCCTACTGCCAGCACTACAAAGAGTCCCTGCAGCCAGGCCGGTTGCCCTGCCATCAGGGAACCATGCGCATCGGTTTGCGTGGCTGCCGGATCGATGTTGCCCAAAAGGGGCAGCAATGCCAGGATGGGGATCACCGCGATATCCTGAAACAGCAATACGGAAAAGGATGCCTCTCCGGCGATAGAGCGGGATAAATGTTTTTCTTTCAGGGTTTGTAATACGATAGCCGTGGATGACATGGAAAAAGCCAGCGCTACCGCTAATGCACTTTGCCAGGACCATTGCAACGTGAGCATGATCGGAAACAGCAACAGGGTGGTACCCAGCATTTGAGAAAGCCCCAGTCCGGTGATGGATTTGCGCATTTCCCAGAACGCCTTCGGGTCGAGTTCCAGGCCGATCAGGAACAACATCATGACCACGCCGAATTCAGCGGCGTGCATCAGATCCTGGCCGTTTTCGCCCACAAAACCAAGTCCGAACGGCCCGATGATGATTCCCGCCAGCAAGTATCCGATAATCGAACTCAGGCCCAGTTTTTTGGCAAAAGGCACAAAAACGATGGCTGCACCGATAAAAACTAGTGCCTGTATCAAAAAAGAACTACTCATAAGGCTGCTCTGGTGGCTAAAAAGTGATGTATGGTAGGGTATTGCGCCCAGTCGGTGGCAGCGTGGTCATCCGAATGAAGACTATCTAACAGCTCGCCCAAGGCCACGCGAAAAGCCAACAGCGCGGACTCCTCGAGTCGATGTGTACCTTGCACCAGGAACGGTGGCAAATACTGCATCTTACAGAGGTAGGCGGTTTGTTCAAAAGGGCGTAAAAACTCCTGAATCGTGTAACGGTTGTTACCATCGTGCTGATACACCGCTTCCGAACCGCCCGAAGTGATGACGTGGATCAGTTTTTTGCCCTTCAAAGCCGTTCCGCCGGGACCATAAGCCCATCCGACCGTCAGCACCATGTCGATCCACTGTTTGAGCAGCGGCGGACAACTGTACCAATACAAGGGATGGTGCCAGATGATGGTGTCGTGTTCGAGCAACATCTGCTGTTCCCGTTCAATATCGACGTCAAACAGCGGGTACTCTTCGTACAGGTCGTGAAAAGTACATGCGCCATGTTGCAGGTAAGCCGAAATCAGCGCCCTGTTGGCGCGCGATCGTTCCAGCAATGGATGGGGAAAAAGAACAAGTATTTTAGCGGCCATGTGTAGTTATCAGTTATTAGTTATTGGTTATCAGTGCTGATAATCAAGCATTTGCAAAGAATTTAATCCAATTTTTTTTGTTTACTTCGCGCTACCGGGTTTTATGCACAGGCTTAGCCGAGCGCTTGTGCCAAAAGGCCCAGCGGGCCTATATCTTTGTAGTAACGCCAAAGAAAATTCCAGCCGGCCCATCGGGCCGGTATCTTTATAGTCATCGTTTCAAAAAACCAGTCATTAACCAACTTTGACCGCCTGCTCGTCTACAATCATTACGGAGATCGACGGCGCTGTTTTACCTTCGCGCTGATCTTAGGAGAGTTTGATGGTTTGAAAGGTTTGATGGTTTGAAATGGCAACTCAAGCCATGAGGAACCAACTCAAACCATCAAACCATCCATCAAACCATCCAACCATCCAACTTTCAAACCATCCAACCTTCCATATGCGCAACACCACCATTCCCAAACTGTTTTTTGCATTACTGCTGCTTTTTTTCATGGGAAAAATAACGGCACAAACACCGGAATTTACCCAGGACGACACGCTTCGGGGCAGTATTACACCCCAGCGGGCCTGGTGGGATTTGACTTTTTACGACCTTAAAGTAAAAGTAAATCTCGACGATAAAAGTATTACGGGAAGCAATACCATTCATTACAAGGTGTTGAGTCCGAATAATTTACTTCAAATTGACCTGCAACCCCCGCTGCGGATGGAAAGGGTTGAGCAGGACGGCAAGTTACTGGAACTCCGGCAAGCAGGCAAGAATGCCTACTTTGTTGTAATACAAAAAGAGCAGCCTGTTGGTTCAAAACAGTCGCTCACCGTCTGGTATTCCGGCCAACCCCGCGAGGCGATTCACGCGCCCTGGGACGGCGGATTCAGTTGGTCGAAGGACGAAAAAGGGCAGCCTTTCGTGGCTACTTCCTGCCAGGGCCTGGGCGCCAGTGTGTGGTGGCCGTGCAAGGATCACATGTACGATGAGCCGGATTCCCAGGCCATCGCCATCACCGTTCCCAAAGGACTGATGGATGTTTCCAACGGTCGTTTGCGCCGCACCGTAGCGAATGACGACGGCACCACGACCTACGAATGGTTTGTGTCCAGCCCGATCAACAACTACGGGGTGAACATCAACATGGCCAATTATGTGCATTTCGGCGAAATCTACCCCGGCGAAAAAGGCCCGCTGACGCTGGATTATTACGTGCTGCCCCAAAACCTGGAAAAAGCCAAAAACCAGTTCAAACAGGCGTCTTTGATGATGAAGGCCTTCGAACACTGGTTTGGGCCCTACCCATTTTATGAAGATGGATTTAAATTGGTAGAAGTACCCTATCTCGGCATGGAACACCAGAGTTCGGTCACCTACGGCAACGGCTACAAAAACGGCTACCTCGGCGCGGATCTTTCCCGCACAGGCTGGGGTAAAAAATGGGATTTTATTATCGTACACGAATCCGGCCATGAATGGTTTGCCAACAACATTACGTACCGCGACATCGCAGATATGTGGGTGCATGAAGGTTTTACCAACTACAGCGAGTGTCTGTACACCGAATACCACTTCGGCAAAGCGGCCGGCGCCGAATACGTCCGTGGCTGCAGGGCTCTGATTGAGAACAAAAGGCCCATCGTAGGTATTTACGGGGTCAATTCGGAAGGCTCCACAGATATGTACTACAAGGGTGGAAATATGCTGCATACCATCCGCCAGATTGTAAACGACGATGAAAAATGGCGTTCTATCCTGCGTGGACTCAACCGCGATTTTTACCACCAGGTGGTGGATGGCGCCGAAATTGAGGCCTATGTCAGTAAACATGCCGGCCGGAACCTGCAAAAGGTATTCGACCAGTACCTGCGCGACACTAACATCCCTGTGCTGCAATACCGCCTCAAAAAAGGCAAGGTGGAATACCGCTGGACCAACTGTGTCGACGGTTTTGACATGCCGGTACAGGTGACGCTAAACCCCGGGAAATACGACATGATTTACCCGACTACTGAATGGAAAAGCAGTTCCTGTAAACTGGGTAAAAAAGGAAAGTTTCAGGTGCAGGAGGATTTTTACGTGTATTCGGAGATGGTGGGGAATGCGGGTTAAATACATAGTCGCCTAACTTTTTTGAGTATCCGAAGATTTGAGTATTCGAGTATCTGACTGATAACGAATCATTTATACTCAAATCCTCGAATACTCAAAAATTTAGATAACATCGTATTAAACGTATACTCCCTGAGCGATCAATGCTTTGAGCAGCCATTTTTCATCTTCGATAAACCGGAGATAATCTGCCCTGATGTTTGCTTCCAAGGCCTGTAGGTCCGACTGCGTTTCCAGCGAGAATGTTTCTTTCACCGCTGGAATATTGATCTCTTCGTTCAGGTGGCGCAACAATTGAAAACAGAGGGTGATCTGGCCTGCCACGATCAAAATGTCCAGCATGCCCGCTTCTTTTTCCTTTGATGAAAACCAGAGACTTGTAGGCATGGTAGCCGCTTTTTCAGCAGTCGCCAGCATTTGTGCGGAAGGGTGGGGGATGTTTTTTGCCTCTTTGTAGTCGGTGTACAGGCTATAGATATTATTGCTGATCAGTTTGTGATCCCATTCTTTACTGACATATAAATTTTTCAATTCTAAGGCCCTGATCCTGTTCATAAAGACATTCTCCATAATGCTGCTCAAAGAGAAAAAGCGCGTAAGGGCCAAGCTCCAAAGTATTTTAATGGGCGTTTTTTCAAGAATATCCAGGTTTTTCAGGATTACAGTTGTTTCAGATTTTTGGTCTAAAGTATCCGTTACGAGGTTGTCAATGAGTTTTTGAAGCCCCCAAATGGCCAAAACCACCAGCGCACCAAACAGGGCAACCAATACGGAAACAATCAGTAACAGCCGGGAAGTATTCCAAAACCACCAGATTCCCGCAAGGGCTGCAAGAGTAATCACGGCATGGATTATCTGAATGGTACGCAACGTCAGGTTGCCCAGTAACCCGGCAATTTTGCCGTCCGGAATGTTGAATGGAGGTGCATTTCTGGGAGAAACATCGGAAATAATATACGTCCCTATTTTTTGGTCTTTGGGAAGGCGGTCGTTTTCCATTTCAACACTTTCGATACCCTGGTTGTCGAGAATACCGCCATCCATCAGTGCAATATTGGCCGGATACTTTCGCTCCTGCCAGTATTCCTGGAGCGGCGAGTTATTGTCCCGCACAAAATCACCGGGGAAAGCCATCGGCTCGAAGCCGCCGGGGAAACAGGAAGAAGCCGCCATGATGTCGCCTAATCGGATTTCCTCAGCCGCTTTATGGGTGATGTGGATGCGTCCATTGCCCATTTTACCTGTTTTTTGAAAGCGGAAGGGTATTGCATCGTACATATCCGTGGCATTGAAGCAGAATTCATTCAAGTGGCCCAGGGGTTTGTGGAGCAGCAGCGACAAATGTTGTTCGTCGCAAAACCGAGCCTGGTAGACTTCTGAAAAAGCGTTGATCAGGTTTTTATTTTTCCCCTGAGCCTGCCATTTCTGCGTATGGTTGATCTTTTCCAAGGCTTCCAGCACCAATTTGTCATCCTGTAGTAAACCGTACAGCTTGTGAAAGCACGATTTAAAGTCTTTCCCCTGCGCCAGCGCCAGCACATAACTGACGCCCGTGAATGTTCCGCCTGAAATAGTAGACATCACTTTTACACTTTGCAGGAGCGGAAGTTCCCTGTACGAAACATGGTCGAGGTAAGAGAGCGCGCCGAGGTGAAACGCTGAGGCGCGGTATCCGCCGCCGGACAAGGAGATGGCTATGTTTTCAAATGGTTTCGACATAATAGGTTCGTTGTTTATTGTTATGACAGTTGGTGATTTTAGTCAATCCTTGTTTTGCCAGTTAATCGGCGTTTTTCCCTGCTTTTCCAAAATCTCATTCGCCTTCGCAAAATGCCCGCAACCCTGAAACGCATTGCCGGCCAGCGGGGATGGGTGAGCCGCTTCCAGCACAACATGCTTTGTCTGATCGATCAGCGCTTTTTTCTGGCGGGCGAAATTGCCCCATAGCATAAACACTACGCCTTCTTTTTGTTCGGAAATGCGGCGGATCACGGCATCCGTGAAGTTCTGCCAGCCGATTTTCTGGTGCGAGGCCGGGCTGCGGGCCTGCACGGTCAGCATGGCGTTGAGCAACAGCACACCCTGTTGCGCCCAGTGGGTCAGGTCGCCGTGGCCGGGCGGATCGATACCCAGACTTGTTTTGATTTCCTTAAAAATATTGACCAAAGAAGGGGGCACTTTCACGCCTTTGGGCACCGAAAAACTCAGTCCCATCGCTTCTCCGGGGTTGTGGTAGGGGTCCTGGCCCAGGATAACCACTTTCACCGCATCGAAAGGCGTTTGATTAAAAGCATTGAAAATCAGCGACCCGGGCGGGTAAATTGTTTTACCGGCCTGCTTTTCCTGCAATAAAAAGGTTTTAATAGCGGCGAAATAAGGTTGCTCAAATTCGTCTGCCAGCACCTGCTTCCAACTTGCTTCGATCTGAACGTTTGCGGCGGAGGGCGTTTGTTCCATGTTTCCTGATTTTGTGTGCAAGATAATACGCCCGGAACTTTTTGTCATCCTCCCGCATTGGAGTGCGCGAAAGTTCTTACTTTTGCGGCTTCGGTCCCATAGCTCAATGGATAGAGCACTTGCCTTCTAAGCAAGCGGTTACTGGTTCGACCCCAGTTGGGATCACTTTACAAGAAGAGGAGTTGCGTCAGATGGCGTGACTCCTTTTTTGTTTGGCACATCGATTTCC
>JALHMA010000275.1 GCA_022844265.1 Saprospiraceae bacterium | reverse complement strand
GTGTTCATAATGCTTCGAGTTGAATGAGTTAAGGTTATTTCTACAATGTAAAATTAACTCTTCACTCGAAGCTTTTCAGTGCATGGGTGGCCATGACTCAAGCGCAAACATAGGGTCTGGATTTATGCAATGATACTGCCATAGCGGATCGCGGATTTCATCCGCCCGTAGACTCATGTCATTTGTTCTTCCATTTTGTAGGGTAATAAAATTCGGGATGACTCATATTGGGCTTAACAGAAAGTTTCGGCGAAAAAATCACCGTTTTCGACGATATTCCGATGACTAGATAGACACTTGCCGATTCCTTTGGCCCTTGTCAAATCAAATTGTCTAACCAATCTTCTACCTATGAAATCGTCATTTGTCGCAGGCATTGCTCTTGTAATGTTTGCTTTCACCCTCTCGGCGCAAGACGCCGCCTTACAAACCCAATTCGATCAACTCCTCCAGGCCCAATACCCCGCCGACGGCCCGGGCGCCGCAGTGCTCGTAACCCGGAAAGGCCAGGTCGTTTATCAAAAAGCAGTGGGTATGGCCGATATGGAATTGGATGTGCCGCTCAAAACCGACCATGTTTTTCGGATTGGTTCCGTCACCAAACAATTCACCGCAGCAGCCATTTTGAAACTTGCCGAACAAGGAAAACTCGACCTGCAGGACGAAATAACTAAGTTTATTCCCGATTACCCGACACAAGGAAAAAAGATCACGGTAGAACACTTGCTCAACCATACTTCCGGCATAAAAAGTTACACCAGCATGGAAGAATGGACGCCGATGGTGCACCGCAAGGATTTTACGCCAACCGAATTGGTCGATTTTTTCAAAAACCAGCCCATGGATTTCGACCCCGGTACGCAGTACAGGTACAATAACTCGGGCTATATCCTGCTCGGGGTTATCATTGAAAAGGTATCAGGAAAATCCTACGGCGCTTTTATCGACGAGGAATTTTTCAAACCTCTGGGTATGCGCCATTCCTATTACGGGCATGTGAAACCGCTGATCAAAAACCGGGCAAACGGCTATACGGAAGGAGAACCTTCGGGATTTGCCAATGCCGACTACCTGAGCATGACACAACCTTACGCAGCCGGTTCCATTATGTCGACCGTTGAGGATCTGGTGACCTGGACGCAGGCGGTGCATGGCGGCAAGGTGCTGAGGCCCGAATCCCTGAAAAAGGCTTTTACGCCCAATATCCTGCCCGACGGAACCAATACGTATTACGGTTACGGCTGGCAAACAGGCAATCTGATGGGCAGCCAGACCATCGAACACGGTGGCGGTATTCACGGCTTTTTGAGTATGCTCCTGTACGTAAAGCAGGAAGATGTTTGTGTGGCCATCCTGACCAACTGCGACTGTAACGGACCGGAACCTCTGGCCGACAAATTTGCAGCGCTGGCTGCCGGGAAAAACCTTTCTCCAACTGCTATAAAGGTGGAAACCAGTGTTTTAGAACAATATACGGGCGTTTATGAAAATGATAAAAAAGAACAGCGCATCATCACGCTGGAAGACGGAGGTTTAAAATCCCAGCGCACCGGCGGATCAAAATTTAACATCATGCCTTATGCTGCGGATCAGTTTTATTTTGAAAATTCATTGTCGCGCATCCGTTTTGTCAGGGATACCAAAGGCGCTAAAAAAGTGACGAAAGCCATTGTCAGCGACCGAAAAACAGAAGAAAACCTTTGGGTCAAAACAGACAAACCTATCCCTGCCGGCCGCCCGGAGATGAAACTCACGGAAGCGCAACTGGAACCCTTCACCGGCGAGTACCAGCTGGCGCCGGGTTTCACAATCACCGTCACCCGCGAAGGAACGCAGCTGTTTTGCCAGGCTACCGGCCAACAGCGCTTTGAAGTATTTGCCGAAGCGCCCACCCGTTTTTTCCTGAAAGTGGTAGATGCCGCCATCGAATTTTACCCGGATGAAAAAGGCACCGTGCCGCAAATGACCTTGTTTCAGGGAGGGCAGGAGATACCGGGTACGCGGGTGAAATAGATGAAAAGGCACACGGATTAAAAGGATGAGACACAGATTTACAGGATATTTCTATTGATCCATGTCTGATACATTTCATTAGTGTACCTCTTTATCTGAACAGAATTCAAAAGGATAAAAAAAGGATTTACAGGATGCTCAGCCCACCCGAGCGGCTCAAATCCTGTAAATCCTTTTTTTATCCTTTTTATCCTGGTTCAGTCTTTGCTCGCCGGCCTTCATTGCAGTTAGCCAGCAAATGAACTTAATCTCAATCATTTAGAGTTTAATTTCTCAATCGTTACTTTTGTCATCTAATCACACCTAATCCACTTCATTATGGAAAACACGCTACTCCTCTCCACCTTCACATTTATTGCCAATTACAAAGGCGGTATTTACGTCCGCCAGGTTGCTGCCAAAGACCTGATGGCTGCTTGTCATAACTGGGCAGAGCAACTTGTCAGCAAGCAGGATATTCCAAAATTAAATGGAGCGGCATTTTTACAGGCATTCAGGGATGATATGGAGATTTTGCCGCCAGTTTCGCTTCAAAATACCTCCAATGTTTGGGCTTTTTCGGTTGCTAACCGAAGGGCATTCATGCTGGTCAATATTGTAAAAACAGCAGAGAGTGAAGAGCATACAACACCTGTTCCAGCCTCGGCAGACATATAGTGATGTACCGGCTGCTTTAGCTGCCGGATGCGCAAGCGGAAAGTGCAGGGTCGTAAGACCCCAGGGTATGCACACAAAATTGATTGCAAATCAAAGTCATTTTTTTACCACAACGGACACCAAGTGGTTTTCACTAAGGACACAATGCGTAGAGTTGACCACTCTTTTTTTGGTCATTTGTGATGATTCATACCAGGCTTACAGAAAATACTAGGCGGGACGAGTCAACGCTACGCTTTGTGTCCTTTGTGAAAACCACTTCGTGTCCATTGTGGTAAAAAAAGGTGCGGTTCAGTACATAAAGTAGCCAAGAAAGAAGTGCGGATTTATTGGATTCAAAAGGATTTACAGGATGCTCAGCCCACCCGAGCGGCTCAAATCCTGTAAATCCTTTTTTAATCCTGTAAATCCTGGTTCAGATTTTTACGCGTCCGGCAGATAAAGCAGCCGGTACGGTACAGGCATCCCCAACTTTTTTCCACCCACCCCTTGTATTTTCCATAACCTTTACCGTACCTTTGTATCATCGTACTGATACGTTAATACAAAATAAATAATGCTGAGCGGCTTGACTCAACATCCTCAACCCTCAACCATCTCAACAAATAATGGATACCACACAAACTGCATACAAAGACCTGATTTTACAATCCGATGGCTATTTCGGGCCTTACGGCGGCTGTTTTGTGCCGGAAGTCCTGCTGCCCGGGCTGCTGGAGATAGCCGCCGCTTTTGACGAACTCAAATTCGATGCGGCATTCCTGGCTGAATTCCACGACGCCCTGCATACCTTTTCAGGCCGCCCGACGGCCTTCACGCCGCTGCCGAGGCTGACGGAAGCAATCGGCGGTGCGCAATTGTTTCTAAAAAACGAAGGCCTGAACCACACCGGCGCGCATAAAATCACGCACTGCATCGGACAGATATTATTGGCCAAACGCCTGGGCAAAAAACGCATCATTGCCGAAACCGGCGCCGGGCAACACGGCTACGCCACGGCGGCGGTCTGCGCCCGTTTCGGGCTGGATTGCACGGTGTACATGGGCCGAAAAGACTACGAGCGGCAGCGCCCCAACGTGTACTGGATGGAATTGCTGGGCACAAAAGTAGTGCCGGTGGAAGACGGCAGCCAGACGCTCAATGACGCGGTCATTGCCGCGTTCAAGGATTGGGTGGCCAATCCCGAAAGTTATTACCTGCTCGGTTCGGCGGTCGGGCCGCACCCTTACCCCGCCATGAACACCTTTTTCCAGAAAGTAGTGGGAGAAGAAATCCGGAAACAATGTATTGAAGCCACGGGCCGCCTGCCCGATTACTGCGTGGCCTGCGTGGGCGGCGGCTCCAATGCGATGGGTATGTTCTACGATTTTCTCGACGAAGAAGAAGTGGGACTGATCGGCGTGGAAGCGGGCGGACGCGGGGTGCTGGCCGGCGAACACGCGGCGAAAGTCCAGCACGGCCAATTGGGCATTTTTGAAGGTTATCACTCGTACTTTTTGCAGGACGGCGACGGGAATATCGCTTCCACACATTCCGTTTCGGCGGGATTAGACTACTGCGGCGTCAGCCCGATTCTGGCGTACCTGGCCGATGAAGGCAGGGTGCAATTTGAAACGGCCAGCGACGAAGCGGCCCTGGCGGCTGTGCAGCGACTGGCCCGTATGGAAGGCTTGATCCCGGCTTTAGAATCGGCGCACGGATTTGCCCACGCTTTCGAACTGGCTGCCACGCTTCCGAAAGATAAAATTGTAGTCGTGAATGCCTCCGGGCGCGGCGAAAAAGACCTGTTTATTACTATGCGGCATTTTCAGGAAGAGAGCCTGATTGCGTATGCGAAACATCTGTTGAAATGAACATTATTGCACTTCAATATGGGTTAGTGTGATTCGATTCAAAAAGCCGTTGCAATAACTGGTATCAGGCATGTAATCGAATTTTACCGGAATAGGAAACGTGGTGTTTTCCAGATCGATATCGGAGCCTTGTGGCAAAGTAGAAAACAGAAAAGTGGTGTCAGTAGTCTGCAAAAACCAGCCGCCGCAACAAGCGCATTTCCGCCCATCCAGGCCGATAATCTGGCCTTCATTCATATTAGTGGTAGTATCTGTGTGGCAGGCAATGAGGGCAATACCAGCGAAAATCAAGAAAAGAATTACGGATTTCATATCAATCGTTTTAAAAGAAGACATCAAAAAATATGGAAAGGTTGGTATCTCAACAAATACCCGTCATGGCGCACCTGGTACTGGGCTACCCTACGCTGAAAGAGAGCATCCGGACGGCGGAAACGTATATAGCGGCCGGAGTAACCATTCTGGAACTACAAATCCCGTTCTCGCACCCCACGGCTGACGGGCCGGTGATTACCGCAGCCTGTCAGGAAGCGGTGGAACGGCAGCATGTAAGCGTGGAGGATAGCCTTGCAGCCATCCGAACCATCCGCGATAAATACCCGGAGCAGGAAATCATGGTGATGTCCTACGTCAACCGCGTGTATGCCTATGGACTGAAAAAATTTGTAGAAACCATGAATGCACTACAAATCATGCACCTCATCGTCCCCGACCTACCTGTTGACGATTCATCATTTATTATTCATCATTCATCATTAAAATTAGTTCCTGTCCTTGCCGCCAACGTCTCCGACACCCGCCTGGAAAAACTGCTGGCCATGGATTTTGATTTCTATTACCTGATGTCCGATTTTAAAATAACGGGCAGCACTTTTAGCCTGAATCCTCGTTTGCAAGGGGTCATTGATCGCATCAAACAATCCTCTCCGGCCAAAAGAGTCGGCATCGGTTTTGGCATTTCCACCCCGCAACAGGCGCGGCTGGTAACAGAAGTGGCGGATGTGGCGATCATCGGTTCGGCGCTGATACAGGCGCAGCAAAACGGGACGTTGGATGATTACCTTGATCAACTGGCCTTGATTGGCAGCGTGGAACACGGATTGGAGGGATGAGACACGGATTTTTCCCGCTTTAGAATTGACGTTTTTTTTCTAAAAGTGAAGATGTTTGATCCGTGTCAACTCTAAAGCGGGAAAATCCGTTTAAATCCGCACAAATCCGTTTCATCCATGTTCCATTACTCTACGAGAGAAAAAATCCGTGTCCAATCCTTTAAATCCGTGTTCCATTTTTATCTCAAAATCATCACCCAAAGATCATCCTTATGCAATTTCAACCCATTTTCCCCAAAAATAAGCGTCCCATCCTCATCGCCGGCCCCTGCTCGGCAGAAACGGAAGAGCAGGTACTGATCACCGCGCATGGCCTGAAAGTGTTTCAGCCGGACCTGTTTCGGGCAGGCATCTGGAAACCCCGCACCCGGCCGGGAGCATTTGAAGGGATCGGAGTGCCCGGGCTAGCCTGGTTGCGCCGGGTGAAGGAAGAAACGGGTATGAAAACCACGACCGAAGTGGCCAATGCCCAGCACGTGTATGAATGCCTCAAATACGGCGTGGATGTGCTCTGGATTGGCGCGCGCACCACGGTAAATCCTTTTTCGGTGCAGGAAATTGCCGACGCCCTGGCGGGTACTGATATGCCGGTGATTGTCAAAAACCCCGTCAACCCCGATTACAAACTCTGGGTCGGGGCCATAGAACGCCTGTACAAAGTTGGGCTGCGGCGCATTGCCGCTATCCACCGCGGATTTTCCACGTATGGCGACTCCAAATACCGCAACGTGCCGCGCTGGCAAATGGCCATCGACTTGATGGAAGAGTTCCCCGGACTGGAAGTGATCTGCGATATTTCCCATATCTGCGGGCGGCGGGATATCCTGGCAGAAACCGCCCAGAAAGCCTACGACCTCAATTTCAACGGCCTGATGGTGGAAGTGCACCCTACGCCCGACACGGCCTGGAGCGATGCGGCGCAACAAATTACGCCCGAACAATTCGGGCAGTTGACCGGCGCGCTCATTCAGCGCAACGCCACGTCGAACGACCCGGATTACCAGTTAAAAATTGAAAATTTCCGACAGCAAATAGATGAATTCGACGAAGAGATCATCCACCTGATCGCACAACGTATGCAAATGGTGCGCGAAATCGGATACGTCAAAAAAGACAAAAATATCGCCATTTTCCAGCCCGAACGCTGGCGCGCCCTGGCAGATGCCTGCCGCCGCAGAGCGGAAAAAAATGAATTGAGCCGCGAATTTATCAGCCTGTTCCTGGAAGCCATTCACCAGGAAGGCATCAACCAGCAGGAAAAGGTAATGAATGACGGCGTGGTTACAACCATTGCCCCGGCAGGCGATTTGTGGATCAATGATTGATACTGTTTCGAGTATTCATTTTTGCCCCTTGTTCAATTGCCCTGGGTCACCTTCCCCTTCCGTCCAGCAGTTTCGGATCCTTCGCCAATGCCTGCTGCCGCAGCGCTTCTCCCCTGGCCAAGTCGCCGGAGGCTGAGTAAGCCTGCCCCAGGTCGTACATATACAGCGCAACATCCGGGGCCAGTTCCAGGGCTTTTGTAAACCACCTGATCGCGCCGGCATTATCGCCCTGCACACCCTGCGAAACCCCCAGGAGTCGGGCCGTTTCGGCGTCGGTCGGATTGATCTGCCAGGATTCATTCAGGTATTTTGCTGCCAGGGGCAGGTTGCCCCGTTGTTCGCCTTGAAAACGGCCTCCGTCGCGCAGCGCCAGGGCTAAATAGGTTTTCCAGCGTTCAGAACTGGATGACAGTTCCACCGCCCGGCGATAGTCGGCAATAGATTCGTCGTATAGTTTCAGGTAATAATGTGCGCCGCCGCGGCTGACAAAAGCGTCGCTGTAATTCGGATATATTTCGATGGCTTTATTAAGGTGTACCAGGGCCTGGCTGCACAGTTCGCTCCTGCGCACTTCGTTTTTTTCGCTGGCTGCTTTTTCAAACAACACGCCGCCGCAGGCATTTCGAATTTTTGCGCTGTTTTTGGAAACAAGCACATCTGTGAAAAAGAGTTTTTCGTTGGAAGCCCAGGCATTGTTTCGGACAATCGTTTTTACAGAAAAAAGCAGGATAATGCCGCCGAAAATGCCCAGCAATAACTTCAGGTTGTTGTTTTTATACCAAAATGCAAACAGGAGAGAAACCAGCACAATGCAAAATCCGACGGAAGGCATAAACGCAAAACGTTCGCCCATGTTGGTGCCGATCGGGAAAACAAAGTTGGAAACAATACTCAGCGTCAGCAAATAAAACAGGATACCGAAGCGCAGCGGATCGCGTTTGCCGATACCCCTTATCGCGTAAATGGCCATTCCGAAATACAGCGCCACACTCGCCAATACAGCGAGGTTCGCAAAAGTCATTTTCTCAATGGCGCGCGGGTAGTAGTCGTGCGTAAGCGGGTGCGGCACAAAAAGCAACTGCACATATTTCCAGAGGGTGAAAAAGAT
>JALHMA010000274.1 GCA_022844265.1 Saprospiraceae bacterium | reverse complement strand
GATCTGCCGCAACACGCCCATTTCCATGAGCAAGTAACCAATATACTGGAAGGCGAATTCGAATTTAATCTCGGCGGCGAGATCATGTTGCTCCGGCCGGGACAGAGTGTTGTCATCCCGCCCAACGTGCCGCATTCGGGCAGGGCTATTACGTTCTGCCGCATCCTGGATGCTTTCTGCCCGGTGCGGGAGGATTTTAGAAGCGGACAAGTAACGTATGGGAAGAAGTGAGAGGTGAATCGTGAGTCGTGAATCGTGAGTGGTGAGTCGTGAGTGGCATTCAGTTGAAAGATAATTGAGTACGTTCTTCTAACTGAATGCCACTCACGATTCACGATTCACGACTCACGACTCACGACTCACGAATAGGCCTGAAAAACTCAGGCCAAAACCACAAACAAAAGCCCAGCGGGACGCCTCTCACTACTCACTACTCACCTCTCACTTCTTTTATGTAATATGACTGGTATTAGAGGTTACAAGCCTGTATTTCTTGGCAAACAACTCAAAGTAAACCTGCCGCAATGCGGCCCGGCGGACAGGAGCGATCTGGCCCGGGTCGAAGGGGGGCGTTCGTACATCCTGCGGTATCCCCACCACAGCGTAGTGCTGAGTAAAAAAAGAAAATTCCCCTGGTTCACGGCAGTTAATATTGATGGCTCCGCCTTTAAACAAATCAACCGGGACAGCCTGTTTCCAGATGGCAAAGACCGCTGGGAAGTAGACAAGCGGGTGCAAGAATTCCAGTGGGGGCCGGAACTGTACTCGGTGCAGCACAGCGATTTTGACCGTGGACATTTGGTGAAGCGCGAAGACCCGCAATGGGGCAAGGATGAAAAAAGTGCCATAGATGCCGCCCGCTCCACGTTTACCTATGCCAACTGCGTACCCCAGGTGGCAGATTTGAATCAGCGGGTATGGCGCAGCCTGGAGGACTATATCCTGAAAAAAGAATCCGCTCTGCATAAGTTGAAAGTAAATGTCTTTACCGGCCCGGTGTTATCCGATGAAGACCCGGTTTTTGTCAACCCCGTACTGGGGGAAGACGTACAGATACCCGGACTGTTCTGGAAGTTGGTGTATTTCACCAACGACGGCAAAGTGCTCAGCCGGGTAGCCTTTCTGATGGGCCAGAAAAAAATTCTGCTGGAACGCCAGATTGTCAAACCGAAAACAGAACTGGAAGCCCTGGCGCCCAAACCGCGGTTTTTACTGAATTTTCAGGATGCTGAAACCTACCAGGTCAATGTCAAAACCATTGAAAAACTGACCGGCCTGACATTTCCACCGGCCTTTGAACCTTACAAGGACGATCGAGCTGTCAAAATTGTTTTAAAAGAAGTTGAGCTGGAAAGCACCGAACGCAACCCCGACATCCGCGACCCGGGTTTTGAACTGGAGGGATTGGTGTTGAGGAAGTAGCTGTCGTTCAATAAATTATCCCATTGCCATACAAATACGCTATCTATGAAAAAATTATTCGCTTTTGCTCCACTCACCCGCTTTACCGATATTGGATTGTTGCTTTTGCGCGTTCTGGTTGCGGTTTTTATGATTTACGGGCACGGTTTGCCCAAGTGGTATCGGTTGACATCCGGCGCCGAAATCCAGTTTGCCGATCCATTCGGCGCAGGGCCGGCGGCTTCGCTGGGCATGGCTATTGCCGCTGAAATCGGCTGCTCTTTATTGCTGTTGCTGGGGCTTTTTTCGCGCTGGGCTACGATTCCGCTTGTGATAACCATGCTGGTGGCGGCTTTTTACGCCAACGCCGGGCAGCCCTTCCAAAAAATGGAACTCGCCCTGGTGTATTTGTTGCTGTACGGCGCCATTTTTGTCTCCGGCCCAGGGTACTATTCCCTGGACAGGATATTGTCCGAACGATTGAAAGCGTAAAAAGGGTCATGTAAGCACTTCGTCTATATTAGTTTCGATTAAATTCTTTGTAAGTAGTTATCTGTTATTAGTTATTGGTTATCAGTATTCATAATCAAGCATTTACAAAGAATTTAAACAAAACTAATTTTACACACCTACTTACATACTTGATTATCAACACTAATAACGGATAACTCCTTGTATGGAAATAACCGAAGTTTTTTACCCCCAATCCCGCGCGGAATGGCGGGCCTGGCTCGAAACCCATCACAAAATCAAAACGGAAGTGTGGCTGCAAACCTTTCGCAAGGCCTCCGGGAAGCCTTCTATTGCGTACGACGATATGGTGGAAGAGTGCCTGTGCTTTGGCTGGATTGACGGTTCCGTGAAAAAATACGACGAAGACAGTATGGTGCAGCGCATCACTCCACGCCGAAAAAAAACGTACCTGTCGGAACTCAACCGCCAGCGCGTATGGAAATTGCAGCGACAAGGGCTTATCACACAAGCCGGACTGGATCCGATTGCAGACCAGATCGGTTCGCCGGAAGAGCGGCTCAATTTCCCGGAATGGGCGCTGGAACAGTTGCAGGCCGACCCGCAGGTATGGGAAACGTTTCAACAGTTTCCGCCGAATTACCAGCGGCTGAAGATCGGCTGGATCGCAGAGTTTAAAGGGGAAAGCCGCCGCGCGGAGGCCCAAAAACGATTGGATTACCTGATCAAAATGACCAGACAGGGAAAAATGTACGGGACAATACCATAAATAAAAGGGCAAAACTGCAAAGGGCA
The DNA here is from genome assembly GCA_022844265.1 of Saprospiraceae bacterium. Lineage (GTDB taxonomy): Bacteria > Bacteroidota > Bacteroidia > Chitinophagales > Saprospiraceae > M3007. Next base: position 5,404 of record JALHMA010000274.1, on the reverse strand, counting down.
AAAGGCAATGTAAACCAAGTAGTTACATTGCTTTTTGCCTTTTGCAATTTTGTGCTTTTGCTTAATTCGTCACCACAATTTTATACTTCTTCCCCTTCATTTTTTCCGTGTGGATGGCTTTCAGCAAATGCTGCGCGATGTCTTTTTTGACAGCAACGAAGGACATAAAATCCATCACTTCAATTTTCCCGATATCATCTTTGTGCAAATCGCCTTTTTTGGACAAAAAGCCGACGATGTCCATTTTACTGAGTTTGTCTTTTTTGCCGCCGCTGATGTATAAAGTGACCCAGGGCGATGGCGCCGGCAAGGGTTCGTCTTCCGTTATTTCGAGTACGGGCGGCGCTTCCGTCAGGTAAACCGGAAGCGGTTCGTCGTGCTGCACAATCAGGTAAGCCGTTCCTTCCGCGTGCATACGGGCGGTGCGTCCGTTGCGGTGTACAAAATCAGTTTGTTTCAGGGGCAATTCAAAATGGATCACGTTTTTCACTTCAGGGATGTCCAGACCGCGCGCTGCCAGGTCGGAGGCGATCAGGTAGAGCGTGCTGCCGTTCCGAAACTGCACCAGTGTTTTTTCCCGCTCGGGTTGTTCGAGTCCGCCGTGGTAGCAGGCGCTGGGAATCCCCATGGCGGCCAGTTCATCCCGCACTTTTTCTGTGCTGTCGCGTTGGTTGCAAAAAATCAAAGTCGGCTCGCTGCCCAGATAACACAGCAGGTGAAAGAGCGTCGACACTTTTTCCTCGTCGGGTGAAACCACCTGTTTAACCGCCAGACCGTCGGTCGATTGATCCAGGGCTTTGTAATAATTCAGCACTTTCGGGTTGCTGATGCCGGTAAAAGCGGGAATGTGCGCTTTGTTGGTGGCTGAAGCCAGGACGCGTTTTTCCAGCCCAGGCAGGGCTTTGATAATGTCGCCCATTTGTTCGTGAAAACCCAGGGAAAGGGATTTGTCAAATTCGTCCAGGATCAGGATTTTGATCCCCTCCAGGGCAAATGTGCCACGGTTGATATGTTCCTGAATCCGTCCGGGCGTACCGATCAGCAATGCCGGCGGCTGGCTCAGGTTCTGCGTTTCTATTTGCATGGAATGCCCGCCGTAACAGGTATTCACCTTAAAACCGGTGGACATTTTCTGCCAGACGCGTTCAATCTGAACGGCTAACTCCCGGGTAGGCGACAAAATCAGGCATTGCACGCCGGGTGTATCGGCCTTCAGCAGGCTCAATACCGGCAGCAAAAAGGCCAGGGTTTTTCCGGAACCCGTGGGCGCCAGCAGGATAACATTCGGCAGGTTCTGAATAGCCGGCATAGCCGTTTCCTGCATGGCATTCAAGGCCGGAATGCCCAGGTGGCCAAGGGTTTTGAGGAGCATTTGTTCTGATTCCATGGCGCAAAGGTACGTGGAATTGCGGGGTTTGGTCTTTTGGCACTTAAGAGGCCTGAGGCAAGCCGAACATTTCTTTTACATTTGTCAGGGTAACTTTACTTAAATCACCTGCCAATGATAACGAACAGCAACCGGCGCGGCTACCGCATAAAGAGGCTAGGTATGGCGTTGCTGCCGGTCGCGCTGTTTTTACTTGTATTTGTTTTCCAGTGGCTCAATGCACGCCATGCCCGAGACAAAGGTCGTTTCGCACCGGAAAATGTGGCCGATTACATACATCGGGAGCAACTACATGTCCTGTACCGCAAAGCCGATTCCCTGAAATATCAACTGGACTATGTTGCTGCCGCGCAGGAATTTGAACGTATTCTGGCAGGCGGTCATCTGGATGAGAAAAACAGGCAGTATGGCGCCAACCAATTGACCTGGCTTTGGCTGATGATGGGCAATGACAGCGCCGCTATCCGTGAAATGCAACAATTGAGCGACACAACCAGCATATTGGCAGGTAATGGTTGTGCGGATTACCGTTTCAATGCGGGGCTGCTGGCATTTCATGCCGGCGACTGGCAAGGCGCCTTGTTTCAACTCAAAAAGGCATCGGCTGCATTTGCCGACCTCTACGGCAACCAGCACCTCCGGTATGCGCAATGCCTGAACCAGATCGGACTGGTGTATATCTCTCAATCGGATAACCCGGAAGCCGCCAAAGAATATGTGCATGAAGCCGGCCAGTTCTTCGACAAACACCCCGGTCTGGAATCTTTTCGTATTGAAAATTACCTGGCCAAAGCCCTGATCGCCGTCATCGACCGCGATTACAAACGCGGCAGGGATCTTTGCAACCTCGCGCTGGAGCGTTTTTCCACACTCGCTTATCAGAACAAGTTACTAAAAGCCAAAATTTTATGCGTCAAAGGGGATCATTTGAAACACCTGCAACGCACAGCCCAATCCGATACATTGCTGCGGGAAGCGCTGGAATTGGTCAGGGCGCAGGGTTACTCGTTTGAAGCGGGCGATTTATTCAGGACCACCGCTTTCCTGTTAACAGACCTGAACGGACCTTTACCGAAATATCCCGAAGGGCTCGATCAGTTTTTCCGGCATGCGCCATTACAGCGGGGCTACCCGGATTGGGTGAAAGGATTTGCCTGGTATTACAAAGGACAAATAGATTCCACGATATACTACATAGAGCAGTTTTTACAAAACAACCGATCGACCGACGCCAGAACGCTCGATGCCGTTTATTATGTGCTGTGCGAAGCGTACGCAACGAAGGGCAACTTTCGGAAATCACTCGATTTTGCTTACAAAGACCTGCAAATCGGAACAGATTCTTCCCATTTGAACTTCGTTGTATATGGACTGATCGGGCGGGTTTATTTGCAGAAATTCCGGCAAACTGGAAAAACGGCAGACCTGTTGCAGGCTGAGATGAATTTTGCAAAAGTCGATTCCCTGTTTTTCCCCAGTCTGCTGGCATTCAGCGAAGAAGCTATTTTGGGGTTTCAGCAGCAGGTGGGCGACGATTGTTTTCCGCAGGCTGTGGAAACAAGCTACCTGCTTTATCAAAAAACCAAGGACAAGCGCTGGTTAGACAAGGCATTTCGCTACGCGGAACGGCAAAAATCCCTGTTGATGTACCGCGATATGCTCAACAGGCATGCCTTGGAGAACGCTTCCTATTTCACCTGGGCAGATAGTGCGCGAAAAGTGACGGCGAAAATCAACCGCCTGCATTTTTTGAAGGATAACCAGCGCAACTGGTCGGCCGTGTCGCAACGCGAACTGGAAGGCGCTATATCCTTACTGGAACGGGTCAACCGCAACCGCCGCTCGACTTCAGAAGAATATACGCGGACCATTCGCCAGCCGATTTCCACGATTGTGGAAGTGCAGGCTGCCCTGGAAGAAAAAGAGGTGGTGCTGACGTATTGTTTCGGCAAACAAAATCTCTATGCGTTGTGTATCCCGAAATCCGGGAGCGTCGGGTTCGTACAAACCGGGAATACCCATGAACTGAAAAAACGACTCCAGCGCTACCATGATGCCCTGAAAAATTACCGGAAAGAAATCCCCGAGGATTCCACGGATGTGCTCAGCGCGCTATTGCTGCAACCGTTCGAGTCTTTGCTGAGGGGTAAAGAAGATATCCTCATTATTCCCGACCGGGAACTGTATCTGCTTCCGTTTGAAGTATTGCACTGGCAAAAAAAATCCGCTGCGGCGACAGCCCGACAGGAGACGCAGCGATTGGCGGTCGATGATTTTGCCGTTGCCTATACCCCTTCCTGGAAAGTTCACCTGACGCACCGGCAGGACGCCAAACGTCCGTTTCGGCCCAAACGCATCGGTATCTGGGCAGACGCCTCGCTGCCCCATCGCGCCGCCGCGGTCGGCGCTGTTTTTCAGGCATTTGCAGCGACGAGCGGCATCGACACGTTCAGCGGTAGCCGGTGTACCAAAAACAGTTTTCTACGGGAACAGGCGAATTACGATGTGCTGCACCTTTTGATGCACGGCAAAAGCAACCTGTCCGACCGGCGCGACAACAAACTCTCCTTCGGCGCGGCACAGGATACGCTCTGGGGTTTTGAAGTGCAGGCGGAGAACTTCAGCGCCCGGCTGGCGGTGCTTTCGGCCTGCGAAACGGCGCTGGGCGCACACGAAACGGGAGAAGGCGCTTTCACCCTCTCCCGTTCGTTTCTGCAGGCCGGCATTTCACAAGTGGTGGCCACGCTCTGGGAAGTGCCGGAAGCAAAAACGACCCAGATCATTGGCGATTTTTACCAGCGCCTGGGACAAAACGTGCCGCCGGTCAGGGCTTTGCAACAAGCCAAATCCGAATACCGCCGCAGTGCGCAGGGATTCTGGAAACATCCGGCTTTTTGGGCCGGGGCGGTGGTTATGGAGTAATTATCATATTTTCAATACTCTCAATGTATCGGCATATAAACATTTGATGCTTGTCGTAAAAAATAAACGGCGCCAATGCTTTTCCAAAAATATCTTCCCCCGGCACATTTGAAGCAATTACTCGATGCCACTCTTGCAAGGTATCTTGGAGTTCTCCCACAGTTTCTATAGCAAAATAACATAAACATTGATTCGGCAATAACATTTGTATATAGTAGGGGTTAGTATAGGATTTTACAGTTTCATTTGCTACCCTGTTAGTCTCTTTAATATCTACAATCCCATCAAACGGCATGTTACGTTGGAAAACAATGAAATTGCCCGAGGATGATAAAACTATAAGTGGGCATCCAAATTTACCTTTCGAATAAAATGATTCGGGATCAAGTGGTTGGCACGCGTGTATGGAAGATGGCGTAATTGAAAGTTTGGCAGATTGTTTAGTTGATTCTACTTTTGCTAAATTACAAAGTAGGGGAAAACATATCGGGCTTTCCAGCGGTGCTGTAGAAGATAAAATATCCACTCTGTCTTCGGTTTTTCGATAAGAAACAACAGATATGCCCGTATCAAGATATAAAGTTGATAGTTCGAAGTCATATAACCCTTCTTCCGAATAAACAAATCCTTCTTCCGAATCATTCATATATACATAATCAATATCATCTATTCTGGCATGACCTAAAAAATTCAGGCCTTCAAGTGCTGAGGGGCGTCCTTGACTGAAGTCAAGATGAGCTCTTTTCCTTTGAACGTAGGGGATCATGTTTTGCATCGTTTAACAGTGATTTATAAATGAAAAAATATAGGAATCCATAACTACTTAATGATCAAAACACATCCCGGTAACCGCCTCAAGCACTATTTTCGTTCCTTATCTCTTATTTTCTTTTAAATCTTTTTCCAACGCCTCCGCATCCCTTCCGTATACCGGACTCGCTTTCAAGGTTTGTAATATTTCCAGTGCGCCCTCTTGCCGTCCGGCCTGCACATATGCCAGCGCCAGAAACCACTGGTTATCATCCTGTGGCATGTTAGCGGAACCCGTAAAGCGGGAGAACAGCGCGAGGGCGCTTGCCGGGTCGTTGGTGTGCA
>JALHMA010000273.1 GCA_022844265.1 Saprospiraceae bacterium | reverse complement strand
GCATTATTGTCGGGGTGACTTGAAGTCACCCCGACACTATGGCTGGAAAAGCAAAAATAAGGTTATGGAACAACTAAGTGCCAAACCGGTCACTGTTTACGCTTTCAACGGCAGCAATGCCGTTGAAAAACAGGATTTTCTGGCAACGGAAGAACCATTGGAAATACGCATCGAATACGGGCCGGATCATCACAGGGTAATAAAAAGCCTTTCCGTGACCATGCGCACTCCCGGCGCGGATGAAGACCTGGTGCGTGGGTTTTTATTTACGGAAGGTATCATTCGCCATCCCGCCGAGTTGAAGGCTGTGCGGGTGATGGATGCTTTGCCGGGTGCTCAGGATGAAGGAAACATCGTGCTGGCTCAATTGGATCCGGCAGCAACATTCGATATACAGCGTCTCGACCGGCATTTTTACACAACCTCCAGTTGCGGGGTTTGCGGCAAAACGTCCATCGACGCGGTAAAAATGGCCGGCGCTTGCAACGTTGTAAAACCGCCTTCCAAGGCATTAAACGTCGATGTTATGTACACGTTGTCCGATACCTTGCGGCAGGCACAGGATACGTTTACCCTGACAGGCGGACTGCACGCAGCGGCGCTTTTCGATTTTTCGGGTCGTTTACTTGCCGTGCGTGAAGATGTCGGGCGGCACAACGCCCTGGATAAACTCATCGGCCATTGTACTTTCAACAATTCGATTCCACTGAACGATGCCATCCTGTTGCTCAGTGGCCGGGCGAGTTTTGAGTTGTTACAAAAAGCCGCCATGGCGGGTATCGCCGTGGTCTGTGCCGTGGGAGCGCCATCCAGCCTGGCTGTGGCAACAGCAGATGCTTTCGGTATTACACTCATTGGTTTTTTGCGTGAAAAGAGGTTTAATTTGTACACAAGACATGCAGGTCTTTAGTATAAATTCACGATTTGCTAACCCCCGCGCTTTAGCCGGGGGAAATGAACAGGACAAATACTGATGGGTTTTAACCCAAAACGAGTGATCTGGGGTTAAAACCCCGTTAGGTTTGTTTCTTCGATTCCCCCGGCTAAAGCGCGGGGGTTAGTCAAAAGCATAAGTTGTTTTTGGGCGTTCTAAGCGAAATTATTTAGATTAATTTTTATATAAGTGCCTGATTATCAACACTGATAACCAATAACTAAGTTATGAAAATCCGTATTAAAGGAAATTTCGTGCGATACCGGCTTACCAAAACGGAAGTCAGCGCTTTGGCGGAAACAGGAGCCATTATGGAAGAAACCTGCTTTGGCACGGGCGCAGGACAAAAACTTGTTTATGCCCTTGAAACACGGGAGGACATTCACCATTTGCAGGCCGATTTTAACCAGCAGCGGATTACCATGTACCTTCCGACCGGGGCGGCAAAAAATTGGCCGCATGAAGAGCGGACAGGTTTTGAATATATTCAAATGATAACGCCCGATATTGCATTGCACCTGCTGTTGGAAAAAGACTTCGTTTGTCTCGATGAAACAATCGAAGACCAGTCGGATAACTATCCAAACCCGCATTATGAGCAAAAAGACTGATTCCATGTTGCCCGACGCCGAAAATCCGGTAACATTTACAGGCATCAAACGGCGCGCTGTTCCAACAAAAGCGGGCGGTTTACCTGCGGTTTGGAGCGCCCTGACATTTGTGTTCAGCGCCATGGATGTGCCGCGCGGCTTTCAGGCACTTGCCAAACTCAATCAAAAAGACGGCCACGATTGTCCGGGTTGCGCCTGGCCCGACCCGGATGACGAGCGCTCCGGCATTGCAGAGTACTGCGAAAACGGTGCAAAAGCCATAGCGGAAGAAGCAACTACCAAAAAATTAGACGCCGATTTTTTTGCCGGCCATTCCGTTGCTGATCTGGCGCAGTTGTCCGATTTCGAGATCGGTAAAAAAGGACGGCTGGCAGAACCCATGTACCTGCCCGAAGGCGCCGCGCATTACCAACCCATCTCCTGGGAAGAAGCATTTACGAAAATCGCCACACATTTAAACGGGCTGGCATCTCCGGACGAAGCCGTTTTTTACACTTCCGGTCGCACCAGCAACGAAGCCGCATTTTTGTACCAGTTATTTGTGCGCAAATTCGGCACCAACAACCTGCCGGATTGCAGCAATATGTGCCATGAATCCAGCGGCGTGGCCCTGGGTGAATCGCTGGGGATCGGGAAAGGATCGGTGACGCTGGAAGATTTTTATGAAGCGGAAGTGATTGTCATTTTAGGCCAGAATCCGGGTACCAACCACCCGCGTATGTTGACCGCCCTGCAAAAAGCCAAGGCAAACGGCGCAAAAATCATCTCTGTCAATCCATTAAAAGAAACCGGTCTCATGGGATTCAGCCATCCGCAGCAATTAAGTGGTTTGCTGGGATTCGGCACCGAACTGACAGACGTTTTTTTGCAGGTGAAAATAAACGGCGACATGGCCTTGCTCAAGGCGCTGGCGTTGCTGATGCTGGATGCCGAAGAAAAAAATCCAGGTTCCGTATTTGACCATGAATTTATTCAACAGCGGTCAAGCGGGTACGAAGAATACCTGCAAAACCTGAAACAATACGATGTAAACGATCTGTCAGTTGCCTGCGGCGTTCCCTTGCCGCAAATAGAAGCGGCTGCGCAACTTCTGATCAACCACAAAAAGATCATTGCCTGCTGGGCGATGGGGCTTACGCAGCACAAAAATGCCGTAGATACGATCAAAGAAATTGTCAATTTGCTGCTCCTGAAAGGCAGTATCGGCAAGCCGGGCGCAGGTACATGCCCGGTGCGCGGCCACAGCAATGTGCAGGGCGACCGCACAATGGGTATTAATGAAAAACCGCCGCAGGCGTTTCTGGATCGTCTGGAAAGTACTTTTGGCTTTCGCCCGCCCCAGGAAGCGGGTTACGATGTTGTCGAAAGTATTCACGCCATGCACCAGGGAAAAGCCAGGGTCTTTTTTGCCATGGGCGGCAACTTTCTTTCCGCCACGCCGGATACTTTGTACACTGCCGAAGCGCTGCGCCGCTGTGATCTGACGGTGCAGGTTTCTACCAAACTTAACCGAAGCCACCTCGTACATGGCAAAGAAGCCATCCTGCTGCCTTGCCTGGGCCGCACGGATCAGGATATGATCGGCGGGGAAAACCAAATAGTTTCCGTAGAAAATTCGATGGGTATTGTGCATGCCAGCCGCGGCAACCTGAAACCGGTTTCAGACGCACTGCTTTCCGAACCTGTGATCGTTTGTCGTTTGGCCGAAGCCGTTTTGGGAAACAAATCAGGCATCCAATGGAAAAAATATGCGCAGCATTACGACCATATTCGCCTTTCCATCGAACAAACCTTGCCCGGTTTTGAAGATTATAACCGCCGGGTGCGCGAACCGGGCGGTTTTTACCTGCCCAATGCCGCACGCATGGGTACTTTTCACACCTGGAACGGCAAAGCCAATTTCAATCTTGCGGAAGTGCCGGAACTCCAATTGGCGGATGACGAATTCATCATGATGACCATTCGTAGCCACGACCAGTTCAATACCACTATTTACGGATTGAATGACCGTTACAGGGGTATTCTGAACGAACGCCGGGTCATTCTGATGAATCCATTCGATATTTCAAAAGCCGGTCTGGCAGACGGAGCCGTAGTGGATTTATTCAACTATCACGGTGGGGTAGAGCGCGTTGCGCGGCATTTTATTGTTGTAGCGTATGACATTCCGGAGCGCTGCACGGCGACCTATTTTCCTGAAACAAATGTGCTGGTGCCTATCAACAGTACCGCAGATAAGAGCAATACGCCCACGTCCAAGATGGTAGTGATCAAGGTGAGTCGTGAGGGGCATCCCGCTTAGCGGCTCTTTTAGTTTTGGCTTTGGTTTTTCAGGCCTGTAATTGTAAATCGTGTTTAGTGTGTGGTGTTTAGTGTTTCGGGCGTTTCGCCTTTGGTATTTGGTGATAATTTGGCTAAATGTCCATAAATGCCAAAGGCGAAGCGCCCGAAACACTAAACACCACACACTAAACACGATTCAGCGTCCATTTCAGAAAATCTGGCATCGCTTGTCCCCAGGTATGGGGTTCGTGGCGACCGCCTTCCATTTCGTAGTAGCGCAAGTCGTGTTCGGGGCAACCTTTCATGCGGAGTTCGCGTATCAGGTCCAGCGTATCGTCAATGGAATCGATCACACCATTGCCGTTGCGGTCATCTTCTTCGTCGAGGGTTCCGCATTGAAACCAGAAACGCTGGTTTTCATGCCAATGGGTAGAATGCCGGATGATATCGTGCATGATCCGATCCGCATCGGGGTTTTCGGGATGCACGGTCGACCAGCGCCACCACAGCGCGCCTGAAAACACGCCGGATGTGCCGAATACCTGCGGATGCGCCCATGTAATATCCATTGCCGACAATCCACCCAGTGAAAATCCGGCAAAAATACGGTGCTTCGGATCCTCTAATATACGGAAACGCTTTTCTAAATGAGGCATTAACTCCTTGATAATGAACTCCGTATATTGTGGCGCCTTGGCGCCCCTGTTTTTGTAATCCGACTGCCGCGCCGTGCCGTACTCATGGATTCGTGCGCCGGAAGCGTACACACCGACCGCAATAAAATGCGGCACGGTTTGTTCAAAAAAAAGCCGTTCCAGGATACCTGAGAAATGCATAACAGGCAAATCCTGTCCGTCATTAAATAACACCAGCGGGTATTGTCGCCCACCGGAAAGGTGGTAGTCAGGTGGCAAGTATATATCAAAATCCACTTCCCGGTGCAAGGCTTGCGAGGGAAAATGGCGCACTTGCCGCAAGTGCGGGGCTTTGCGCTGGAGCAGTTCAAACAGCGTCTCTACGGGTTTTTGCCAAAAATTCATAATGTCGGGAAATCAGCGGTTTTATGCGGCGGGGATACGTTCTTTTGCCAATTTCAGCGATTGTTCCAATTGTTGGACTTCCGAAAGCAGGGTATTGTCGATCACAATGGCGTCATCTGCTTTTCTCAGCGGGCTGTCTGCTCGGCTCGAGTCGATGCGGTCGCGTTCGAGCAGGTTCCGCTGCACCTCATGCCAGTCGGCATCGATGCCTTTGGCAGCCAGTTCCAGGTGGCGACGGCTGGTGCGTACATCGGGATCGGCTATCAGGAAAATTTTGAGTTCCGCATCGGGAAAAACAACTGTCCCGATGTCGCGGCCGTCTGCTACAATGCCCCGGCGTTTCCCCATGAGTTGTTGCTGGCGCACCATTGCCCGACGAACAGCGGATATAGCAGACACCGGACTGACGTGTTCGTTGACGCGCATTTCCCGAATGGCGTGTTCAATATCCACGCCGTTTAGAAAAGCATGGTTTTGACCATCAATGCGTTCAAAGTGGATTTCAATGTTATTTAAAGCCTCGTCTACAACGCCCGGATCATTGTAATCCAGGTGATTATCAAGGAAATACAGTGTCACAGCGCGGTACATTGCGCCTGAATCGAGATAAGCGTAGTGCAGTGATTTCGCCAGGGCTTTGGCGAGCGTACTCTTGCCGCAGGAAGAATAGCCGTCGATAGCAACAATAATCCGTTTCATAATTTACCGCGCAAAAGTCAGACTATTCGGATACTTTTACAGTCTTGCCTTGTCAACTTTCGGATGCAGACCAACTTCTTTTTATTAGCGTTATGCTGGTGTTTTTTTGGCGCCACTTTGTGGCAACTGTTTTTTTGGTGGGGCGTTTTTGCCCGTTTTTCGTTTTATTCAAAGCAAAAAAACAGGCTGCAAGAAAGACAAAAAAACACGTTGCCGCCGCCTTTTTCCGTGATTATTTGTGCCCGCAATGAAGCGGGCAACCTGCGTCGTTATTTGCCGGGTATTCTGGCGCAGCAATACGATGCAGATTGGGAATTACTGCTGGTAGACGACGCTTCAACAGATGATACCCCGACGGTGTTACGGGAATTTCAGGAAAAAAATCCGCGACTAAGGGTGATTCAGATAGACAATAAAACCTTCCCCGGGAAAAAACATGCCCTCGAACAAGGCATCCGCGCAAGCCAATACGCGCATATCCTGTTAACCGATGCCGATTGCGAGCCGACGGGCGTTTTCTGGTTGTCGCACATGGCCGAATCGTTGAACCGGAAGCCGGAAACTGAAATTGTGCTGGGTTATGCGCCCATGAAAACAACAGCGGGCATTCTGAACCGCTGGGCGCGTTTTGAAACGGCCCAGACTGCCCTGCAATACTTCAGTTTTACGCTGGCAGGAATGCCCTACATGGGCGTAGGGCGCAACCTGGCGTTCAAAAAGTCGGTTTTCGAGCGGGTGGGAGGTTTTTCCAAACACCTCGATATTCCTTCCGGCGACGATGATTTGCTGGTCAATGCTGCCGCAACTTCCACTAATACCGGCATTTGTACGGATCCGGCGGCATTTGTTTTTTCTGAAAATAAAACAACGTGGCAGCAATGGCTTCAGCAAAAACGCCGCCACCTGGGCGCCTCATCTACATACCGTCCGCTGCACAAGTTACTGCTGGCTTCTTTGAGCCTTTCACTCGTATTGCATTACTTTTTGCTCTTCCTGCTGCTGTTGTCCGGCTGGAATTTTCACTTGTTAGCAATGGCCTATGGCCTTCGTATGTTAACGCTGATGATCGTGTACAGAGGCGCCTTTTCCAGGCTTCAAGGTGCTGATTTGCTCAAGTGGGTTCCTGTACTGGATGTGTTGCTGGCGATCTATTACGGTATTGCGGTGCCTTATTATTTGATTTTTAGTCGACCCGTAGTGTGGAAATAGTTTTTTTACCACATAGGCACATAGGTTTTACACATAGAACACATAGCGTAGAGTACGCTAAAAACTATTGTGTTCTATGTGTGAAATCTATGTACCTATGTGGTGGAAATCTACTTCCTTATAAAATACACCGCCAGCACCAGAAAGCCGAAGCCCACAAAGTGGTTCCATTTCAGCGTTTCATTTTTAAAGAAAAGCAGGGTAAACGCTGTGAATACCAGCAAGGTGATAACTTCCTGGATCACTTTCAGTTGCAACAAAGTGAACGGCCCGCCTTGTTCCTTGTAACCGATCCTGTTGGCAGGCACCATCAGGCTGTATTCCAGAAAAGCAATCAACCAACTGGCGATAATCAGACCGAACATGCCCGTTTTTTGAAAAAATTTCAGGTGGTGAAACTTTAGGTGGCCATACCAGGCAAACGTCATAAAAACATTGGAAAGCAGGAGCAACAGAATGGTATAAATGCCTCTCATGTAGGGGGATGGAAATTTTTGAAATATGGAGTTGCAAATATAATTCAGGGAAATTTCGTTTGTCGGACGAACTAATTTTGCCGCTTGTTTTCCAAATTTCAAAATTGCTTTTACATGAAAATTTTTCCTGCCGTATTGGGCGCAATGCTTATTTTCTTTGCCTGCAAACGAACTGCATCAACGCCTCAGGTAGAATCGGTTGCCACTTCTGACACCCAATTGCCGGCTGATTTCCCCGACTTTTATGACAAATTTCACACGGATAGCCTGTATCAGATTGCGCATATTTCCTGGCCCCTGCAAGGCGATAAGAGCGAACAGGTGGACAGTACGCATTACCAAAAAAAGGAAATTACATGGGAACAAAGCAACTGGCTCATGCACCGCCCGGTAGATTATAGTTCCGGCGATTACAAGCGGCAGATTCAAATGCTGGGAGACGGGCTGCTGATCGAGTATATCCTGATTACCGCTGGAGGATACGGCATAGAACGGCGTTTTGCCAAACAACCCGATGGAGAATGGAACCTGATTTATTATTCTGATATGCAGGAAAGGGGGAAGTAAAGGGGTTGATGGTTGATGGGTTTATTACATCCACTCGAAAAAAGTGAAATCACTTCATTTTCGAGTGGATGTAATATCCGCCTCATCAGGTCTTCCCCCATCACTCCGCCCAAGCGCAACGCCGCCGCAGTGTCTCCGACCTGCGGCCAACGTACAGCACAACCACGCTTTACTTTTATTCTAAAAAAACATCATGAAATTACTTCCCACTCAAGAGTATGTTGACTGCATTTTTGCACAAAAAATAGTCTTTTCTCCGGCGTTTTGATATGATGTAAGTCCAAAACCGTGCTATACGTTT
>JALHMA010000272.1 GCA_022844265.1 Saprospiraceae bacterium | reverse complement strand
TTCCGCTTAGTATTATCCGTGAATCTGGCAAAAATCATCACAAATGACTAAAATAATGTGGTCAACTCTACGCCTTGTGTCCTTTGTGAAACCACTTTGTGTCCGTTGTGGTAAAAAAAACGTGTGGCATAATCCTTTCGCCGCGATACGGCTTTTGCAACGCATCCCTCATCCCTCTTTCATCCCCCCTGAGCCAAATGCGCATGTCGCACTTCTTCCAGGTTTTTGCACCCGGACAGCCCCATCGTCAGTTCAAAATCGGACATCCAGTTGTCGAGCAACTCGGTTACGCCGGCTTTTCCGGCTATCGTCAGCGCATAGCAGTAAGGTCGCCCGATACCAACAGATGTTGCCCCCAGGGCCAGCGCTTTAAAAGCATCTGCACCGCCCCGTACGCCGCTATCGAACAAAATCGGCGCCCTTTCCCGCACGGCTTCAGCAATAGAAGGCAACGCAGCGATGGTACTTGCCGAACCATCTACCTGCCTGCCCCCATGGTTGGACACATATATGCCATCCACGCCGTAGTCCAGCGCTTTACGGGCATCGTCGGGGTGCATGATTCCTTTCAAAATAATCGGCAGGCGAGTATGTTCCCGTAAAAATGGCAGATCGGCCCAGGTAATATTGGGGCGCGAATAGATGCTGGTGAATGTGCGCACGGCTTTAATGGCCCGGCCGCTGCGGATATTTTGCCAAAAACCACCCGGATAATGCCGCGCCGCTGCAAAAAGGGTGTTGATGGCGCTCAGCGTCACTTTAGGGCGTGGGGCAGTCCCCTCATCATGTTCGTCGAGCAGGCGCTGAAAAACAGGGTCGGATGTATATTGTGCAATGCCCATCCCTTTCAGAAACGGCAAAGACCCAAGGTCGAGATCGCGGATGCGCCAACCCAGCATGGTCGTATCCAAAGTAACCACCAGCGCCGAGCAGCCGCAGGCTTCAGCCCTTTGTAAAAAACTGAGTACCAGATCATTGGAACGACTCCAGTACAATTGAAAAAGGCGGGGCGAGTCGCCCATGGCTGCTGCGCAGCGCTCCATGGGCACGGAAGCCTGGTTGGAGAATATATAGGGAATTCCTCTTTCGGCAGCCGCTGCCGCTACGGCTTCATCGGCCTCCCGGTGGGCCATTTCGAGCACCCCGACAGGCGCCAGAAAAAACGGCGCGGGAATGGTTTTTCCAAAAAAACCAGTTGAAAGGTCGCGTATTTCAACATTGCGCAACATTCGGGGCACAATGCGCCAGCGGTCAAAATCACTTCGATTGGCAGACAGCGTGCTTTCCAGTCCGGCCCCTCCAGAAATGTAAGCCCAGGCAGCCAGGCTCATTTTTTCTTTTGCTTTTTGCTCTAAAAGTGCCGGGGCAAAAGGGATTAACTGGCGGATACCTGCGGCTCCGGATACGTAAACGGAACGTTGTCGTTCGAGCGCATTTGTTTTTTTCATCGTAAAATGTTTACTTTGAGTTGATTTTCAATGGTTTTAAGAATTACTTTGCCCTCTAAAAGAAAGAACCACCTATTGACGTTTGTGGTTTTCAGCGACAATTCAAAACAATCTAAAATTCAAAAGCCATGCGCCGAGCCTTCTATCCCATTTCCAGTGTACTAATTGTTTGTTTCAGTTGGTTGCTTTTTAATGCGTTTATTCCCAATCAGTCCGAAGAGTTTGGAAAAGCGAATTACTACGCAGATTCGTTACATGGCCGCAAAACTTCCAGTGGCGAAAAGTACGACAAAAATGAGCTCACCTGTGCCCACAAAAGCCTGCCTTATGGCTCAAAGGTAAAGGTCACTCGTTTGGACAATAAAAAATCAGTCATCGTCCGGGTCAATGACCGCGGGCCGTTCAAAGAAGGATACGTCATCGAACTTTCCCGGCGCGCTGCAGAAGTGGTCGACCTGGTACGCGATGGCAGTGCCAGTGTGCGGGTAGAAGTGGTGCCCAATGTGGAAACAAAAACAGCCGGTACAGCTAGTGCATCGGCCGGCAAACTCAGCATGGTCAGGCCGTCTCAATACAGCACCATTGCGCCACAATCATCTGCCGGCAACGCATCATCAGGAAATACCAAAAACACGGAACTGTATAAAGTAGATATGAAAAAATCGACTAAATCAGGCTACGGCGTACAATTGAGTACCCTCTACGATGCAGACAATGTATTGCCGATTGTTACCAAACTACAGCAACAATGGCCGGAAAAAGTATTGGTCAATATTGAACGGGATGCCGCAAACGACCTGACTGCATACCGGGTAATCGTCGGGCCGTTTGCAGACGAAAAAACGGCCAATGCACAACAAAAACTGGCAGCCAAAAGGGGTTACAGACAAAGCTTTGTGGTGGATCTCTCTGAAATATAATAGAAGTGAGAGGTGAGAGAGTGAGAGAGTGAGAGAGTGAGAGAGTGAGAGAGGTGAGAGAGTGAGAGAGGTGAGAGGGTGAGAAATAAAAAAGCCAATTGCTCATACAAGCAATTGGCTTTTTTATGAAACCGCTACAGAAATTAAGTAAGCGTGCAAAACTTAGTTGAGACTAAATTCTCTGCAAATGCTTGATTATCAATACTGATAACCAATAACTAATAACGAATAACTACTTACGCGGAA
Organism: Saprospiraceae bacterium; assembly: GCA_022844265.1. Classification (GTDB taxonomy): domain Bacteria; phylum Bacteroidota; class Bacteroidia; order Chitinophagales; family Saprospiraceae; genus M3007. The sequence continues at coordinate 5,509 of JALHMA010000272.1, read as the reverse complement.
AATGAAGTACCGCAACCACAAGTGCTGGTGGCATTGGGGTTGTCGAACGTAAATCCGCGGTTATCCAGGCCGTTTACAAAATTCACCTGCATACCAAGCAGATAAATTGCGTGCGCTTTATTCATCATCACACGAATACCCTTTATTTCAAAAATATCATCCTGCTCCTGAGGGACGTCGAAACCCAGAACATAAGAAAAGCCGGAACATCCACCGCCCTTCACCCCTATGCGAAGACCGTAATCATCCGGGATGTTTTCGTTCTTCTGAATGAGTTTAAGTTGTTCAACAGCATCTTCCGTCAATGTGATGGGAGCAGCAACTACCGGTTGATCGAGCACCATTTCCATTTTATGTGTGTGTTTTAGTGTTTTAGTATTTTAGTATTTTAGTGTTTTGGTGTTTTGGTGTTTTAGGCGCTTCGCCTTTGGCAACCGTGAGTAGTATAGGCGAAGCGCCTAAAACACGAAAACACCAAAACACCGAAACACTTATATAGTGCAAAAGTAGAGTACTAAAACGAAATCAACTATAAAAAAGTTTACGTCTCCCCTTACCTTTGCCGCCCGCCGGACAAAAAGGCATCAATTATCGCCATTATGGAAATCTTTTTGGAAATATTGAAGTATACCATTCCTTCACTCATTGTTTTTGCCACAGCATATTTTTTATTGAAATTGTACCTCGACGACCGGTTGCGGTATGAAAAAGCCATTCAGCACAACGAATCGCTCAAAACAACCCTGCCGCTCCGCTTGCAGGCTTACGAACGCCTGACCCTGCTGTGCGACAGGGCCGGTGTTCCCAATACACTGTTCCGCATTCGTATGTCCGGGATGACTACCGGCGATTTACGCGGTTCGCTGATGCTGGCTATCAGTCAGGAGTTCGACCATAATACTTCTCAACAGTTATATGTGTCCGAGACGCTGTGGCAAATTATCACCCTCGCAAAAAATGAGACCCTGGCGTTCATCAGTCAAACGGCAGACCATCTCCCTCCCGACAGCGACAGCGAAGAACTGGTGTCCGCATTGCTAAAGGCCATAGATGATATGCCCGTATCGCCTTTACAGCGCGCTATTGTTGCGATTCGGATGGAAGCAGGGCAGTTGTTTTAGTTCCGGCAGGAAGACGCGCTTTCGAACGGATATCATTCATTTTAAAACTTTTTATTATCTACTCTTTCGCTTGAATTTCAACCACATGCACTAAATCGTAATATGGCGAAAGGCTGTGCAGCAATTCCATTCAAACATCAATACTATTTTTAAATCGTTTTTTATTTTAAATTATTATATTGAATTTAATTTAATTTAAAAACTTTTGTATTGCATTTTTAAGCAAAGTAAAAATGCCAATATTATACAAAAAAAAGTGTGCGGTTTGGTCGATGTAAAAAATAGACCTTTTTTAAAACAAATATTTTTAAAAATACTTTCAAAATTATTTGGTCGAAAAAAAGAAAAAATACACCGACCTTCCAAATAGTTTAGCAATCTTTGTCACCCTGTTTCGACCAAGCAGGATCAAAAATTCAAAGCGTAAGTCTGGGTTAGCCCTTCTCCAAATGTTCGATCTGGTATGACAAGAGACAGCCGGATGGTATGGGATCATTGTCTGCATACTATCAAAAAAAATGTGAGTACACAAAGTTTCAAAACCTGGTTTGAACCGATCAAACCGGTGCATCTTGATAACGATGTACTTACGATTCAGGTGCCTAATAAGTTCTTCTTCGAGTGGCTCGAAGAGCACTATGTGCAGCTCCTGAAAAAGAGCATTCGCCAGGAACTGGGCGAACGCGGCCGCTTGCTGTACCACATACCCGAACAGGGGACACAGGAATCTGCCAAAAATGGCAACTCAAAAATGGATGGCAAACCTTCATCGGAGAAAGACAATGCGCCGGTACCGGGTGTTTTTGATGCGGAAATGATTAAAAATCCGTTCATCATCCCGGGTATCAAGCGGATCAAAGTGGATCCGCAGCTCAATGTCAATTACGTTTTTGATAATTTTATCGAAGGCGACTGCAACCGCCTTGCCCGCAACGCAGGTCTGGCTATTGCGAAAAAACCGGGTGGCACCGCTTTCAACCCCCTTGTTATTTTCGGAGATGTGGGTCTGGGTAAAACGCACCTTGCCCAGGCCATCGGCAATGAGGTTGTGAGCAAAATGGAGTCGAAAGCCGTTCTCTATGTTTCTTCCGAAAAATTTACCAACCAGATCATACAGGCCATCAAAAACAACTCGGTCAATGACTTCGTCAATTTCTACCAGATGATTGATGTCCTCATTATCGACGACATTCAGTTTTTGTCGGGCAAACAAAAAACGCAGGAAATTTTCTTCCATATATTCAACCAGTTACACCAGAACGGCAAACAGATCATCCTGACTTCCGACCGCGCGCCGAAAGACCTGGAGGGCATGGAAGACCGCCTGATTTCCCGGTTTAAATGGGGCCTCAGCGCCGACTTGCAGGCGCCCGACCTGGAAACGCGCATGGCTATCCTGGAATCCAAGATGGAAGATGAAGGCGTGGATATTCCGAGCGACGTACTCGAATTCATTTGTTACAATATCAAAAACAATATCCGCGAACTCGAAGGCGTCATGGTCTCGCTGCTTGCCCAAAGCACCCTAATCCGCCGCGATGTGGACATGGACCTGGCCAAAGAGGTGATTCGCAATTTTGTGACCACCATCAATAAAGAAATCACGGTGGAGTTCATTCAGCAATTGGTTGCCGAACACTTCAAAGTGCCCGTAGATAAACTGCACCACGAAACCCGCAAACGGAATATCGTGATCGCCCGGCAACTCTCCATGTACCTCGCCAAAAAACTGACCAATAAATCCCTGAAATCTATCGGGGAACAATTTGGCGGCCGCGACCACAGTACCGTCATTTATTCCTGCAAAGCCGTGCAGGATATGATGGATACGGATATGATTTTTAAAGATACGGTGGAAGAAGTGGAGAAAAAACTCAAAATGAGCCTGAATACGTGAGTGGTGAGGCGTGAGTGGTGAATAGTGAGTTGTGAGTTGTGAGTTGTGAGTGGCATTTCGTTAAGAGGATATTGAATTCGTTCTTCTAACGAAATGCCACTCACAACTCACTATTCACAACTCACTTTTTTTATCCCCTTCATGCAACCCTTACCCAAATTCTTTACCTACAGAACAAAGAAGAACGAGATGTACCAGTCATCTCGTGGATCGTTGCATTAAACTTTTTTGCCAATTAGCATTCAAAATAGACGGTCATAAGCAGGTTTGCGAAATTAGTCTTGGCTAAATTCTTTGTAAATGCTTGATTATGAACACTGATAACGAATAACTAATAACGGATAACTGCTTAGCTGCCTGTACTTTTTCCAAGTCAAAAATATCCTGGATTATGAATCTTTTTTCCCCTCGGATTACGCAGCTCCTACTTTTTTTTGGAGCAACGTTGTGCCACCTGCAGGCGCAAAATCTGCCCGCTTCCATGTATTTGTCCGAAGCAGACCATACACTGTACACCAACGGGCAAGTCGCCGGCGGACTGTACGATGAAAGCCAGATACGCACGTTCGAGTTGTGGTTTGCACAGGCCGATTACTGGCAACAACTCACTGCCAATTACATCACCTCTACCGACATTCCGGCCATGCTTATTGTGGAAGGCGATACTTTCCCGGATATCGGTGTGCGTTTCAAAGGACAGACTTCTTATTCGCAAAGCGGCGCCTCCCAAAAAAAATCGTTCAATATTACGCTGGATTATATCCACCCCGATCAGCAACTGATGGGTTACAAGACCCTTAACCTGAACAACAGTTTCCAGGACCCGTCCTTTATGCGCGAAATGTTGTACCTGCACCAAATCCGGCGGCATATTCCCGCTGCCAAAGCGGCATATATCCGGTTGTTTATTAACGGTGAAAGTTGGGGACTTTACCCGCATGTACAACAATTGAACGGCGATTATATTGAAGAATGGTTTTTCGGCAACAACGGGGTTCGCTGGCGCGCCGACCGTCCTGAAGGCACTGTTATCGGTCCGGGCGGACCCGGCCCCGGCGGCATGTGGGGAGACGGAACAGCTGCACTGAATGATCTCGGGCCGGACACCACCGAATACCAGCAATACTACACCCTGAAATCGAGTGCCGTCGAAAATCCCTGGGATAAACTGGTGCACGTTTGCGATGTGCTGAACAACACACCTTTGGACAGTCTGGAAGCCAAAATAAAACCCGTACTCGACCTCGATCGCACGCTTTGGTTCCTGGCGTCTGAAATCGCTTTTTCCGACGATGACAGCTATGTATTTAAAGGTAAAATGGATTATTACCTGTACTGGGATCCTGAAACCGGGCGCATTACGCCGCTCGAATTTGATGGCAACAGCGTCATGCTGAACAATAACGTCAATTGGGGGGCATTTTACAATACCGAAAAGGTGAATTATCCGCTGCTCAATCGCCTGTTGGCGGTACCTTCCATCCGGCAGCGTTACCTGGCCCACTTCCGAACTATTTTGCAGGATGTGCTCAATCCGGCGCTGACCAACCCGCTGATCGATCAATACGATGCGAAGATCAGCGCCGATGTACAGGCAGACACCAAAAAGTTGTACTCCTTTACACAGTATACCAGCAATAAAACAACCCTTCGGAACTTTGTACTCAACCACCGCAATACCCTGCTCAACAACGCAGAGATGCTTGCAACCGGGCCGGTCGTCAGCAACTGCAACATGCAAAGTGCCGCGGGAACCTGGAACAATCCGGTAGCGAATGAAGCGGTTGCCGTTACGGCATCCGTCGCCGGCGCCAATGTTCAATCAGTATTCGTCTACTACGCCCCGCAGGCATACGGCAATTTTATCAAAATCCAGATGTTCGACGACGGCCAGCACAACGACGGCGGTAGCAATGACGGGATTTACGGCGCTTCTTTACCCGGTTTCGGCGCAGGCGCCCTGGTGCGTTTTTATGTGGAAGCCATTGCAGGCAACACTGCCGGAACCCGGACGTACCTGCCCGCCGGAGCGGAGCACGATGTGTTTTATTTCAGCGTCGACGCGGCTTCTTCGGACAGCCCCGTGGTCATCAATGAAATCATGGCTTCCAACAGCGTCACGGCGAGCGATGAAAACGGCGATTTCGACGACTGGATCGAATTGTACAACCCCGGCAGCGAGGCCGTCGACCTCAGCGGTTTTTACCTGACGGACAACCCCGCCAACCTGACCAAGTGGGCATTCCCGGCCGGAACCAGTTTAGCCGCCCACAGTTACCTGATCGTGTGGGCCGATGAAGACCAGGAACAAGGGCCCCTGCATACCAATTTCAAATTATCCGGTTCCGGGGAAATCCTTTACCTGCTCGATTCCAGCCTGCAATGGGTAGACACCATGAATTTCCCGGAACAAATAACGGACATGGGCTATGCCAGGGTACCCAACGGTACGGGGCCGTTTGTTATACAATCGCCTACGTTTAATGCCAGC
>JALHMA010000271.1 GCA_022844265.1 Saprospiraceae bacterium | reverse complement strand
CGCGTTTGGCATTTGTGAAAATTCGACCAAAATATTAACTACTGCCAAACGCGAAGCCCCCGAAACACTAAACACCACACACTAAACACGATTCACGATTACAGGCCTGAAAAACCAATCTCAGAACACCAGAGCCGCCAAGCGGGATGCCTCTCACTTCTCACTTCTCAAAATCTAAATATATCGTGTACGATCACCGCCGCGATAATGCCAGCGGGGAAATAAAAAACCTTGGTTTGCAGGGCCGGGAATACTGCCACACTAAACATGGCGCCCAGCAAAAAACTGCACATGACAATGACGCGAAGCAGCGCTTCCCGTTGAATGAGGCGCCGTTTCTCCCCTTCCGAATGGAAAATTTCAGCAATATCAACCCCCAATTCATTGACAACACCGGTCATTTGACTGGCCTTGATCAGGGAGGAAGTGGTCAGACTGACCATCGCATTCTGTATGCCGATGGAAAAAAGCACCATGGCCGGAAATGTGACCGGGTGCAGGCCGTTGATCTGGCCCGACATGCCCACCAAAATAAAAAGTGTCATGACCACGAACAGGGGCAACAAATGCAGGTAACGCCATTTGCGCAGTTTTTCGCGCTCGACGCACCAGCCCGCAAAAAAACCACCCAGGAAAAAAGCGAACAACCATAAAAAAATAGAACCCGCTGTGTTCAACTTGCCCTCATACAGGTCCTGGGCTATTTGCGGCAGCAATCCGGTTACATTGGTGACCACTACCGAAAAAGTCATTAATCCGGCATAAATGACGATGCCCGAACTGAAAGGGTACACAAAAGCGTATAATTTTTTGATCGAAAAAGCCTTTCTGGGTACCTTTTTCGTCCATCTATCGGTATAAGTTTTAAACAGCATTTGAAAAGTGGGCCGATTAATCCGGTTCGCAAAACTGCAAAAACCATCGTCGTTGTGCAACATTATCTGTGCGTTTCCGCATGAAAATTAATTTTATGATAAGAATCTCAACGTTTTGGCGAATTTTGCACCTGTTTTGCAAGCCGTAATAATCTGCAGCAAACGACCGCTAACCTATGATTTCCAGTATTGTCCGCGATATTTCACGAGCTTTCAGCCCGGAGTTGCCCTCCGAACTGGGCAACCTCGATCAGCACCTCGACTTCATTCTGCCAAAAGTAGTCGCTTATGGCGAAGACCTGGTGGAAGCGCAGTTCTGGCTGGGGAAACGCTGGAAAGAAGTGCGGGATGACGAAGGTTTTCACGAATCCATCCTGCATATTTTTAATCCCGGCGGCGAATACCTGCTATCCCTGGACGGAAATATTGTCAAAGGAAGCTGGCGGCAACTGGGTACTTACAACACCCTGATTATTGAAATGAGTGGCCGAAGTGAACTGTTCGACCTGCGTTTTATGAACGGAGACTTTATGATCCTGACCAAACACGGCGACCAGCAACGCAAAGGACAACGCGTGTTTTTTTGCCTGGTACACGAACCTTCCGCCAAAGGAAGCGGCGGTGATCTGGATTGGCGCAATGTCATGGAAAAATTATACAATATCTGGCGTGAAAACAGCCTGAGTGTATGGGCCTGGATATTTTTTATTATTCTCCTGGGCCTTATCATTTACGGATCGGTGGATTGACAAGGCCGCTCAGGCAACTTTTTGCGCTGCCAATTGTCTCCTTCGCTTCATTCTTTTAATGTGTTTTTTGGTGTTTTGGTGTTTTAGTGTTTTGGGAATTCTTTGCGTTTGGCAACTGTGTGTAATGGAAGCAAAGAACCCCCAAAACACTAAAAAACCAAAAAACCAAAACACCAAAACACACTAGCACCCAAGTACCACTAAACATATGCATACCCTCGATTGGATGGTGCTGGTTGGCACCCTTGCATTTATTGTCCTTTATGGTCTGTGGCGCACCCGGAAAGCCCAGGAAGTCAGCAGCGACGATTTTCTGGCCGGCGAACGCAAGCTTCCCTGGTGGACGATCGGCCTCAGTATCATGGCAACACAAGCCAGCGCGATTACTTTTTTAAGTACGCCCGGCCAGGGTTACAACGATGGTATGCAGTTCGTGCAATTTTATTTCGGGTTGCCGATCGCTATGATCTTTCTGGCGATTTTCATTCTGCCGGTTTATTACAAATTGCACATTACCACGGCGTATGAATTTCTCGAAAAACGTTTTGATCTGCGCATGCGGTCGCTCACAGCCGTTCTTTTCCTGATTCAACGCGGTATTGCAGCCTCCATCAGCATTTATGCGCCGAGTATTATCCTCTGTGCCGTTTTCGGCTGGAACCTGGCGCTGACCAATTTTGCCATGGCTGTTTTTGTGGTGATTTACACGACCACCGGCGGCAGTGAAGCGGTGAGCCGTACCCAGGAATTGCAAATGAGCATTATGCTGGGCGGACTGGTTACCGCATTTTTCCTGATCCTGTACAATCTCCCGGAAGGTGTGGGCCTCAGCGAAGCCTGGTCCATTGCAGGGGTGACCGGAAAAACACAGGTCATCGACTGGAGTTTCAGCTGGGGCGACCGCTATAATATCTGGTCCGGCGTGTTGGGCGCCACCTTCCTGTTTCTGTCCTATTTCGGCACCGACCAGAGCCAGGTAGGGCGCTATTTATCGGGCAGAACATTGAAACAAAGCCGTTTTGGGTTGCTTTTTAATGGTGTTGTCAAAATACCGATGCAGTTCCTCGTGCTATCCGTCGGCGTTATGGTTTTTGTGTTTTTTCAATTCCAGCGACCGCCCCTGCATTTCAGCGATACCAACCGCATTAAAGTGGCCGGTTCTGCGCAGGAGGCAGCCTTCGAACAATTAGAAGCCCGCGCCGACAGCCTGTTTTTAATCAAAAAACAGGTACTGAATGACTTTGCCACTGCCCTCCAAACGGGTGAAACGGAGCGGGAATCAGCCGCCAGAGCCAGTTTACAGGACCTCGAAAAACAGCGCAGCGGTCTTCGTTCTGAAGCGGAAACACTCATCAAAGCCGCTGACCCGGAAACGGATACCTCGGACAAGGATTTTGTGTTCATCCATTATATCCTGAATTATATTCCTAAAGGAATTGTGGGCCTGATGCTGGCCATGATTTTCTGCGCTTCCTGGAGCACCACAGCGTCCGAATTAAGCGCCCTTTCCGCCACATCCGTTTCCGATATTTACCGTCGGTCGATTGTGAAGGGCCGCGACGACCACCATTACCTCAAGGCTTCCAGGTGGGCAACCGTACTTTGGGGCGTGTTCATTATGGTGTTTGCCACCTACGCCGGTTTGTTCGACAACCTTATCCAGGCTGTCAATATGGTTGGTTCCATTTTTTACGGAACCATACTCGGTATTTTTTTTACTGCTTTTTTTCTAAAAAATGTTGGCGGACGAGCCGTGTTTTACGCGGCTGTGATCACCCAGGCCATTGTGGCGTATTTGTTTTTTTACGTGGATAAAAACCCCTATTTGTGGTACAATCCTTTAGGATGCGGTTTGGTTATGTTATTTGGCTGGCTGCTGGAACATGCTTTTTCGTTTGGAAAGACCCCTAAATGACAGTACAGGACAAATTAAAAATGCCAATTCAGACAAACTAAAATTGGAATGGCCTCGTTTTTGTTACTATAACCGATCGACACACATCTTTCCACCAAAAAAAGATTAATCCTATGCTTATTCTCGCATTCCTTTTGCTCCTGCTGGTTATCTTTGGTAGTAATATGCTCAAAGAAGCACAGGTTCAACGCAGACATTAATCGGAGGCCTCCCGGCGCTCCACTATTTTTTTAACCTATATATACAGGAGTCAGCCCGAATGTTCGGGCTGACTCCTGTCGTTTTGAGGGTTGATGAGGTTGATAAGGGTTTATGAGGGTTGATAATACATTCACTCGAGCATGGAGCGATTTATCTTTTTTCGAGCAGATGTATTATCAACCCTCATAAACCTTTATAAACCTCATCAACCTTATAAACCTCATCAACCTTTTGATCAACCCCCTAAAACTTGTTTAGCGCAAACGAGTTGCTTAGGTTTGCCCAAAATTTATTCAAAATGGCCAATCGATTCTTTTTCCTGCCCTTTAACGGCAACGCACGACTTCGCACTGTCGACTTCACACTTCGCACTACCTTCTTGCTATTTTTTGCAAGCAACCTGTTTGCTCAAAAAACCTCCGTCCAGAACATCGAACCACGCGTCGAAGCGCTGTTGGCCCGCATGACGCTGGAAGAAAAAATCGGACAACTCAATCAGGTACCCGGTGATATCAGCACAGGCACTGATGTTGCCAAAGACGATTTATTGAATCAGATACGCAGCGGTAAAATTGGCTCCATGCTCAGCCACACCAATTTTCAGAATAAAATCACCTTGCAACGGGTAGCCACCAGGGAAACCCGGCTCGGCATCCCCATCATCTTCGGTTTCGACGTGATTCACGGCTACAAAACCATTTTCCCGATCCCGCTGGCTCAGGCAGCCAGTTGGGAACCGGAACTGATCGAACGTATCGAACGTATCGCAGCCGAAGAAGCGTCTGCCGATGGGCAGCACTGGACCTTCGCTCCCATGGTGGATATCTCCCGCGACCCCCGCTGGGGCCGCAATATGGAAGGCTCGGGCGAAGACCCCTACCTCGGAAGCCGCATTGCCGCCGCCCGTGTACGCGGTTTCCAGGGCAACGACCTGGGCGCCAATAATACCGTCGCAGCCTGCGCCAAACACTTTGCAGGATATGGCTTTGTGGAGGCAGGCCGCGAATACAACACAGTAGACCTCAGTGAGCAACGCCTGCGCGAACTCATCCTGCCTCCTTTTCAGGCAGCCGCCAATGCCGGAAGCGCCACTTTTATGAACGCCTTCAATACCATCAACGGTGTCCCGGCCAGTATGCACAAACATTTGATTACAGATATTTTGCGCGGCGAATGGACCTGGAAAGGCCTCGTGGTCAGTGACTGGGATTCCTTCGGCGAAGTGATTATCCATGGCGCTGCTGCCGACCACGAAGAGGCTTCTGCCAAATGTATCGCTGCCGGTAGCGATATGGATATGGCGGGCGGCACTTTCCAGCGAGGCCTGAAAAAAGCGGTCGATAATGGCAAAGTGACCAACGCTCAACTCGATGAAGCAGTACGCCGGGTGTTGCGGCTCAAATACATGCTCGGCCTGTTCGACGACCCGTTCAAATACCTGGACGCCAAACGCCGGGAAGCCACTTTTGAAAAAGCGGAATTCCGCCAGACTGCCCGCGAAGCAGCAGCAAAAAGTATGGTATTACTCAAAAACGACGGCGGACTCCTCCCGCTGAACCCTTCCGGCCCTTTCAAAAAAATAGCCATTATCGGCCCGCTTGCCGATAGCCGGGGTTATAAAGACTATATGAGTTTCTGGACCCTCGGTATTGGTGTGCGGGATTACGATTCCACCAAGATCGTCACGCCTGCCATGGCGCTGAAACCTGCACTCGAAGCGCTCGGATTCCAGGTAACCGTGGTGCAAAGCGACTTCAGCGCGGCCAATGAAGAAGCGGTTTACAATGCTTCCATCCAGGCGGCTAAAGAGGCTGACCTGATTATAGCCTGCGTGGGCGAACGTGGCCTGGACTGCGGAGAAAATCGTTCCTTAACGGATATTAACCTGCCGCGTGGCCAGGAGCGTTTCCTGCGCATCGCCACTTCCAATGGCGTCAAACCAACTGTGATGGTGTTGTTCAACAGCCGCCCGCTCACCTTCAACTGGGCCAATGAAAACATTGAAAGCATCCTGGTAGCCTGGCAGCCCGGCTATGAAACCGGCAATGCACTGGCAGATATCCTGACAGGAAAGGAAAATCCCGGCGGCAAACTCCCGCTCACTTTTCCACGTTCGCTGGGACAGGTGCCGATTTATTACAACGCCCTGAATACCGGCCGCCCAATAGAACGCGAGGACAAAGTGTGGGCCAGCAGATACCTGGACAGCCCTAACTCCCCTGCTTATCCTTTCGGTTTCGGCCTGAGCTATACGACGTTTATGTATGACGCGCCTAAAGTCAACAAAGCAAAAATCAAGATGGGCGAAACGGTGGAAGTTTCGGTTACCGTCACCAATACCGGGAATGTTGCAGGCTCCGAAACGGTACAGTGTTACATCCGCGACCTGGTAGCCGATATATCCCGCCCGGTCAAAGAGTTAAAAGGTTTTGAAAAAATAAAACTGGCGCCCGGCGAAAAACGCACGGTCGTGTTCAAACTCACGGAAAATGACCTGGCCTACTGGAACGCCGATGCAAAACGCAAAGCCGATCCGGGGAAATTCAAAGTGTTTACCGGCGGGAATTCGAGGGATGTGCAGGAGGTGGAGTTTGAATTAGAGAAGTGAGAGGATGAGAGATGTGAGAGGGTGAGAGATGTGAGAGGTGAGAGATGTGAGAGGGTGAGAGAGTGAGAGGTGAGAGGTGAGAGGTGAGAGGCGTCCCGTTTGGTCGCTCGATAGTCTTGGCTTGGGTTTTTCAGGCCTGTAATCGTGAAAACGTGAGTGGTGAATCGTGAATCGTGAGTGGCATCCTGGCAGGAGAATTATTGAGTTCCTACTTCTACCGGGATGCCACTCGCGATTCACGATTCACCACTCACGTTTTCACGATTACAGGCCTGAAAAACCCAAGCCAAGACTATCGAGCGACCAAACGGGACGCCTCTCACCTCTCACTCTCTCACCCTCTCACATCTCTCACCCTCTCACTTCTCTCACTTCTCTTTTAGTCCGCTCACTGTACCCTGATTCGCACCGTACCTGAATTCGTCTGCAAATCCGAGTCCGTAATCGTATAGGTAAAAGAGTCGTTGCCTGTAAAATTGACCGGTGGATTATAGGTAAAACTGCCGTTAGCATTTACCAAAACGGCGCCGCCTTGCGCGCTCATGGCGCTGAAAGCGGTGACGCTCAGAATATCGTCATCAAAGTCGTTTTGCAACACGCCGCTGCCCACAACAACCGTCAACAAAGTATTCATCGTGGCCGTGTAAGCATCGTCCACCGCTACTGGAGTTGATTTGAATGAGCCGGGTACAAAGGTAACCCGGGGGTCATTGTTCAGCGTCATTTGCACAGCCTCGTAATCTGCGGTTTGCGCATTGGTGATTTTGGCGGTGAGCGTGATTTTGTCACCGGGGTCGGCTTTGCCAGCTGCGCCGTTGTCCAGGGTAATAGCATCCGTCATGGTAGCGCCCGGCACACAATTCACAATACTGATTGCAAAAGTAGTCGAACCGGGGCAGGGGCCCGGTGTGGTATAGGTGATGTTGTAAGGTCCGCCTGTTGTGCTGGCCGACACATCGATCAAACCTGAACTGGCGTTGATACTGACTGCTCCCGGCGCGGAGAACATGCCGCCCGGCACCCCGTAAATCGTCGGCAAAGGATCGGTACCCAACCGGCAGAAGGCACTTTTTGCATAAGCGAATGCAGGGTTCTGGGTTGGATTGGTTGCAATCAGGGTTGTCGAAGCCGTAGCAAAAAAACCATTGGCGCCGGTCACCGTCACCATATATGTGCCGGTCGTCAGCGTTGTAATGTTATAAGTGCCTCCCGACGTGGCGATCTCCGTTCCGGCAGGGTTGCCGCTCGAAGGTCCGCTCCAGTTGACATTGTAGCCAGGCGTTCCGGCGGAAGCGGTTACGAGGATACTTCCGTTGTTGCCGCCGGAACAGGTAACATTGGTAGGAACCAGGCTTATCGTCGGGACGGGGCAATTGACGCCGGCACTTCCGGGTACGCTCACATTGTCAACTGTTATGGTTTCACTATTCATATTTCCACAGACCTGAATTTGAATGGTACTACCCGAAAGCCCGGCTCTTGTGACGGTAGTGCTACCACTTTGATCCAAAGCAGGGGGCGGATAATCAATGGTCCCGGTACCGCCGCCGACGACCATGGGCACTTGTACAAAAGAGCCTCCATCAATGCTATAATTGACATTGATGTAATCCTCTTGGTCAAAAAGCGTCCAACTTAGATCAACCGAAAACTGGGTTGCTCCGTTCCGGCTAATCTGCGGACTCGTCCAGCAAACTTCCTGGTCAAAATCGTCACCGACTAAAACTCCGCCACTGGTGCGGAAAAAGTCATTGAGGTCACGGCCAAAAGCTGCGGGTGGTTGCGGC
>JALHMA010000270.1 GCA_022844265.1 Saprospiraceae bacterium | reverse complement strand
GCGGTCGGCATGTTGTTTTGTGCGCTCCAGGATTTGCCGGCATTGAAGGTAATGGCCGCGCCGCCGTCGTCGGCAATCACCATGTTTCTGGAGTTTTTCGGATTGATCCACAGGTCGTGGTAATCGCCGTGCGTATTGGAAATGTCTTCCCAGGTTTTGCCGCCGTCGATGGAGCGCAGGGCGGGCGCGCTCAATACGTACAGGGTGTTTTCATTCAAGGGATCGACAAACAATTCGATGTAGTACCAGGCGCGTTGCACTAAGCGGTGGTCGTTCGTGATGCGCGTCCAGTTTTTGCCGGCATTGGCGGAGACAAACAGGCCGCCCGCTTCTTTTTCGGAGTCGCTTTCTATCAATGCGTACACTTTTTCGGAATTGGAGCGACAAACGGCAATCGACATTTTGCCCATTTCTTTGGGCAATCCGTCTTCCATTTTTTCCCAGTGCTCGCCGGCGTCGGTGGACTTGTACAATCCACTACCCGGTCCGCCGCTGATGACCTTCCAGGGCAGTCGGCCGTGCTCCCACATGGCGGCATACAGGATGCGCGGGTTGTTCATGTCCATGGACAATTCTGCACAACCCGTTTTGTCATTTACATACAGCACGTTTTTCCAGGTAGCGCCGCCGTCGGTCGTTTTAAAAATGCCGCGTTGCTGCGCTGCGCTGTACAAGGCGCCCTGTGCGGCTACCAGCGCCGTATTGGGGTCCCTGGGGTCGATGACGATCCGGGCGATGTGCTGGGTCTGTTCAAGCCCCGTTTTTTTCCAGGTTTTGCCTGCATCGGTCGATTTGTACACGCCGTCGCCGTGGTGCGTCATCACACCCCGTGGCGCATGTTCGCCCATGCCGACATAGATGATATTGGGATCGCTTTCAGCCACCGCCACGGCGCCTACAGAACCCGTTTTGAAGAAGCCGTCGGAAATATTGGCCCAGTTCAGGCCCATGTCCTCTGTTTTCCAGAGTCCGCCGCCCGTTGTGCCCATATAATAAGTGTGCACATCGCCCACTACGCCCGAAGCCGCCACGGAGCGTCCGCCCCGGAAGGGACCGATATTGCGCCATTTGACGGGTTTGAACCAGGAATTCAGGTCATTTGCAGAAGAATCTTTTTGGGTTTGGGCAGCAGCAGGGAAAAAGGCCGAAAGGAAACAGATCAGCAGCAGCAGGTATTTATGCATGGATTTGAGTTTGTTAAAAGATGTGCTTGTGAAGTAGTTATTCATTATAAATGCAAATCAGGGTAAAAAAGAGGATGGGTAGAGATTGTTTCATACGTGAAAGGTTTTTTTGCTGATCTTTGATGCTTATAATGACCGCCGAAAATATGCGCTTTTTTTTATCCGGTTTCCTGTTTTTTAATTGTTTACACGGCTATGCACAACTTGCCACCCCTGTCCCGCCGGGTATCCAGCGCCTGTTGACAGCCTATCCGCATCACTTGAAAGGTTATAAAGACAACCACGTCATCTGGAAAGACGGCTCAAAAACCAGGTATGACGACGGCCGGATGAAAACCGAAGAGGAGGCCTTCGATTCGACCGATCTGGAAGACCACCTCAATGCCCTGATCTACGAGGCGGGCATCCCTGTGGATACACCCGGCTACAACTGCGACCCCGGTACGCTGCGTTGTCAGGAATTTTTTATGAAAATGTACGGGCATAGCGAGGCGGAGGTAAGGCGCCACCTGGTACCTGTGACCTGGCTTGCGGCCAAACCGGGACGTACCAAACGCATCTGGGTTACTTCGGTTAATGGCGTGAACAAGCACCTGCAAGCCGTTGCCAATGAACTGGCTGCGCGCCCGCATTTGCGCCCCTACGTAACCGACATCGGCGGAACCTTTAACTGGCGACCTATCATGGGCACCAACCGCATGAGTCCGCATTCGTTCGGCATTGCCATCGACATCAATACCAGCCGCTCCGAATACTGGAAATGGGACCACCGCGACAACTGGCAGTTGGATTCCGTAGAGATCAACCTGCAATGGCGCAATTCCGTGCCGCTTGAAATTGTGGAAATTTTTGAACGGCACGGCTTTATCTGGGGCGGTAAGTGGTTCCATTACGATACCATGCACTTCGAATACCGGCCTGAAATGCTGCCACCCCGACCGGGCCGGGCTGTTGCGAAACCGACGCGCAAGGCGACGGTGGTAAAGAAGAAGGATTAGCCCTTGCTTGCTGTTAGCGGTTCGTTGTTATGGTCTGTTTACTGTGTAATTTAGTTCAGTTTTGCCTGGCGTGGCGTTCCAGCCACCGAGTCGTGCGATGCCGGATTTAGTACCCGTCCCAAACATTATTCGCCACGCTTTGGCTACATTTCCATACGCCTTCGAATGCCAGAATGGTTTTATTCTTTTATCATCTTAAATGTCTGTTTAAAATTACCGCCTACGCTGAATAAATAAATGCCGCCCGGTAAATTGCTAAATTCAATGACCGTGTTTTCTGCATCTATTTTTCCTGTTAAAACTAATTTTCCTGTGCTATTATAAACGGTGTACACTGAGCCGAACAATACTGCTTCTGCTTCTACATTTACCAAACTTTTTACAGGGTTTGGAAAAATTTTAAAAGGGGGTGGCGTTAAATGTGTATCGGTTATTCCTGATACACATGCAATGGGCTGGCTTTGACGATAACTAATTCTTGAACTTACAGACAACGAATCCTGGAACGCCTGTGCCTTCGGGCAATCATTTTTCAAAAAATAAGCAAGCCAAAGTTTCAAAAAATCATTTGTTACCGATTGTTGCTCTGCTCTCGTTATGGTTGGGCTCGGTGAGCATGTGCTTTCTCCGAAGGTACAGGCAAAATTTGAATTTGCGAAATAGCAATGCCCGCCTCCAATGATGTTCAACTGTGTTTTGTATGCTGCTGCTGTGGAATCATACATGACGTCCTGCTGCTGTGCAGGAGGCGTCACGCAATCATTGACTCCACTGAATAATAATGTGGGCACTGAAATATATTGAGCTGCTTGAATGGAAGACGGATTTGTGTTTGCAGCGGCAAATGAAACCAGGGTTGTAATCGCTGAATTGTCTTTTGCGGCAAGGAAAGCACTCCCGCCTCCCATGGAATGTCCCATGATGGCTGATGTTGTGCCAACGCTGGTGGATGGAACAAGTATTCCCGCTCCACTGCTCTGAATTGTTGTAATCAGAAATGCAAGATCTTTACCGAAATTGGCATGGTTTGGAGAGAAACCGCTTTCTGATGTTGGTAATGCCAGGATATATCCTTCCGGGACAAGCAAGTCCCAGAAATTTTGGTACGCACTCACGGACATCACAAAACCATGACCAAATGTGATGAGCGGAAAAACGCCCGCCATGATTGGTGTGTTGTTGCCTGCAGATGTTGCGGGGTAATAAATCTCTGTTACAATTTGGCGATTGTTTCGTGACGAATCAACAAAAGTAATGGTGGTGTGCCCGACTTGCTGTGCAGACAAATCCAAACAAAGCATGAGTGAAGCAAGTATTAAATTGATTTTGATTTGCATTGTGTTAGCGGTAGTTTTTATTCTATGGGTAACAGGGTTTGCTTCCCTGCCAAGCGCATGCGTTTAGCGAGCGGTTGGCAGCCATGCAGTGTTCGCTGTTTTATTTATTACACTGGTTGATATTGAACTACCCCCGGTAAAAAGTCGAAATCCCGGACATTAATGTGTAAAGTGGTATTTGGTAAACTACCGCCGTCGCGCCGATGATTGCGTCCGGGATTTGTAAGCCTTGGCTGAGTTTGTATTTTTCGATAAACTCAATTGCTTTTTCAGATATGGCGTTATCAATCTGAATAACATCATAAAATTTTATTCTCTTTTTCATTTGGGCCAGTTCGTTCTTATTGCCCATTCCCTGAAAAAGTTCCATGACCGTGACGGCAGACAAGGCAATTTCAGCAAGGCCGATTTTGTCCAACTGATCTATAGCGTCGATTCTGCCATTGAAGGCACTGATAAAAATATTCGTATCACACAGCACCATATCAGATGTTCCAGTTGCGCTTCCAAGCAGTTGAACGGATTTGCTCAATCGTCCTCGGGTTGTCCTTCCAGATGCCGAAAAGTTGCTTAGGGTCAATCTTTTTGTCTCCTCGCGTGATGTTAGGCTGAGGAATGGAAGGCGAAGATTGAATCTTTATATTTTTAATATTCAGGGTTTTAAGTAGAATGAGTAGTTGCTCCACTTCTTGAATCCCCGATGTTTCGATTGTTACAGTCATGTTTTATCTATTTATCTGCAAATATACGGTTCTTTGATGATACAAGTGGGCCTTTATGCCTCGCTTGGCATGGGTTGGAAGGGCAAACGGATCACCAAAAATCCAAATAACAAGTTGATTGCCAAAATGCCGGAAGATGTTGGATTGCCAAGATACTGGCAATGCCTGAAGCGGAGACGGGGGCTACCGCGTAGCGGTTTAGTTCAACGGTTGTGCTGTCGAATTTCCGCCCCGGCAGGTGTTCCTACTTTGCCAAACCGCCCTCGCCCAGCGCCGCGGCAGTGTCTTTTTCGACCTGCCGCAAATGTACAGCAGGATATTTTTTTGTGCTTCCGAACAGGCAATCCACTACAATTCAGCCACTAAAAGAACACATTTAATAGTAGGGTAGGCAACATTCCGTTGTACCTATGCGGCAGGTTGAAAAAGACACTGCCGCGGCGCTGGGGATGAGAGGGTCAGTGAGCGGGGGATATCTGTTGGCACAAAAGGAACACCTGCCGGGACGGGAAATTTCTTTTATTTTTTCAATATTCTAAAAGTATGTATCACATTATCTAAATTAATTGATACTGAGTAAATCCCAGTATGATAATCTTTCATGCTAATACTTAAATCATCTTTAAGAATAGGATTACCAATACACCGTCCTAAATAATCATAAATTTTAACATATATAGAACCCGCTTGCAAATCTATATCTCCTACTATTTGAATTTTATCATCAGTAGGATTTGGTGATAAGTTTATTGAATTGCCTTGTTCTAATTTAACTATATTTATCCTGGAGTAAGAATAAGTTCCATCATAGTTGATATATTTAACTCTGTAATAATTTTCTCCTTTCACGGGTTGATGGTGAATATAAGTGTAGGAAGTAGGAGAATTAATGTTTCCTATGGCTTCAACTTCAGATAGTTGAATGAATTGATATCCATTTTTACTATATTCAATGACAAACTTTGTGACGTTAATTACTTCCTCGACCTCCCAAAACAGATGAACTCTTCCATTGCTCTCTTTGGCATCAAAGGTTTTCCATTGAAGTGGTAAAGCAGTTTGAGAAAAATATAAATAGACTGATTCAAAATCTATATTGCCTGTACCGTCAGTACCAAGAACTCCAATATCAATCCTACCTGTATACCCGATGGGAATTGGAATATTGTAGATATGGCTACTCTGAAACGAAGAGTCAAATACAAAACTACCATCATTGTAAATAAATAATAAGATTTGCCCTTCAACTTGGGGTGTTCCTGTTATCTCAATTACAGGGTTTAATGAAGCCCAGATAGTATCACCATTTTGTAGATTGGATATCTCTACATCAACAACTGATCTTGATTCTATTCCTTCTGAATCTGGTTGGAGGGATGGAGGAGGAAGGGGCTGGTAATTAAAGCCAGATATAGTGAAATAACTGCTTTTAGTTGACGAATTAAGAACACTCAACAGGTGATTATAGACATCTTCATTATTTAATCCAAGAACTCCAACGTGACCATTTTTAGGATGAAATCCTACAAAGTTATTACTGGAAGTTCCATTTAAACCGCCTTTTTGACTGAGATGACCAACTACCCCATCATTCTGTACCCCTAGTACACAGTCAAAGGGGCAAAGGTTCCAACATGTAAATTTACTAAATCGGTAGTACCAACTTGCTTGAAAAATAAATTTTTCAAGAGTACCAATAGATGGTGAATTTTCACAAAATGTCCAATCTGAAGTAACAGTATGAATTGGCGCTCTTTTTGAATTTACTAACTGCTGAGTTGAATTTAAATACGTTATAGCAGAACTATTAACCCTTAAGTCATCAATAGCACCCCCATTCAAATTAATACCCAAAGTATTATTATTTATCCATGATATATATGGAAAGTACTGAGTATTTAAAGCAATATTGGCCCACTCCGACCCAAAGTGAGGAGTATTTACTGTTATTAGTTTATTTATATTCCACATATTAGCATATTCTGTAGATTGAAGGTGGTAACGTCCTAATATCCCGCCCATACTATGCCCTATTATATCTACCTGATTAATATTTATACTCTGAGATCTATATTTACTTAATAACGATTGAATAATTTGATTTAATAATGGATATGTGGATGAAAAACTTTGATCGTTAGGGAGATTTGGTGTTGAAATAATTGAATCGCTATACCCTGATTGTATCAAAATCGACCGGAACCCATCCCACGTTGTCCCATTGCTATTTAACCCATGAACAAGTAAGACAGGCACTTTATGTTTTCTTATTCTAAAAGTAGCAAGAACCCAATTTGGGCAGTTGACATCAAATATTTCATATGTCAATATGCTATCAGATACTGAGATTTGACCATTAGGACTAAAATATGCGTACGCTTCAACATTTGGTTGTACAAAATATTTATTGAGATACCCATTAAAATTGGAATCAAGTGGTGATGTTGCAGGACGAATCCCAATCGAGCTAGGATTCGGGCCAATTACATCAATGATCGTACTTGAAGCACCATCAACAGATACCTTACATTTAACACCGAAGTTTTTATTTAAGCACCGCTGTTCAAGGTCAATCATACCTTGATACAAAATCTGCCCCTGAAACCAATTCTGTTGGAAGAATCGGATTTTGTGTTTATTGGCAACAATAATAGTATCAGAAATATCTATCTGGCTTATGTTACAAGGTCCAGTACAATTCTGAGTTTCGCAATCATTACAAAACACTCCGCCACATGAATAACCCTTGAAAATACAGTTTGGCCCAGAACGGGAAACTCCACAGGCCCAGTCACCATATAAACAGTTGCCTACCCCTGAAGCGTAATTTATTGTATCTAGGCAAATTTCATAATAAAGACTAAGATTATCACACGGACTATCAGGAGAACATACAATGCCTATTCCTCGTCCTAAATAGTTTGCCGTACCAGCACAAGGTGGATCAAGCACCACTTGTGTAAATGACTTTAAAGGAGAAATTATAAAAAAAAGTAATGTAAAAATTAAGTAATTTTTCATAATTAATTAAACATTATTTCCGCTGTTGAGAAACTATGGTTGTTCGTCAATGCTCCCTATAGGCGCAATTGCGTGAAAACCCGCTTTGTCAACCCCTTTCCTGGGCCCGCCAATTGCGTAAAACCAGCCGAATTAGTTGGCTTCACGCAACGCCCGGAACCAACGGGTGTGCTGAAAAAGAAAAGGGAAAGTACTGGTTCATCCGGCATTTATTTGAGTGTGCAATAATACCGGTTTGTTTCATATTTCCAAATCCATCGGCAGACTTTTTTAGGAGTGCAATACGTGTGTATCACGAATAGAACCCCTCTAAACTTTTCACTCCCGACCACATTTCCCCCGCTTTTGTAGTACTTTTCGCCTCGAAACAATCCAATCAGGTACTCCCCGCATGAAAAACATTATCCTCGCCCTTTCGGTGCTGCTTTTTGCCGCCCATCTTGCCTGTGTCCGGTCGCCTTTTTCGCGGCCCGTCAAGTATGTCGCTTATGTCGGATTCAATTACCTGAACGCAGCAAAAGACAGCGCCAACAACTACCTCGATTCGCTCTACATTGTTTCGCTGGAAGTGTACCTGC
The DNA here is from genome assembly GCA_022844265.1 of Saprospiraceae bacterium. Taxonomy (GTDB): domain Bacteria; phylum Bacteroidota; class Bacteroidia; order Chitinophagales; family Saprospiraceae; genus M3007. Next base: position 319 of record JALHMA010000270.1, on the reverse strand, counting down.
AACGGATCAATGCGCACAGCGACCCCGCTCCGTACCCGGTTGAGTATCGCCTGAAAACGTACCAGTGCGACTACAACCCGGATACCATTCCCGGGATTTATCAAAGTATTGTGGCGGACACGAATATTGCGCTGGTGATCGACAATACCTGGGGGCGGTACATCCGCCTGGCCGCGCCGATCATTCGCGATCAATTGCCGGTGATGTCGATGAGCGCCGACCAGAACCGGCTCGATTTTGGCAAAAACGCGATCTTTCTTCAACCCAACGACCCGCAACCCAATTATTTCGTTCAGTTTATTGATAAAGTGCTGAAAAA
>JALHMA010000269.1 GCA_022844265.1 Saprospiraceae bacterium | reverse complement strand
TCCCTGACCATTGAAGAACGCATGCAGGTAAAAGCAGAGTTCACCAACGCGCTTTCCGACGTGGATGACAGCACAGCCTACGACCTGGCAGAAATTTTCAGCGGCGCATTGGCTGGATGGCGATTGGGCCAAAAAGCAGGAAAAAAAGAAGGCCGGGCAGAATTGGCAGCAGAACTGAAAGCGGGAAAGGTGCAAATTTCCGACCTCTAAGAAGTAGTTTTCATTTTGTTCATTACCGGAAGGACGCCAGGTTTTGGCGTCTTTCTTTTCTGCCACTTTAAATTTTTTCATTCGATTACGGTTTTGGCCTGGGCAAGTTGTCCGGGCTTTTTTTGTCCGAAAAAATCCGACGGTTTTGGAAATTTAAAAAAAGCCTATATATTTGTCCGAACAAAGCTTAAAAAAATGAAAGAAACAACTGGACAAAATCCGACAATCGGACAGGCCGCAGAATCCTACTTTCTGACAAAAGAAGCCTTCCAAAAGCGCATCATCCGCGCAATGCAATCCGACAAATTTGCCCAAATCCGACAAGATTTAGGAATCGATCCGGACACTAAAACCGGGCTAAAAGCGCCATTTACGCCGCAACTGATGTCTTTATTGCTGCGTTCCGGGCTGGATGTATCCACAGTACTGGAGCAAAAACCCGACACGAAAACCGACGCGCCAAACCCGACGCAATCCGGACAAACAGAAAAACCGGACGCAAAACCCGACGCAATTCCCGTACAAAATCCGACACCAAAACCGGACACGTCGGAAAAGACAAACCCAGACACGGCGGCAAAATCCGACGCAAAAACGGACGCTAAAATTTCTGACCTTGTTTTTGCGTCGGAAATTTTACTCCTCCTTGCTTTGGTTGTCCTGATTTTTTCCGACGGTTACAGTATGGCAATTTTGGCTGGCAGAGCAATTTCGAGTAATCCTGTAACGCTGGGTCTGTTTGGGGTTGTCGGGGTTGTGATCGGTTATGCCGCCGTAAAAAACGCCTGGAGCCTTTCCCGGCAGGAGCGTAAAAGATGGGAATCTGACCGGGTAACGCAGTGGATTGTCGTTTTTTCGGTGTTTCAGGCGGCGTTGCATGGCGCTGCGTTTGAATTGTTTTCCGGCTGGGATCTGCTCAATACGTCGGATTTAGTAGGAAGAGTCCTGATTTGTGTTTCTATTCCGTTGGGAACAGCTTCATTAACTGCCACAATTCTGAAAAGATGAGCCTACTAAAAGAGATTTTTGAACTGTTTGCTGTGGTGGTGATCGAGACTGCGCACCGGTTTGGAGTGATTTATATACCCCAACGTGACGCCGCACCCTGGCCATTTGAATGCGAAAAGCAGCCGGAAAAGGTTGCAGTGAAACAGGTTGCACGTCCTGACAACGTGAGAACGCGCACCGTTGGCGGGGATATTTTCGCACCGGGGCGGGTTATTCAACACCTGGAAGAGTTCTACGATATGGAAGGCGGGGCCGCTTGGGATTTGCGCCGGTATGACGGCAAAGAAGGAATGCCGGATTTTTCCGACTGGCACGGCACTGATGACGCAATTGTTGCCGCAGATGGCTACACAGAGCGCACGGTTAAGAATTACATTGTGGTCCGTCCGTTGGTAGTCCAGGGGATGAGCAATAGAGAAATAGCCGTACAAACCGGGCTGGGACTTCGCACCGTGGAAAAGGTAGCCGGATCAGTTCGGGCGGCGTTCCGGATGCGAATTGAACAGGCCGTAAACCCCTCCCCCACCAACGAAAGGGGGGATGAAGTAGGAGAGGCGCCGCAAATGACCGCAAATATTACCAAACCCGCATAAATAAAGGCTTTATGGAAGATCAAACAACGCAAAAAGCACCGCAAAATGACCGCAAAACGACCGCAAACTACCATGCGAAAGGGGATATGCAGGTAATAAACAACTACTATCCGGATGACGCGGTAGTTGTGACTCTTGATGTCTGGGACGTGATCGGGTTTGCTATTTTGATGTGCGCTATATTGGCGCTGGGGGGCATGGCATTATATCTGGTTTATGAAGTAGGGGTGAAAATACTTGCTTTATGGGCATGGATTTCAGCAAATTGGAAGACAATCGCAGCCGGATTCTTTGCTATTTCCGTGGTCGTTGGCGCAACTATCTGGGGTTATGTGACGTACACCAAAGAAGAAAACGATATGATCCTATGAAAAAGAACACAACTTCAATTATATCATTAGCGATCATTTACGCGCTGATGTTCATCCTACAAGTGATCGCGCTACCTGCTTCAAAATGGTCGGTTTTGCTTTTGTGTCTTACCGGGGCCATTGCCAGCACTCACATCCATTTTGCTAAAAAGCGAAACCGACAAATTGACTGGAGTAGTATTAACCGACCTTTTGCCATTATAGACTGGGGTGAAGATGGCCGGGATTTTGAACTACCTGCGCATCACCACGGGTTTTATATCGCATGTTCGGCGGCAAAAGTGTATGATAATTCGATCTTTGTCCGGGCGGCGTTGTCTAACTCCGGGAACCAGGCTTTTATTCACTCGGAAATGCCGGTGATGGAGTTTTATTTTCGATGGGAGGCAAACGTAAAAGAAACGCAAGAACATTATAGAGCGCGGGTTATTGAGGCTTTTGATAACGCTTTGATTGAATGGCATATAAAGTTAGCAAAACAAGAAAAAGCCTACATTAAGGCATTCTTTTCAGAAAACCAGAACGGGTCGGTCCCGGAATAGAATAGTAGTTGTTTTTTCATTAAGCTTTGTTTGGAAGGATTGGCACTACGCTGATCCTTCTTTTTTTTGGCTAAAATCCTTTTTATATCTTTTTTAAAAAAAGATGATGAAAAATTAGGAAAGTGATGAAAAGGCGTGTATATTTGTGTATCAATTACAAACAATCAAAATTTAAAGCAATGACAACATCAACAGTAAAGCACCCTATCAAACCCGGCGACAAGTTCACAGTAATTGGCGGCACTGAAATTTTTACTGTTCAATCCTTTATCGGCAATCAAAATTGCCAGCCTCGTGAATATGCGCATGAAGCGTATGAAGACAACAACGATAACCCGAAATTTACGGTAATCACAACCACCGGATCGGGCGCAATATGGACCGAAACAGTGCTTGTTAATCACGAACAATAGTAAAACCCAAAGCAAAATGAACATACTCGACTACGATCACGCAAACACGCGCAAAATAGGCCGCATCCAACACGCATTCAGCGCATGGATTGGATCAGAATCCGCGCCCGAAGAAAAGACGATTGACGTTTTTGATTTCCTGGAATATTGCCGGGAAGTTGATTTGATTGACGGCGATGCGTTTATAAGCCACCACGGTAACGGGTTGGTATCCATCCCGCAATCTGATGCACTGCTCTTTGACGCAGGGCGCCAGGAGCATTACGAAGGGGCAACGCGCCCGATAGAATACACTTTTGCTGAATTTCTGGCAGATTTTTCCGGAAACGGGCTGACTGAAGCAATTGAGCAGTACTTGAATGATATTTCATTAACCGCCTCTCCGGGGGCATAAACCACAATCCAATGGCAGAAACGCCGGAATATTACAAATCAATCTTTGATGCGTCCAGTGCTTCGCATCCGTTTTCAGCCCGGCTAAATGCGGCAATGGTGCAGCGGTTGCGCGATTACCAATACCTTCATCAACAAACAGCCGGGGAGGGTAAAAAGTCAATCCCGGAAGTGATGGAAGTCTTTGTGTGTTATGCGCTTGCCAATCCTGATTTTGTTGCCGAAATGGAATCAATGCGGGAAAAGCTGCGCAAGCAATTGGAGGCAAAATTAGAAGCAATCTAAAAAACAAAGCTGATGAAAAAAACACCCTGGCAAAAAACATTCGATCCGCATTACATCGGGTCCTGGTCGCTGGAAGATGGCGAAATATTTAACACAGTCGTTGTAAAATGCGAATTAAAGGAAGTGACCAGCAACGGCAAAGAGTTCAAAGACCGGATTGTTGCAACACTAAAAGACGCGCCTAAAAACGGAATTTTGCTACCGATGATTATTGGTAACAAAGACAATGCAAAGGCGCTGCAAAAATTGGCGGGATCGCAGTACATTGAAGATTGGAAAAACATCCCGGTTACCATTTACGTAAAAAAAGGAATCAAAGCATTCGGCGAAGTAGTTGACGCGTTGCGAATCAAAGACACGCCGCCACCATCAATTGACGCCAGAAAAGTGGCTGAGATCAAAAGCAAGGTTTTAGACGCTTTTAAAGCATACACAGCGCCGGATCGGCAAGACGTGCATGATGAACTTTCCGCAATCAAAGACAGTACTGATATTGCGCTTTGGGAATCGCACCTCAAAAAGTTGACCGCGAAATGACGCCGGAATATCACTACAACATTGAACAGCGGTCCGAAGCCTGGCACGAAGCCAGGCGGGGCCGTTTTACCGGAACTGATGCGGCGTTGTTCTTGGTTGCTGGCAAAGGTGCAGACGGGATTGGCGCCGGGTTGCCTAATTTGATTTATAGCAAAGCCGCGGAATTGATTACCGGATACGAAAAACAGCATCGGGAATCATTCGCAATGGCAATAGGCACAGAACGCGAACCAGAAGCCATCGCCGCATATCAGGAAACTATTTTTCCAGAAACCGTGACCGCTTGCGGGTTCGTATCGGTGGGCAATTACTTTGGATTTTCGCCGGATGGGTTAGTAAGTGAAAACGGGTTGATTGAAGCCAAATGCCCACAACCTCCAGAGTATTTGCGCTACATTATTCAGCAGTCTATTAATCCGGGGTACATTGCGCAAATGCAATGGGGTTTGTTTTTGACAGGGCGGGAATACTGCGACTTTATCACGTTTAACCCTGATTTTGCAGATTATCCGATTGATATTCGGCGCATGGAACGAGATGAAAAAATGATTGAAACGTTCAGGAAAAAAGCGGAAGCCATCGCGGTGGCAATGGATGAAATCTTAAATTGGTATAGCGCAAAAATTGAATTTAGATGAAAAATTTGCGAATAGAAGTCGGAAAAAAATACCGCAATCGCTCCGGGGACGTGGTGCAAATCATTAGTAGGTGGGGTTCTTTTATGATTCCATTTAAAGGAGTGGAAGAAAATGGTTATTGTGAATGGTGGATTAAGGAAGACGGGACGGTTCCATTTAGCGATGGTAGAAATCATAAAGACCTCATCGAAGAAATTACCGAACCAATCAAAAACGGGAAACAATGACAGGCTTAACTTTTGCCGGCAAGGTTGATGAAACCGGAGAAATTCACCTCCCAAAAACGATGCGCAAGCAAATTGCAGCGGCATTCCGGGGCAAAAATATTGAGGTGACGGTAAAACGTCGCGCAGCCAAACACAGCGACGCGCAGCGGGGCTATTACCGGGCATGTGTACTTCCGGCGCTAATACATGGATTCAACGACACAGGGCAGCAAATGCAGCCAGACAACAGGGAGCATTTAGATTTAATGCACCAGTTTTGCAAAGATAAATTTCTGAAAGGTCGGGAGGTGTTTACAAAAACAGGCGAAGCGGTTTACCTCCCGGCGACTACTTCTAATTTAAGTAAAGATGAGTTCGGGCGCTATCTGGATTATATCGCAGAATGGGCAGCGGAATACCTTCATATTTCAATACCAGGCCCGGGGGAACAGATAGAAATTTTTTAGGTTAGTTTACTGGTTGTTTAAGTTTTGGAAGGCGGCCTTATTGGTCGCTTTCTTTATTTTATCATTTTTTTAAAAAAAGATGACAAAAAACTTGACAAGTGATAAAAAGGTGTGTATCTTTGTCGTACCGAAGCAATAAAGCGGAAGGGTAAACAAAGCAACGATGACAAAAGAACAATTCAATCAGATCGAAAAGGAAATGGAGGCAGCATTCAAAAAAATGGAAGCAGCAAAAAAGCCATTAAAGATATCCGCGCTTTTTGCGATTTTCCAAGCAAAACAGACAGCTTATCAAGCAGCTCGGCATGAGTTAGAACAGGCGCAGGAAGGAAAATAGAATTAGGTCTTTTCATGGGGAGCGGTGTTTTCTACAATTTGGCCGCTCCCGTTTTTTGGCTAAACAATCTGACAATAATTTTCAAACTAAAACTTAAAGCCATGTAACTGCACGAAATCCCCTGCACCCGAAAGTAGGGGCGCTCAAGGAGCGAAGGAAACCGCATTTGATTCAAGGATACGCCGCTGGGCTTTAAATCCTGGCAGGGTTTGCGCAAATGACCCAGCGGCGTTTTTAAAACACAAAGCAATGGAAAAGCAAAAAGAAAAAATGATCTTGCGTAAAATCGCTCAAGTTTGGCGGCCACAGGCAAACATCACCGACGTATTACTGGAAGTCACGCAGTTTTGCCAGCAGAATGATATTGACGTGACCAACACCGAAATCAGGCAAATGGTCCAGGATGCTGCCGGAACGCTTAAAGCAAGAATGGCATAATTTTTTAACAACATCAATCAAGGCAATGACAAATCACGTAACTCCGGAAACGGCAAAGAAATTGAAAGAAGCGGGGTTTCTACAGCCTGCACCAGAGCCGGGGCAAGTGTGGTATGACGCAACCGGAGCCGCACACGTTGTTGGATTGCGCATGGATGGCAGGTTACATTTTATTGCTTTATCGACGGGACATATCAGATGGATATCGGAAGGTAAAGAAGCGGGGTTTATTTACGCTCCTACCGCCTCCGACATCCTGCGCGAGTTGGGGGAATTATCCGCATTGTTGTATGAAAACAATCGGTTTATTGTTGGCGGGCTAAACATACACGGCGAATTTATTGGCGGTATCCCGCAATTAACAGACAACCCCGCCGAAGCCTGCGCGGAGGCATGGCTGGCACAAAGCGCAAAACAATGATTGACCAAGATTTTGAACACAACAGCCGGGGGCATTTATTCTGGGAAGAATGGCAAGCGGCGGCAAATCGGGCCTGGGATGCTGACACGTATCTTGATGATTTAATAGCTAAGGCCGCGCCGCAATGGGCCGGGGTTGATGTTGATGCGTTTATGGATAACGTACGGGGCCGGGAACCTGAACCGGACGACAGCACGTCACGCCGCGAAGGAGATGAAATGAGCGACTACATTGGGAGCCTTTACCCTGAATGGGCGTTGGTGATTGCTCCGGATGAGGAAAAACTTTGAGATCAATTTATTTTTTGTATATTTGTATCACCTTTCGCGGGGTGTTGTGGCGACAGTCGGCGAAAGTTTAAAAAGGTGGATTTTTTCACCAAGCCCGGATCGAACGCCACGCGATGCCGGGCTTTCTTATTTTTTTACCTATGCAAAGGGATTTTAAAGGGGTTTGGATACCTAAAGAAATTTGGTTGGATTCTTCGCTATCAATTGCAGAAAAATGCCTGATTGTTGAAATTGATTCTTTAGACAATGATGCTGAAAAAGGCTGCTTTGCTTCAAATGAATATTTGTGTAAGTTTTTAGGGCTAAGTGAAGGCAGGACGGCAAACATGATAAGCGATTTAAGGAAGCGAGGGTATATTGAAAACGTTTTTTTTGATGGGCGGAATAGGGGGCTTAGAATCAAGTCGCGTGAAAGCAGCCTTCACGAAAACGTGAAAGCAGGTTTCACAAAAACGTTAAAGCAGCCTTCACGAAAATGTGAACATAGTAATACAGTTATAAATACAGATAGTAATACAGATATAAACACACTCTCAAAAAACGAAAATCAGGGAAGCGAACTTTCTTTAAATGCGCCTGATTCTGAAAAATTATTTTTCCGGGCGCTGGAAAAAGTAACGGCGCATTTACAAATGTATCCGGACACTGTTCAACTGATGAGGGATTCTGCGAAAGTTACTGAATCAGATTTTCCGGCTGAAAAAATCACCGATGAAGTAAAAGAATGGATTCGCTGGAATTGCGAAGATGTGATGTTTGTGCAAGAGGCTGCAAAACGGATGCAGTACGGGAAATCTACTTTTGTATCATGGCTGCGAATCGCAAAAGAAAAAGCAGCGAAAAAATCTAATGGCTATGCAAGTGCAAAACCAAACAACAGAAATTCAGAAACACCTGACGAGCGCAATCAGCGCGTTGCATCCGGTGCAATCGAACTTCATAACGAATTGCTCATCAAACACGGGATTAAGCCGGGAGACTATTCAGGCGGTCATTAAGGGTTGGAATTACCCGATCAGGAAAATGGATTCGCTTTCTGCCGATA
>JALHMA010000268.1 GCA_022844265.1 Saprospiraceae bacterium | reverse complement strand
TGGGAAACCGCAGCGCCTGACGATAAAACGATCGTTGACAACTTCGCCCCTGCGCCTTCTATCCTGAACGGTTTGAAAAAAAGCAGCCATTACACCCTCGACATTCGTTCCAAATGCGGTGGTTCGTTCTCCACATGGGGAACTTCCGTCACTTATTTCACCAATTATGACACTTCATCCTGCAGTATGCCCACAGGTGTACTGGTCAGCGCCGGGGCTTCAGGTATGGACATCAATTGGACGTCCTCCGGGAGTCATACGATCCGGTATCGTTTGGGCAATACGGGCGACTGGCTGATACCAACCGGCGCTTTATCCGTGTCGGTATCACCTTTTTCCATCACAGGTTTACCACCGGGAGATTACCAGATTGAGGTAAAACGCAATTGTAGCGCTACGGCCAGCGATTTTATAAATGCCACTTTTACGACGCAGGCAACAGGACTATGCCTGGCCGATAAAAATTTTGGTAAAAACCTGAGTGGTGAAGCAATGGCACTGATCGACCAAAACTTCAATAAGCCCAGTCCGTATACACTCTTCTCCATGATAGGCGTCAACGACGGCGGGCTACTTTTCAGGGCATTTCAGAATGCCAGCAGCAACCAAATTACCCGTTTGACGACACAGTACAGGAATTTTCACACCATCGACGATGATTTTGACAACACGTTGGTGAATTACACTCAAAACACAAAACCTAAAAATACCAGCCCGGAAGGAACGCCTGCATTTATGGGATTAAACAAGGGTTTTTATTCAATTTACCGCAAAAAACATGGATTTACCAATATAACTGCCGCAATCGAGTTGTTGCAATATGCGCCTCAATCCTGGAAAGAAAAGATATACCAGGAAAGCGACTGGTCTGCCGCCGGGCCGGCAGGAATCACCAAATCGTTTGAAAACTACACCAGAAAGTTTATTGACGTATTCGCCCCTGCCAATGGCGTGGACAGTCAAATGCTGGTTCTGAACTTCCAGGTTGGCAACGAACTGTGGGATTATCCGGTAAAATCTGATTACCACAGCATGCTGAAGGGCGCCCGGATTGCTTTTATCAATAAATATGGCGAAAAATCAGCCGGCGGCTGGAAAATGCAATTGGTCGTCGGCGCTTTTCAGGCTTTGCGGGACAACAATTGCATCGGTGTGCTACGGGACTTTTCCAATTGCGACGGCAGCCTGGAACGCCATGATTTTATAGGCGATTATTTAGCGATTGAAGATTGCGATATACTGAAAGACGTAGACGCCATCGACTGTCATTCGTATAGTTTTTTGCCGCATTCTACTTCATGGACCTATCCTGAAAACCCGGAATCCGAAACAGGGCAAATCAAAAATCTGGCCGGTTGGCTGGATGTCAACACAAACAGCGCTACCGGCGTCTTGAGCAACACCCGTTTATGGGCTACAGAGTTCGGATTTGACAGTAACCCCACCACGGGCGTCGGGGAGAAAACGCAGTCTGCTTACCTGCTCCGGGGATTATTGTTACACAGCAGGTATCATTATGAAAAGGTGTTTTTTTACAATGCGTTCGATCACACCAGGACCGACGATGTCAATTATACGGGCCTGTACAATAGTTCAGGGTTATGGATTCTGGGTACGCACCCCGCGAACAGCGCCTGGCCCTCTCCCCTGGCAGAGCACGGCGCTAAAGCCAAACCTGCCTGGTTTGGCTTGATGGACCTCAAGTTTCGTTTTGGCGGCCATGTTTTTTACAAGTCATTGGTGGAAGATACCGACGCGTATGTCTTTCTACTGGCAACAGCGGATGGCACAGACCCTTTCCTGGTATTTTGGTCTCCACAGCAGACAACGGACGTCAACATGAACGTTGATATTCCCATCAGCAAAGTAGTGAATTGGTCGGACGCCATCGGGGGTAATTTTAAGGTTGAAACGCCGATGGCACAGGCGTTTGCCCTGGACGCAGCGCCCGGACCAACATTTATGGCTGCTACCAACGTGAATTGCGGCACAGCCACCCTCAAGACGATCAGGAGAAATCCTTCTTTTTTGCACCTGGTACCCTGTATAGATTGCCCCAACATTACTGATCCAGGCAGCAATTCGGCGCCCAACCCGGGCGGTGGCGACAGCCCTTTCAACGCCGGTATCATCACCAGCGACGTGGCTGCAAATGGCGGTACAGGCGGCAGCGTAGTGTACCAATGGCAAGAATCCTCAGACAATATCAATTTTACAGATATTGCCGGAAACATGTCCCTTACATACGATCCGCCCGGCATTACCCAGACCACTTACTACCGCCGGGGCGCTAAACGGACTACTTGTCCGGATTATTTATACGCGCTTTCGGTCGTGATTACCGTGCTGGAAAGCAGCATTTGCCCGGCAGTGCTTTCCTTCCAGCGCCAGGCATATACGAATGCAGGTTGCAATGGCGCCGGCGACTATTATTTTGAGGTGGCACTCGGCAATGTGACTGTCGATGAGCAGATTACCCTTGCCGGATTACCAGCCAATGGGGTAAATATTACCTTGTCAAGTCTGAACGGTATCGCTTTTAACATCACCACTTTTCTGGACAACCTGCACTATATCAGCAGCAGCAGTTTCCGTTGGCCGGTTCATGCAGCGAACGGCGTCGCGCAAACGCTCAGAATATACTACTGCTGGGTAAACAACTACCCCGATCCTGTTGCGCTTACAACCGCTACCAGCTTATGTTCGGGTATTACCACGGCTTGTATTGTCGCTGCGAATGTCGACGGGCCCGGCAGCGAGGAACGGCGTGTGGTATTGCCCGCGCCATTGGAGGCATTTCATTTTACGGCAGAACCGAATCCGGGGACAGATCAGATATTGCTGACTTATTTTGGAGAACTGGCTTCTCAGTCCAGTTTGTCCGTTTTTTCTGTGGGTGGTCAATTGATGTCAACCAGGCATTTTCCGGAAATGGATAACCTGCAACAGTGGCAAATAGAAACCGACCAATTACCTGCGGGCGTTTATTTCCTGCGTTTGCAAACAAACCATGAAGTAAGATTTAAGATGTGGGAAAAACTGTGAGGCTATACTTGCCGATTTTAGGATTAATTTAGCCGAAGTAAAATCTGCAAACAATATGAAAAATCTGTTTTTAATGATCTTGTTTGCCTGCATTTCAGGGCAAACACAAGCCCAGAAAGTACAGCTCAAACCAAGCATCGGCATCGTCGAAAACCCTGAAAACGACAGTATTCTGGCCGCTGCGGGTTATTCCTGCATGGTCGTATCCATTGGCAGGTTCGTTTCACCCCGAACCGTTTCAGAGGCGGCATTCCAAAAGAATGTGGCTTTGTTCCAACAACTAAAAACACCCGTTTATGCCGTCAATATATTTATTCCCGGGGAACTGAAACTAGTCGGCCCCAAGGTAAATGAAAAAGCGGTCCTGGCTTATGTAGACAGTGTCATGTACCGGTTGAGCCAAACCAATGTCCGCCTGATTATCTGGGGCAGCGGCGGCGCGCGGCGGGTGCCGGAGGGGTTTGACAGGAAAATTGCCCGGCGGCAAATAATCGCCATCGGAAAAAAAATAGCGGCTGCCGGCGCGCGTTATAATATTGTTGTGGCGCTTGAGAACCTGAATTCTTCCGAAACCAACTTTATCAATACCGTAGAGGAAGCGCTGTACATCGTCAAAAAGGTAAATCACCCCAACCTGCGTTTGGACGCGGATATTTACCACATGCTCAGGGAAAACGAAGCGCCTGACATTCTTGCAAAAACAAAAAAATACCTGGTTCATGTGGAAATCGCCGAAAAAGAGCAACGAACGCCGCCAGGGGTTACCGGCGCCGATTTCCGGCCTTACCTGCGTGCGCTCCATCAGATAGGCTACCACCAGAAGATCGGGATCGAAGGCAGTTGGAAAAACCTGTCCGGGATGGCGGCATTTAGTTTGCAATACCTTCAGGGGCAGATAGATGAGGTGTGGAAACGGTGATTCGGTTTTTTACCACATAGGAACATAGTTTTTACCACATAGGACACATAGATTTTCCACATAGAAAACATAGTTTTTAGAGTACTCTACGCTATGTGTTCTATGTGGAAAATCTATGTGTCCTATGTGGTAAAATCATTTATCCAGGTACCGCTTCTTAAATTCATCATACAACTTCAACCAGTCATTCGATTTCCCTTCCCGGTCAAATATAGATTCCCAGGTACTCAGGGGTTCCCAGATGCAGGTACCTTTCCCTTTTCCACCCGGTAAATCGAACGCGATGTTGTGGACTTCCTCCTTTTTGGCGGAATATTCGACCACGATCACGTCTTTGTCAAAACGGCGAACCAGGTCGTTGAGGTTATCGCGCAAATCGTCCAGTGTACCGTGCCATTTCGGGTAATACGATTCGCCTATAACATCAAAATGCACGCCGCGGCGGATCATATTTTCAATAAAAAATACGGACTCGTCATTTTGTCCGCCCAGGGCAACGTGGAGCATCATTACAATATTCGGATCGGCGGCTTTGGTGGCGGCGGTGCCTGCACAGAGCAATTGTGCCAGGCTGTCGAGGTTGGCAACTGCGCCTTCCGGCCAGACGATGCCGTGGTTGATTTCGTTGCCGATCTGCACCATGTCGGGGGTAGTACCCTGCGCTTTTAATTCACTGATGACTTGAAAGGTGTAGTCGTACAAGGCCTTTTTGAGGTTTTCAAAATCAAGCCCTTCCCAGGCTTTCGGTTTGAATTGTTTGCCCGGATCGGCCCAGTAATCGCTGTAATGAAAGTCGAGCAGCAGTTTCATGCCGGAGGCTTTCACCCGTTTTGCCATGGCTTTGGTGTGCTCCAGGTCGCAAAAACCTTTTTGAGGCGAGTAACCCTTTTCCTGGGCCGGGTCGTTGAAAATGCGCAGGCGGACATAGTTGAATCCGTGCATTTTCAGGATTTCAATGGCATCCTTTTCCACGCCGTTGTCTTTGAATTTCAAACCCCGCGCTTCCAGTTCGGGCAAAAATGAAATATCGGCGCCGATCATCTTGTCTACTTTTCTGGGTTTGGCGGCTTCTCCTTTCAATACATATTTCTGATCAATCGTAACACTGGCAAGTTGGGCCAAACTGACCGTGTGAACGTCGGTCGACCCGGCCCATAAATTGGGTGACAGCGCTTCAATATGAATTTTATCGGGTTTGGTACCTGCCTGAACCAGCACCTGGCATTTTCCGTTGAACAGGCTGCGCTGCCAGGCGCCATCGACACATTTATCGGGTTCGTGACACGAGGGATCGCCGTTGCCGACGCCGATGATTTTGGCGTCGCCTTCCACAACAAACTGGATCATATTACTGGCATCGGGCACTTCGCGGCCTTCGCTGTCGAGTACCGTAACATTCATCACCGACACGTCCTGCCCGTCGGCCAACATGGTTGTTTTATACGGCGTCAGCACGATTTCGGTGGGGACGCCGGTGGTTTCAACTTTGGCTTTCAGGATTTTACCTTTTTTGTAACCCAGGGCTTCGAGTTTTCCGGGCTGGTAAATGACCGACCATTTCAGGTGTCCGTTGCGGGGCATTGTTTTTTTGCCCTGGCTGGCGCCATTCAGAAACAGTTCAACTTCTTCAGCATTGGAATTGACCCAGACCTCGATGGGTTGGCCGCGTTTTCCCCGCCAGTTCCAGTGCGGCGATATATGCAGAATGTCCTTGTCTGTCCACCAGGACTGGTAGTAGTAATAGATATTTTTCGGGAAACCGCACATATCCATGATGCCGAAATGCGAATTGATATTCGGCCAGATATAAGGCGTCGGTTCGCCGCGGTAGTCGATGCCCGTCCAGACGAACCCGCCCAGCCAAAAATCGTTGTCGGCAGCCAGGGTCCACCAGGTTTCCGCCGTGCTGGCCCACCAGGGCGCCGTGATGTCCTGGTCGGGTACATACGCCCGGATGCTGTCTTTTTCATAAATGCCCCGCGTGGTCACCGTACTGCCCATTTCAGTGCCGATGATCGGCTGGTTGGGATGGTCGCGGTGGTAGTCGGCGACGGCAAATTGCCGGTAATTGAAACTGCGCACTGGAATGACCTCATTCACGCCCTTGTAGACGTTGGCCAGGTCGGCGGCATAAGTGGCCGTGCGGGTCGGGTCGAGTTCGTTTTGTTTTTTCAGGAGTGTTTCGGCAATGTTTTTTCCGGTTGGCGTGGTGTGAATCCAGCCTTCTTCATTACCGATGGACCACATAAACACGCTGGTCCGGCTGCGGTCGCGTTTCAACAGGCGGACGAACTGATCCATGTATTCCGCGCCGCTATTGAGCAGCCGCGTTTCGTCCATGACCAGCATGCCGAGGCTGTCGCAGGCATCCAGCAATTCCGGTGTCGGCGGGTTGTGGCTGGCCCGGTAGGCATTGACGCCGAGGTTTTTGAGCAATTTAATGCGGTAATATTGCAGGTAATCAGGCAAAGCGCTGCCCACGCCCGCATGATCCTGATGGCAGTTGACACCGAGGATTTTTGTTTTTTTACCGTTCAGGAACAATCCGTCCGGTTTGATTTCTACTTTTCTAAATCCAAATTTCAGGGTTTGCTGATCCACTATTTTACCCGCTTTTTTCAAATTTACCTGAATGCGATACAAATAAGGGTCGTCCAGGTTCCAGAGCCGCGGATTGGCGAAGTTGACAACATGCGTCGTCGTGCCTGATTTATTGACTTCGAGGCGTATGTTTTGCGGCGGCGATTGTGCGGCTACTTTGCCGTTCCGGTCGTATAAAATCACTTCGGTGCTCAGGGCAGCGGCTGCATCGCCTTCGTTCACCGATTCCGTTTCGACGGTAAGGGTCGCGTTTTTTCCGTCTATTTTGGCATGTGCAAAAACGCCGTCGTTGGCGATATGGGTGTCGTCAAAAGAATCCAGCCAGACGTGCCGGTAAATGCCTGCGCCTTCGTAAAACCAGCCTTCGTACTGCGTGGCATTGGCCCTGACAACCAGCACGTTATCCGCTCCGAACCGCAGAAAATCGGTTATATCGTAGGCTGCCCCGATGTAGCCGCTTTTGTTGTTGCCGAGGTAAAAACCATTGATCCAAAATTCCGCATCGCGGTAAACGCCGTCAAATTGCACCTGAAAACGTTTGCCTTCTTCCGTTTTTGCCACCGTAAAGTGTTTCCGGTACCAGCCGATGCTCGTCGTTGGATAATTTCCGCCCAAAGGTTTGTAGCCGTGCGCCATGACATTGAACGCCGGGTCGTTGACAAAAGGCAACTCCACTGCCCAGTCGTGCGGCAGGTGCAGCGAGCGCCACAAACTGTCTTTGAACCGCGGCTCGATGGCTGTATTCTGGGCGCCGCCCGACTTGGACAAAACGGTTTCCAGTCCGTAGTTGAAATCCTTTTCGGGGTTGTGGGCGTGGCCGAAACTGAATTTCCAGTCGCGGTCGAAGTTCTGACGGCTGCGGGTTTGGGCGGTTAACAGACTGGTATATAAAAGGAAGAGAAATAAACAGCCAAATTTGTTCATCAGAAGAAGTATTGAAGTAGAAAAAAACCTGCCTCAAACGTAGTGATGTTTATAGTTTTTACCGCGTAATTTTTTTACCACATAGACACATAGATTTAACACATAGATCACATAGTTTTTTACCACTTTGTGTCCGTTGTGGTAAAAAACTATGTGATCTATGTGTTAAATCTATGTGTCTATGTGGTAAAAAAACTCTGCAGTAAACAAAACAGTTTTGATTAAATTCCTTGCAAATGCTTGATTATCAACACTGATAACCAATAACGGATAACCGATAACTAACCTACAAATTCCGCTTCTTCAATTCCTCCACCGCGTAATTCGCCGCCCGGGCCGTGATCGCCATGTAGGTCAGCGAGGGATTCTGCGTACTGCCGGAAGTCATACAGGCGCCGTCGGTGACAAATACGTTTTTGCAGCCATGGAGTTGATTCCATTTGTTGAGTACGGAAGTTTTGGGATCGTTGCCCATACGTGCGCCGCCCATTTCGTGGATGTCGTTGCCGGGGTTGGCATGTGAATCCCGTGCCTGAACGTCTTTAAAACCTGCTCCGGTCAACATTTCGGTCAGTTGCTCCATAAAATCGGCCACCATTTTATCTTCATTTTCCGACCATTCCGTAGAGATCACCAATTGCGGCATACCGTTCGGGTCTTTCAGGCTTTCGTGCAGGCGGACATGGTTGTTTTCACGTGGAATCACTTCGC